>NZ_CYPR01000160.1 GCF_001408515.1 Jannaschia seosinensis | reverse complement strand
CAACGATCCCCGCCCGCAGATACTTCTTGATGGTGTTGCGAGACAGCCCGGTCCGCCGCGCGATCTCGCGGATGGGCATCTTGTCCCGTAACGCCCAACGTCGAATGACGCTCAAAAATCCCATGTCGATCACTCCGAAAACCCCCGACAAATCCCGTCAGGGGCAAGATTCCACATGGGTCAGTTCTCAGTGACAATTTAGACTGCTGCCGGGTCAGTTCTCAGTGACATCCAACAGCCTTGCACGTAAGCCTCCTGGATCACAGCCACGAGTGCTTTTTCGGCTGTCCGACGCGGTTCAAGAAAGCTCGGCAAGTAGCTTCCCTTCCTCAGCTTCGGGATCTCCAGCGATATCCGTCCGGCGCGGGTGTCCCAGTCCCGCTCGCGGTATCCATTTCGCTGAACCTCACGCGACGGCGAACGCACGCCCTTTGCCACGCCAGTTCTGGTCTCAATCTCCGCTTCCATGATCCGCCTGGCCGCGAAAGCCAGCATCTCGCGCACGAGATCGCCATCGGCCTCCTTTTCAACCAGCTCAAGCAGCGCCATTCTGTCGTCGGTCATCGTCGTCTCCGTTCTTGGTTTCGAGTCTCGCAACCCGAACCTTCTCGAAGATCGACGGTGACCACCAGCGTCACACCCGGCCGCGCGCTACGCTACGCCAAGGGCTTCGCCCGCGGCCTCCTACACCAACCGCTGGGACACTATCTGTCGGACCGCGTGCGCATCGTTCAGACGCCTGTGGTCGGTCTCTTCCCGATCACTCACGACGCCCGCCCCCGCGTGACCTGCCGCGAGCGAATCGGGCCGCCTCAGGCCGGGCGCGTCACCGCGCGCACCGCCGGAATCGTTCTGTTCGAGCGGCTGTTTACGTCCGACGAAATCGCCCGCGACGACTACGTCCCCGACCTGCCCGGCGGCGCCACCGACCTGCCGTCAGCCATGTTCCTCGTCCACGAGATGACGCATGTCTGGCAATGGCAGAACCGTGAACGGACCGGCTACCACCCGATCCGCGCCTTCACGGAGCAGGTCCTCCTCGACGACCCTTACCTGTTCGTCGACGATTCCGGGCGCGGCTTTCTCGACTACGGCTCCGAGGCTCAGGCTTCGCTGGTGGAAGAATATCTCTGCTGCGCCACGCTCGATCCCGAAGGTGCGCGCACCGGCCGACTGTTCGATCTGCTCCGTCAGGTCATGCCGGTGGCCGAGCCGCAGACATTCACGCGCTCGGCCCATGTCCCATGGGCCGAGGATCTGGAGGACGTCTGCGCCTGAAAAGGCCGCTTCTGTTCTGTATCAAACGGGGTGACAGAAAACCGGAAGTTACTCCGAAACGTGCAAAACGTCAGGTCTCGGCCTTCTCCTCCAGCGCGAGCCACTCCTCTTCGGTCGCCGCCAGACGCGCCTGCCGATCGGTGAGCGCCTCGGTCGCCTTGCGGAACTTGACCGGCTCGCGCGTGTAGAGATCCGCATCACCGAGCAGTTGTTCCAGCTTGGAAATCTCCGCCTCCAGCCGCGAGATCTCGGCGGGCAGCGCATCGAGGCGGTGCCGCTCCGTATAGGTCAGCCCGTCAGGCTTCGCCGTCCCTTTCGACGACCCGTCCGTCTTCGCGGCCGACTTTGCGGATTCCGGTTTTTCCTTCTGATCCGCACGGTTCACCTCCCGCTGCGCCACGTAATCGGACCAGCCGCCCGGATAGACCTGCGCGCGGCCATCCCCCTCCATCGCAACGGTCCGCGTCGCGACGCGGTCAAGGAAATCGCGGTCGTGCGAAACGAGAAGCACGGTCCCGTCATAATCCTCGATCACGTCCTGCAGCAAATCCAGCGTCTCGACGTCGAGATCATTCGTCGGCTCGTCCAGCACCAGAAGGTTGGATGGCAACGCCATAATCCGAGCCAGAAGCAGCCGCGCCTTCTCGCCTCCGGAGAGAGAGCGGACCGGCGCCCGGAACTGTCTGTCGTCAAAGAGGAAATCGTTGAGATATCCGGCAACGTGCCGAGCCGTGCCGCGCACCATCACCTGATCCGACCGCCCTGCGCCGCCAAGGATGGGGTCGAGCGTCAGCGAATCCCAAAGCGTCGCATCGGGGTCCAGGCGGGCACGCGCCTGATCGAACACGGCGGTCTCGACCTTGGTGCCGATCGTCACCTCACCCGCATCCGGCGCGACCTCGCCCAGAAGCATCTTGAGCAGCGTCGTCTTGCCGACGCCGTTCGGCCCGACGAACGCGATCCGCTCCCCGCGCAACACACGCAGGTCGAAATCCCGCACGATGGTCCGGTCGCCGTAGGCTTTGGAGATGCCGCGCGCCTCGATCACCCGCTTGCCGGAGGCCTGACCGGCGTCGAGTTCCAGCGCCGCCGTTCCGGACCGCCGCACTTGCGATGCCCGTTCCGCACGCAACTCGGCCAAGGCGCGGACCCGCCCCTGATTGCGCTTGCGCCGGGCAGAGATGCCCTCGACGGCCCACTTCGCCTCGGCCTTGATCAGCCGGTCGAGCTTGTGACGCGCCGCGTCCTCCTGCTCCCAGACGGTGTCGCGCCATTCTTCGAAGGCTTCGAAGCCTTTTTCCTGCCGCCGCACCGCACCCCGGTCGACCCACAGCGTCGCGCGCGTCAGCGCCTTCAAAAAGGCACGGTCGTGCGAGATGAGGACATACGCCGTGCGGGTCTGACTCAACTCCTTCTCGAGCCAGCCGATCGCCTGAATGTCGAGATGGTTCGTCGGCTCGTCCAGAAGCATCAGCTCCGGCCCCTCGGCCAGCAGCTTGGCCAGCGCCGCACGCCGCCGCTCCCCACCCGAAGCAGCCTCGGGCGCCGCATCGAGCTGCAGCTTCAGCCCCTCGGCAACCGCCTCCACGCGCCACGACTCCGCCGGCCCAAGCTCCGAAATCGCATAATCGCCCAGTGTCGCAAAGCCCGAGAGGTCCGGCTCCTGCTCCATGTAGCCCACCGACGTGCCAGGCGAGAGCGTTCGCGCGCCCGTGTCGGGCTCCACCAGCCCCGCCATCACCTTCATCAAGGTGGACTTTCCCGACCCGTTGCGCCCGACCAGCGCCACGCGGTCGTTCGGCTGAACCACCAATCCGAGATCGGAGAAGACGGGATCTCCACCGAAGGTCAGGGAGATGTCGGAAAGCTGCAGGAGGGGAGCGCGGGCCATGGCGCGCGGCCTATCCGCGTGCCGCTCGGGCGTCAATCAGGCGGGATGCAGCAATTGGGTCAGGCGCCGGGCCCGTGCGGTGGGAATTGTCGCAACCGGAAGGGCGGTGAAGACATGCAACGTGTCCAGATCGTCGTCCCGCACCGCATGATCCGATACCGCCGCGCCGAACGTGAGATAGCCGCGCAGCATCGGCGGCAAGGGGCCCGGCACACCCGGAAGAGGCACCGCCCCGTCGCGTCGACCCGGCCGCCATTCCGGCGGGGCGACATAGCCGCCGAGCCGCTCCGTCCCCGCGCCGTTCGGGGGAAAGGATGCGCAGCCGAAGAGCGCCGCCGCCCCGGTTGCCGTGGCGACATGCGCGATCGCCCCCAGCATCACACGCGCCAAGTCCGGATCCGCGGCTTCGGGCAACAAGCAGATGCGCCCGACCTCCAGCGCCCGATCAAATCGCGCCGCAAAGCGCGTCAGATCATAGCGATTGCCGGTATAGCCTGCCAAAATCGCGTCGCCCTCCAGAACGGAGAGCCGGGCGCAAGCGGCCAAACCGTCACGCTCCACCAGAAGATGCCGTGCATCCGCGTCGAATGCGTCGGAATCGTCCCGCCCGTCGCGAAACAGCCGCGCGCGAAGGGCAAACGCGGCGCCGGCCTCATCCCCCGACACCAGCCGCACCCTGTACCCTCCGGCCCTTACGTCCATTTGGCGCTCCCTTGGCGGATCCGACGTGGGACCCTAAATCCCTCTTAACCTGCCGCGCGGGCGGCGCCGTGAAAAGAGGAAGCCGAATGGATAAGGTCGTGAAGTCCGAAGAGGAATGGAAGCAGGAGCTTAGTCCCGAAGCCTACAAGGTGCTGCGCAAGCACGGGACGGAGCGGGCGGGCACGCACGAGGGTTTCCCCAAAGGCCCCGGCACGTATGTCTGCAAGGCCTGCGGCAACCCGGTCTTCGCGCAGGACGCGAAATTCGAGAGCGGCACCGGCTGGCCGTCCTTCTACCAGCCCGTCGATGGCGTCGAGAGCGAGCATGTCGGCGAGAGCGAAGACAATTCGTGGTTCATGCGCCGCACCGAAGTGCACTGCAATCGCTGCGAGGGGCATCTGGGTCACGTCTTTCCCGACGGTCCGAAGCCGACCGGGCTTCGCTACTGCATCAACGGCGTCGCTTTGGATTTCAAGCCGAAGGGTTGAGTGACGTCAGCGGTCGTTGGCGAGGGCCTCGCCGACATTGATGCGGCCGAAGTTGCGCAGGAGCTGCTGGATCAGACCGTAGTCGCGGATCGTGGTCGTCGTCACGCGCCGCGAAAGCGGCACGACCTGCCCCCGCTCCAGCCCGAACCGCTCGATGTTGGAGAGCGTGCCGTTCTCGGCGAAGGAGATAGCGACCAATTCACGGTCGATCGTCTCCGGCGGCCGCCAGCCGTAATTCCGGCGCCGGCTCTGGACGTAATACCAAGCATCGCCGCGCTCGAATCCGCGGATCGTGGGACGGCCGACGCGCGTCTCGACCGTCTCGCGGGTATCGACGCCGACGGAGAGGACCTGAAGCTGCTGGGGCTCGGGGACATAACCGTGACTGCGGTAGACCGGTGCGCAGGCCCCAACAGCCGCGACCAAAGCGGCGAGCGTCAGCCCTCTGAAGATGCGTGTCATCGTGATCCCCGTCTGGCGTCCCGCGGCGGACGCGATGCCGCCACCCGGCCCCCGTTGCGCGGGCGGTCCGTTTCGCCCTATGGCTTAGCCGCCCGCGCCCGGCCCATCAAGTCATCCCTATCCGTACTGTCAGGACCCGTCATGCGCCCCGTGCTCAGCCATCCGATCCGCCTCGCCGACCTGCCGCAGCGCAAGCCGACCGAGGCCCGACTTACTCCCGACGAGGCGCAACTCGCCACGCTGGCCGAACGGCTCGGGGTCAGTTCTTTGCGCAAGGTCGCGCTGACAGTGACGCTGACGCCCGGACCCGGTCGGGACTGGACGCTGGACGGCACGCTCGGCGCGACGATCCGGCAGCCCTGTCGCGTGACGACCGATCCCGTGACCACGCGCGTCGATGTCGCCGTGGCACGCCGCTACTCGCCCGACTTCACGCCGCCCGGGGGCGAGGAGGACGAGATGCCCGAGGACGACACGCTGGAGCCCCTTCCCGCCACGCTCGACCTCGGCGCCCTTCTGGAGGAGGAGCTTGCCCTCGCGGTTCCGCCCTTCCCACGCGCCGATGGGGCCGAAGCGCTCGATGTCACCGCCGCGCCACCGGGTGCGGAGCCGCTGACGGAGGAGAAGGTGAAGCCGTTCGCGGGACTGGCCGACCTGAAGGCACGCATGGAGGGCGGCACCGACGACGACGCGGAGCAGTAATCCGTCGCGTGCCGCTCCTACCATCTTCGAACACGAGCCCTCGTGCCCCTGTGGCGCGCCCGCGGTCGCCGAACTTCGCGCAGGATACCGCTCCCCCCATCACCCGCTTGCATCCCGCGGGATTCGCTGTATGAGGCGCCTTCCGGTTAAAAGACTTGCCGGGAAAGCGCTGGACCACCGCCGGGATAGGCACTAGGAACAGCCCAGATTTATTGACACCAGGCCGCATCGTCGCGCGCCCCGAAACAGACCCGAGGTTGAGACATGGCCGTTCCGCAGAACAAGGTCACCCCCTCCCGCCGCAACAACCGTCGTTCGCATGACAGCCTGAAGCCGGGCAATCCGGCCGAGTGCCCGAATTGCGGCGAGTTGAAGCGCCCGCACCACGTCTGCGGTGCCTGTGGCCATTATGCCGACCGCGAAGTCGTCGCGGCACCGGCCGTTCTGGATGACGACGCGGCCTGATTGGCCCGCGCCACGCACTGCATCACGTCGAGGGAGGGGGACTGGCATGTCGGATGAGACCGACGCGCCCCCGGCCGTGGCGGGAACGGTTCCGCCCGACGCGAGCGGTGTGCTTTCCATAGACGCCATGGGTGGCGACAATGGCCCCGAAGCCATCGTCGCCGGCTTGGCGGCTGCAATGAAGGCGCATCCCGCAATTCGTTTCATCGTGCATGGCGACAAGTCCAAGCTCGATTCGTTGATCGCCCGCCGTCGCGGCCTGGCCGATCATTGCGTGACACGGCATGCCGAAGACGTCGTCGCCATGACCGACAAACCCAGTCAGGTCATGCGAACGGGCAAGAACACCTCCATGTGGTCGGCCGTCGAATCCGTGCGCTCCGGCGAGGCGAATGTCTGCGTGTCCTGCGGGAACACCGGCGCGCTCATGGCCGTTTCGATGCTTCGGCTTCGCAAGCTGCCCGGCGTCAACCGTCCCGCGATCGCCTGCCTTTGGCCTTCACGAAACCCCTCGGGCTTCAACGTGATGCTCGATGTCGGCGCCGACATCCGCGCAGATGCGGATGACTTGCTGCAATATGCGCTGATGGGCATGTCCTATGCCCGCAACGGCCTCGGCCTGGAGCGTCCGCGCGTCGGCCTCCTCAATGTCGGCACCGAAGAGAACAAGGGTCGGACCGAACTGCGGGCCGCGCATGATCGAATTGAGGCATTTGCCGAAGATAGCGGCTACGACTTCGTCGGATTTGTGGAAGGCGGCGACATACCCGGCGATCGCGTCGACGTGATTGTCACCGACGGGTTCACCGGCAACGTCGCTCTCAAGACCGGTGAGGGCACCGCCCGCTTCGTCCGCGACATGCTGAGCGAGGCATTCCGCGCGACTCCGATGTCGAAGGTTGCCGCTCTGCTCGCGATGGCGTCGCTCAAGCGGCTTTCGAAGCGCATCGATCCACGGCGGGTGAACGGCGGCGTGTTTCTCGGCCTCAACGGGACCGTGGTCAAGTCGCATGGATCGGCGGACGAAACAGGGGTCGCCGCGGCCATCGCCTTGGCCTACGATCTTTCCTTGACCGGATTCAGCGAGCGGCTCCGGGCGCGCGTGGCGGCAACGACGACCTATATGGGGGACGAGGCATGAGACGTACCCTGATCCGCGGTGTGGGCCATTACCTGCCAGAGCGGGTGGTCGAGAACGACTGGTTCACCACCTTCCTCGATACGACGGACGATTGGATCCGCACTCGCTCCGGGATCGAGCGGCGGCATTTCGCCGCCGAGGGGCAGGCAACGTCCGATCTGGCGGTTCGCGCCGCGCGCGCCGCGCTGGAGGATGCCGCTCTGACGCCCGACGATGTGGACGCGATCATCGTCGCAACCTCCACCCCCGACCTCACTTTTCCCGCCACCGCAACCATCGTGCAGGAGCGGCTCGGCATGACGCGCGGCTTCGCCTTCGACGTGCAGGCCGTCTGCGCGGGATTTGTCTACGCACTCGCCAATGCAAACGCGATGATCGTTTCGGGTCAGGCCGAGCGGGTTGTGGTAATCGGGGCCGAGACTTTCAGCCGGATCATGAACTGGGAAGACCGGGCGACCTGCGTTCTCTTCGGCGACGGGGCGGGCGCGGTGGTGCTCGAATCTGGCGAAGGCGCAGGAAATTCCGATGACCGCGGCATCCTCGCTACGGATCTGCATTCCGACGGCCGCTACCGTGAAATCCTTCAGGTTTCGGGTGGCGTATCGGCGTCGCAGACCACCGGCCACCTGATGATGGCGGGCAAGGAAGTGTTTCGGCATGCGGTCGAGAAGCTGGCCCAGACGACGACCGACGTGCTGAACAAGGCCGGCGTGACGACTGGTGATGTCGACCGTGTCATCCCTCACCAGGCAAACATCCGCATCATTACCAAGACGGCGCAGAAGCTCGGCCTGCCGATGGACAAGGTCGTCGTGACCGTGGCCGATCACGGCAATACCTCGGCCGCGTCGATTCCCCTCGCGATGTCCGTGGCCAAGGCGCGTGGAGAATTGCGGGAGGGTGAACTCGTCGTGACCGAGGCGATCGGCGGCGGCCTTGCCTGGGGTGCGGTCGTTCTGCGCTGGTGACGTTACCTAAATGATATTAACGGCTTCGCCGGTTTCCGGCCGACATGACACTTGGCAGCGATCCGCATCAACTTCACCGCACAAGCCCCTTTGGTTGACTAATTTTTCCTGAAAGCCCAAACCGAACTTAACGTCGGCACTGCCGCCGGCGACGGAACAGCAGGACCAAGGGGGCGGCATGGCCGACAAGACATTGACGCGGATGGATCTTGGCGAAGCGGTATTCCGCAACGTCGGACTGAGCCGGAACGAGAGCGCGACGCTGGTGGCTTCGGTCCTGCAGCACGTTTCCGACGCCCTTGTGAACGGCGAGCAGGTCAAGATTTCGGGTTTCGGTACCTTTTCCACCCGGGACAAATCCGCCCGTGTCGGACGCAATCCGAAGACGGGAGAAGAGGCGCCGATCCCGCCGCGGCGCGTCCTGACCTTTCGGCCGTCGCACCTGATGAAGGACCGGATTGCTGCGGGCAATGCCGCCGCCAAGGTCTGACGATTGGCCGGTCCGTCCGAAAAATCCGAAGGTGCGTTCCGCACCATCCGCGAGGTCGCGGACTGGCTTGGCGTACCGACGCACGTGCTGCGCTTCTGGGAGTCGAAGTTTGACCAGATCGCACCGGTAAAGGGGGCTGGCGGACGGCGCTATTACCGTCCTGAGGACATGCGTCTTCTCGGTGGGATCAAGGTTATGCTTCACGATCAGGGGCTGACCGTCCGTGGCGTGGCGCAGCGGATTGATCAGGACGGGATCGACGCGGTCACCGCGCTTTCACCCGAGATCGAGGGGGTGCCGACACCTGCAGCGCGGGCCCGCAAGGTGATACGCCAGCAACCCGAGCCGGAGAGCGACCGTGTCGTACCATTCGGTCGCGGGAAGAGTACGACGTCGGGTGAAGGCGATGCCCCGGCGGAACCCGCCCCGGCTGTGCTGCCCCCCAAGCGGCCCTCGCCCGAGGCGCCGCCACAACCGGACATGCCGGTCACGCCGGCGCAGCCGGAAGAGCCGGTCCACCCCGATCAGCCGGACGATTCGCCCATCAAAGAGCCGGCCGCCCCGCCGCAACCCGATGTGCCCGAGGATGCCGAGGTTGCGCCGGAACCGGCGCCCGAGCCCCGGACGTCCCCTGCCCCAGAGCCTATCGCACCGCCTCCAGCCGCGACGGCCACGCTTCGGGTCGAAACAAAGATTGACCGCCGTCGTCTTCGGCGCGTCGTCCTCCGCCTGCGCGGCGTCATCGCCGATGTGGAGGCGGAACTGTCGCAATCGGGAACGGCAGGTCCAGAATCCTGATCGATTGTGCTTCCCTTTCGGCTTGCGCGGCCCGGCGAAAGCCGTATGAAGGCTCCCAAGTCGGGCTATGGCGCAGCCTGGTAGCGCGTCCGTCTGGGGGACGGAAGGTCGCAGGTTCGAGTCCTGCTAGCCCGACCAATCGCAACGCCTCTCCCCGACCGGGGCGGGGCGTTTCGCGTTTTTGAAGGACGGGTCCGATGAATCCTCGCCGCGCCGATGGCGTCCTCGCCTCCCAGCAGATCGCCCAGCTCGCCGAGACGGGAGCCATTGCCGCCCCACCCTTCGTGGACGGACAGATCCAGCCGGCGAGCCTCGACCTCCGGCTCGGGACTCTGGCCTACCGGGTGCGAGCCTCCTTCCTGCCGGGCGCGGGCCGCAGCCTCGCCGAACGCCTGCCCGAGTTCGAGATGCACCGCATCGACCTCTCCAACGGGGCGGTGCTGGAGAAAGGGTGTGTCTACCTCGTCGAACTTCAGGAGGGGTTCGCGCTTCCGCCGGGCATCACTGCCGTTGCCAATGCCAAGTCCTCTACTGGCCGTCTGGATCTGCTGACGCGAGCCGTGACGGATCGCGGTACCGAATTCGACCGGATCCCGGAGGGGTATGACGGACCGCTATATGCCGAGATCTGTCCGCGTAGCTTCTCCGTGCTCGTCCGCCCCGGCATGCGCCTGAACCAGATTCGTTTCCGCGCGGGGGATGCCGTGCTCGACGATGCCGCGCTGCGACGGCTTCATGCCGAGATCCCTCTCGTGGACGGCCCCGCCGTGATCGATGAAGGCTTGGGGTTCTCGGTCGACCTCACCCCCGGCCCGAACGACCTCGTGGGATGGCGTGCAAAGCCGCATACCGGGGTCATCGATCTCGACCGGATTGGCCATTACCGCCCCGGTGAGTTTTGGGAGGCGATCCGCACGCGCGACCGCCATGTCATCCTCGATCCCGGCGCATTCTACATCCTCGTCAGCCGCGAAGCCGTGACAATCCCGCCCGGCTATGCCGCCGAAATGGCGCCTTACCTCGCGATGGTGGGCGAATTCCGGGTGCACTATGCTGGCTTCTTCGATCCGGGCTTCGGTCACGGAACGCCGGCACGCGGGGTGCTGGAGGTCCGCTGCCACGAGGCACCCTTCGTTCTGGAGCACGGGCAGATCGTCGGCCGCCTCATCTACGAAGCGATGTCTGAGGTCCCCGCGACGCTTTACGGCCAAGCCATCGCTTCGAACTATCAGGGTCAGGGTTTGAAACTGTCGAAACACTTCGCCGCGCCCTGATCCGGCGCACGGCGTCAGCCAAGCCGCCCGTTTCCCCAGCGTCGATCGGCGCAGTAAAGCATCATGTGCGGCACCGTCAGGGCCCAGATGCCCCAGAACGTGACCAAGACGAACCGTTCGGCGGGCGGACCGTGAAGCACCACGAAGGCGATGAACGCGAGCGGCAGGACGAGAAGCGTCATCGCGATCCCCGCCCGGCGGGCGAAGGACCATGCGCGCACGCGGTCGGTTGGTGCGTGGCGTCGGGCAAGCTCGGCCGTATGGCGCGGCACGTGGACCGTAAGGAAGTAGACAGTGAAGGCCGCCAATGGCGGCAGGAATACGAACGACAGGGTCAAGGCAGCGACCGGCGCAGCCGCCCGGAGCGGCACCCAATCGCGTCGTGCAAGCAGCGGGTAGATTCGCCGCCCCCAGAAGGCCGCAAAGGCAGCAAGCCAAACGAAGCCGAGCGCCGTCAGCGCCGCACGCGGCCAAACGCCGCCCGTCAGCAGCGACAGGAACGCCCCGGTCCGGTCCGGGTGCAGCAAAAGCGGCAGAAAGAACGGCACGCCGCCCTGCGCGACCACCTCAACCGCATCGCGCCGGCGGCTGTCGCCGGCCCAGCGGGCGTTGGTATCCTCGAGTCCGAAATGGACCGCCGCAACCGTCACAAACAGCGCGACTGACACAACAGGGGCGAAAATCACCCCGACCAAGACGCTCGCAGAAACAAGAAGATAGGCCCCCGCAAAGACCGGGAGCCACAGGCGCCCGAATATGGGGCGCATCATCGGCTTGGCCACCGCGTCATCCGCGCCGCCATGTGGCATGCCCAGCCACACGAGCCATGCTGCGGGAACTGCCAGAGCGGCCGGCTCGTAGCGCCAGAGCAACGGCGCAGCGATCAGGGCGACGAGGGGTAGAAAGAGGATGAGCCGGTCATGGCGTGCGGCAAAGACGGGTGCCCACCGCCGGGTGTTTTCCAGATCGACCTCGTCGCGCATGTCGTGCGCCGAGCTCACGCGGTGAAAAGCCTGTGTCACGGGCGGCGTGCTTTCAGATACACATTCTGCTTCCAACCCACAGACCCGGAGTCGGCGCGGGCAGGACCGCATAGGACTTTGACAGATGCGCGTGCGTGGAGCGCCGTTACCGCACCGCAGAGACAATCGACCATCCCGGCGAGACTAAGCCCGACGCGGCTGTCGAGGCCGAGCGGAATAGCAGGCAACGGGGCCGCATCCGTGCGGGCCCAGCCGAAAGCCACCAAGCATCTCTCCAGCCTCATGCCATCTTCCCCTCTGCGATCCGCCCCCTTCGTGATCAACGAAGGTTCAAAAGCGCTTGTTCCGCATCGGGAACAGGAACATCCACCCGAGCCTCAGCTGAGCGGACAGTTCCTCCGCTGCTCCGGCGACAGCGCATTTAGCGGCACGATCCATGTGTGGATCGCAAAGAGCACCACCCCCGTCCGCGGCAGGCGCAGGATCGTCTGCCGCTCGGAGCGCACGAACCGGGCTGCCTCCGACTCCTCACGCGGCGCGCCCTCAAGGCGGGGCCGAGGATCAGGAGGTCTTCCTGCAGGATCGCATTCAGCACATCAAGGGGAGCACCCCTCGTGGAAACGCGCCGCCCGTCGGGGGTGATCACGCTGTCGCCATCTCGTCGGAACCCGGTGGGCAAAGCGGCCAGCGCGACCTCGCGCAGCTCCTCAAGCGCGTCATCAGCGCCGGGAAGGGCCGACAGGACCGCCCCTCGCCGCTCCCGCAGCAACCGCGCACGTTCCGCCATCTGCACCTTGTAGGCATCGTCCACCCGGATCCACGACCCCTCGACCGGCCGCATGCCGGGCATCCGCGACAAAGCCGGATCATCCAACGGCGTGTGCGGGAGGGACGATTGCGTGATCGCGGTCACTCCTCCGGTGCCGCACGCGACAGAAGATCGTCCGCCCCCTTCATCCGCCGCTCGTCTTCCACCATGCGTTCGATCACGCGAACAGGCGCAACCTCGTCGGCGGGCGGCGTCTGATCCGGGGCGGGCTCCTCGGTTACGACGATCTCTCGCGAGCGGTTTTCGGTATCAGGCAGGTTGATCACGGGCAGTCCGCCCCCCGGCAGGTTCACGCGGAAGGTCGGCTCCGGCAGGCCGATATCGGCGCGCGTCAACGCGGCCATCACAAGGCGGAGCGCCTCGCCGCGCGCCACCATAAAGTCGCTCTCCTGCTGGTTCACCCAACCGAAGAATTCCATCGTCACCGTGCTGTCGCCGGCCTCCTTCACCCAAACCTGCGGCGGCGGATCCACCAGCACGAAAGGAAGGCTGCCGAGCGTCTCGAGACCGATCCGCTTGGCCTCCGCCAGATCGTCATTCGGGTCGATGCCGAGCCCGAAGCCGAAGCGCC
Organism: Jannaschia seosinensis; assembly: GCF_001408515.1. Taxonomy (GTDB): domain Bacteria; phylum Pseudomonadota; class Alphaproteobacteria; order Rhodobacterales; family Rhodobacteraceae; genus Jannaschia; species Jannaschia seosinensis. The sequence goes on along the minus strand of NZ_CYPR01000160.1, from coordinate 63,586 downwards.
GCTCTGCGTTGCGCGTGTAGTTGATGATCTTGGCCTTGAAAACGACCGCGTTCGGCAGGCGCAAATGGTTGCCGTCGCGGTCAAGCAGGATCGTCGCGCGACTTGTCAGCCGGATCACCGTCCCGACGGAGCCCTCGATATCCACGAAATCGTTCGGTCGGAACGGTTGCCGCAGGCTCAGCATGATCGACGCGATGAAATTCTCGACCGTGTCGCGCACCGCGAATCCCACGGCCAATCCCACGATACCCGCCGCGCCCAGAAAGCCCGCCAGCACCGCCGTCGCATTGAGGATGTCGAGCGCCACCACGATCCCGGCCAGCACGAAGACCAGACGGAATATTACGCGATAGATGTCGCCGATGAACGCGTTCGGCGCGATCCTGCGCCACGGCGCCTCCCACCGCGCGAAGAGCACACCGACCAGCATCACGGTCAGCCCGGCCGTCAGCGCCACCGCCAGAAGCGGAAGGTAGGCGACCGCCTGCCCGATGCGGTCTCGGAAACGTGCGAAGACCGGGTTCAGCCGCCGGTTCAAGTTCGTGTCCTCCACCACCTCGTTCTGGATGGCGACGACGCCGTCGACGCGGGACGTAATTTCGTCAAGGCGCTGGATCGCGGCATTGTCCAGCACTTCGCCGGACAATGTCACGACCCCCTCGCGGACATCGACGATAACCCCGGTGTAGCCTTCGAGTTGCGCGATGATGTCTTGGATGCGGCGCTCGATCGCGGCGTCCGAGACTCCGTTCTGCGCGGTCGCAATGGCACCCGAGGGTTGCGACGGCGCTTCCTGCGCGAAAGCGGGCGCAGCAAGCAGAAGCGCCAGGAAAAGGGCGCGGATCATGCGGAGCACGCTAATAGGCTGGCGCGCGCTCCGCACCTGTCAAACGCCGCCCACTCAGAACGTCTGGTCGTAATCGCCCACATTCGGCTCCTGCCGGATCACGGCGTCCAGATCCTCGAAGATCGCACGCAATTCCTCCTTGGAGGTGGGGCTTTCGCAGACCACCACCAGGTTCGGCGTGTTCGAGGAGGCACGAACGAGGCCCCAGCCGCCATTCTCCAACATCACGCGCGCGCCGTTTACGGTCACCACGTCGACGATCCGCTGACCGCCCAGCGTTCCCTCGCCCTTCATTGGCACGAGACGGTCGACGATGCGCTGCAGCGTCTCGTACTTCTCCTCGTCCGGACAATGCGGGGACAGGGTCGGCGTATTCCAGACCTTCGGCAACGCACGGCGCAGATCGCTCATCGACTGGTCCGGATTGCGGTCGAGCAGTTTGCAGATCTCCACCGCGACCCGCATGCCGCAATCGAAACCGCGCCCGATCGGCTCGGCCAGGAAGTAGTGGCCTGACTTTTCGAAACCGGCCAGCGCGCCGATCTCGTGGACGCGCCGCTTCATGTGGCTGTGACCCGTCTTCCAGTAATCCGCCTTGGCCCCGTTCGCCTGCAGCACCGGGTCGGATGCGAAAAGGCCGGTCGATTTCACGTCGGCCACGAAGGTCGCGCCCTTGTGGATCGCCGACAGGTCGCGGGCCATGATGACACCCATGATGTCGGCAAAGATCTCCTCACCCTCATCGTCCACCACGCCGCAGCGGTCTCCGTCTCCGTCGAAGCCGAGCGCGAGGTCCGCGCCCGAAGCCCGGACGGAATCGGCCATGTCGTGGAGCATCTCCATCGCTTCCGGGTTCGGGTTGTAATGCGGGAACGTGTAATCGAGCTCGTTATGGCTCGGGACGACCTCGACGCCGATCCTGCGCAGGACTTCGGGCGCGAAGGCCGATGCGGTGCCGTTGCCCGTGGCACAGACGACCTTCAGCTTGCGCGACATCTTGAAGTCGCCCGTCAGGTCGTCGAGATAAGCCTCCATTACGCCGTCCACGCGCTCCCAACGTCCGCCCTCGCGGGCCTCGCCCTCACCGCCGAGGACGATATCCCGTAGCTCGCCCATCTCCTCGGGCCCGTGGGTCAACGGACGCTCGAACCCCATCTTCACGCCGGTCCAGCCGTTCGGATTATGGCTGGCCGTGACCATGGCGACGGCGGGCGCATCGAGATGGAACTGCGAGAAATAAGCCATCGGCGACAGGGCCGGGCCGATATCCTGAACGTGGATGCCCGCCTGCACCAGCCCGAGGATCAGGGCGTTCTTGATGGAGAGCGAATAGTCCCGGTAATCGTTGGCGACGGCGATCCGCGGCTCAATCCGGCGACGATGCATCTGCGTGCCGAGCCCGAGGCCGAGCGCCGTGACGCCCGGGAGGTTGATCCCCTCGGGGTATTGCCACCGCGCGTCGTATTCACGGAACCCCGTTGGCGCGATCATCGGGTCGCGCAGGAAGGCCCAGGTGTTCGGTGAGACGTCGGCAAGCGGCTTCATTGGGATCCTCGAGGTGGCGTGGCGGTTGGCCGCACTAGGTAGCCGGACCGCGCGGCGAAGCAACCCACCATCGACAGGTCGCGGTCGGAGAAACTCCGCCGACGCTCTTCGTGAGAACTCTCAGCCCGACACCTGTTCGCGCAGGATGGCAGTCGTCAGCGACACCATCAGGTAGAGACCGGAGAAGACGAGAAAGGCGAGAGCGGTATTCTCGAACGCGCGGGGATAGGTCGGCTCATCCGGCGGGATCGGCGGGACGGGCGTCGAGAGATAGCGGACCTGACGGTTCGCCTCGATCCGCGCAAGCTCCAGCTGCTGCGCGGCCTGCTGCAACAGAAGCTGACGCGTCACGAGGTCGGCATTCGCCACCTGCAACTCCGCATTCACGCGCGCAAGGCTCGTATCGCCCGGCGCGCCTTCGGTCAGGCTGGAACGCAGGTCGCCCAGCAGACCTTCCAGCTGCGCGATCCGCTGCTCGGACACCTCGACCCGCGCCTCGTTCGGCTGGCGGTTGGCGAGCAGTCGATCGAGCGCCAGACGCTCGGCCCGAAGCTCCGTCTCGATCGCACCGATCTGCTGGTAGATCAGCGATACTTCCGTCTCGCCGGAGACGACACCCAGTTGCTCCTGCAGGTCGACCACCCGGCCCTGCGACGCCTGCATCCGCGCCTCCGCCGCGGCGAAGCTGGCCTCCGCTCCCGACATCTGATCGATGCGCAGCCGGGCGGTAAGCTGATCCACCTGCTCCTCGGCGTAACCGACCAGCGCTCTGCTGAACGACGCCGAAAGTTGCGGATCCGCGGCGACCACCTCCATCTTCACGACGCCTTCGGTAGGATCATAGCCGATGCGGACCATGCTCTGGTAAAGCTCGTAGGCGGCATCGCGCGACGCGTCAGGCGGCAATTGCTGTAGGGGGTCGATCCCGGACGCGGAAAAATGCTCGACAAAGCCGAGCTCGGCATCCAGCCGGTTCAGCGCATCGCGGGATAGAAGATAGGATTGCACCGAGATGCTGTCCTGCTGCGTCGCCATCCCTGTCCCGGAGAACAAACCGCCCAAGCCCGCCCCCGCGCCGGAGGCCGCGTCGGCCTGCTGGATGACGAACTCCGATTCCGTCGCGTACATCGGCGTGGCGACCGCGAAATAGTAGATCCCCGCAACCACCGTCGGAAGGCCGACGAAGAACGCCAGACGCACGCCCAGAAGCGTCAGCCGGCGACGCCGGCGCCGCGCGATATCGCGCTGGATGCGAAGGATTTCACCCGCCCGCGCTTCGGGATTGAGGGGGGCCGGTATCGGGGCCGCCGCCCCCTCCCTGCGCATGGCCGGCACCTGCGCATGCTTCTCCGGCACCACGATGCCGCCCTTCGTGCCGACGAGCTGCAACATGTTCGCCCTGTCAAACGGATCGATGCCGCGCTGCCGCAGCGCCTTCACCGCATCGGCATCGGAATTGGCCTGGATCCCGTGCTTCTGTGCGATGCGGCGCGCCATGCGGAGCTGCCGACCGGTCGGCGTCTCGGGCGCGGCGTCGAATGCCACGTCCAACGCCCCATCATCGACCGGCGGCACCGCCTCGGGGATCACCGCGTCGGGAAGGTTGAAGCTGCCGTCGCGGCGGGTGCGGAACTTGACGGCTCTAGGCATCGTATTCGTACAACCTTCGAGCCTCTTCGAGTGTATCGAACTCGTATAGCCGCCCGTCGCGCAAAACGGCAGCAGTCGCGGCGAACCGCTCCAGAACCCGCGGCTGATGACTCACGATTACCACAGTCGCCTCGGCCAACCGCTCCCGCAGGATAGCGCCGGCCTTGCGGTTGAACTCCGCATCCGTGGTCGCAGGCATGCCTTCGTCGATGAGGTAGATGTCGAATTCCAGCGCAAGCATGAGCGCGAACGAGAATCGCGTCTTCATTCCTTGGCTGTAGGTGCCGACGGGCATTTCGAAATATTCCTCGCCCCCGAAAAGGTAGCGGCAGAACGCCTCCACGTAATCGGGGTCGAGGCCGTAGAGCGTGGCAATATAGCGGCTGTTCTCGGTCGCGCTGTTGCGCTGCACCACGCCGCTCATGAAGCCCAGCGGGAAGGAGATGCGGCTGCTGCGCCGGATCTGGCCCTCATCGGCTTTCTCGAGGCCAGCCATCATGTTGATGATCGTGGTCTTGCCCGTGCCATTCGGCGCGAGGATGCCGAGCGACCTCCCCGGCTCCACTCGGAACGACGCGCGCTCAAGGATGACCTTGCGCTGCTTGCCCGTCCAGAAGGACTTCGAAACCCGGTCGAATTCAATCATCGATGACGCTCGCATCCCTCGGGAAGCCGACGTTATGCGTTACGCCCCGCTCTGCGAAAGGACTCCCTGACCGAACCGGGAAAGGGACGCCAAACTTCATCATGTGGGACAGCAAGATGCAGGAGACCACCGGCACGCCTTCTCAGCCCTTCCGCTTGCGGACGCCTGCCAGCCGACCGGCCGTCAAGCTGATGACGGCCGCCACCACGCTGAACAGCACGCCCAGCCTTGCCGCATCCTGCACCGGCCCCGGATCGAATGCGGCGGCGGCCAGAAACAGCGGGACGGTGAAGCCGAGCGCCGCCACGCAGCCAATCACGAACAAATCCGCCGTCCGCATCCCGTCCGGCAGACCGAAGCGCAGCGCATACGCGCCGACATAGCCGAAGATCAGGACGCCCAGCGGCTTGCCGATGATCAGGGCCGCCAGAACCAGCCATGTGAGCGTCGAGATTGCCGAAAATTCGACCCCCATATTCACGAGGCCGAAGAGAAACAGGATGATCTCGACCGGGCGTTTCAGAAGATGCTCGGCGTGGTTGAGAAGGTCGGTGAGATATTGCTCCGCCTCCGCGAAGATGCCGAAGGCACGGTCGGCATGCGGCATCGTCGGCACGATCGGCAGCAGGGCGAGCACGGGATGAAGCCCCGCCTGCGCGAAGCCGATCCACGATACGGCCCCCGCCACGAGATATGGCCAGAACGACAGCTTCTGCCGCACCCAAGTTGAGCGGGGGCGAAGCTGATCGCCGGCATCCAGCCTCCGCGGCAGCCAGTTGAAGAACACGAAGGCCCCGAGCGCCGCGGCAAGCGGCAAGAGCAACCAAGCGGGTGCCACGCCCCCCGACGGATACAGGATTGCGAGGATGACAAGACCAAGCGCATCGTCCGCGATCGCCAGAAGCAGCAGAAACCGAACTGCCGGATGGCCCGCCCCGAATATGATCCGCCCCACGAGATAACTCAGCGCGATGTCCGTCGCCGTCGGGATCGCCCAACCCTGCGCCAAGGCATCATAGGTGGTCGAACCGAGAAGCGCCGCGATCCCGAGATACACGACGACGGGCCCGACCATGCCCCCGATCGTGGCGAGAAGCGGCGTCATCGCCTTTTTGCCGCGCAGCGATCCCTTCTCCAGGATCACCGCCTCCCAGACTTCTTTGCCAGCGATGGCAAAGAAGAACGCCATGAGGATGTTGTTGACCAGATAATAGACCGTCAGGACCTTGGCGGTCTCGGCGTGGCCGAACCTCTCGGCATCCGCCCCAAGCGCGAGGTTCCAGCGGGAGAGATCCTCGCCGATCAGGTCGTTGAACCAGAGCGGCCACTCGATCATCAGGTGATAGGAGCGCACATCCACGTTGGCCCAGACCAACGCGATGATCGCGCCCAGGATCAGCAGAAGCGAATAATGGCCAAGGAAGTTCCAGACACGGTACAAGCGCGCAACCCTTCGTTCGTCGCGCGACTGCTAACGTGTCGGCGCGGGCGGGGACAAGCGCCCTGCCCGCGCCGTATCGTGCGTTTCACATTCAGACGTAGAAGTTCGGTGCGGTTCCGTAAGCCGTGTGGGTCCGGTCGTGAAAGTCCCGGTCCTGCTCCCAGCCGCTTTCGGCCCGCGGCGCTTCGTTGAGCTGGGCCTCGGTGATCGAGGTCCGGAACCCGCCGAGCGACGTGTCGTAGGTCAGCGTATCCCACGGTACCGGCCGCTCATCACCCCCGATGCCGAGAACGCCGCCGAAGCTCATCACGGCATAGGCCACCTTGCCGGACACCTTGTCGATCATCACCCGGTCGATCGTTCCGACCCGCGTGTCATCCGCACCGAAGACCGCCTCGCCCGTCACATCGGCTGCGGCAACAAGTTCGTTGGATCCGTGTGTCATGTCGTTCCTCCTCGTGAATGTGCGGCAGGATGCCAACGCGCGTGGAGGGCGGGTGCGTTCCGTGACCGGCGCGCGATTTTCGACGGGGCGGCGCCGCTCCGCCGTGAGCCCCGCCGAACGACAAAGGGTCCCCGAAGGGACCCTTTGCGCTGGCATAGCCAGAAGACGTTCCTGTGGAACGGCGTATTACATCATGCCGCCCATGCCGCCCATGTCGGGCATGCCGCCGCCGCCACCGGCGTTTTCCTTTTGCGGCTTGTCGGCGACCATAGCTTCGGTCGTGATGAGCAGACCCGCAATGGACGCGGCGTCCTGCAGCGCATGACGCACCACCTTGGCCGGATCGATCACGCCGAACTTGAACATGTCGCCATATTCTTCGGTCTGCGCGTTGAAGCCGAACTTGGGATCGTCGGACTCGCGGATTTTGCCCGCGACGACCGAACCGTCCACGCCCGAGTTCTCGGCGATCTGACGGAGCGGCGCCTCAAGCGCCTTGCGCACGATCGAGATGCCAATGTCCTGGTCGCTGTTGGCGCCCTTGAGTCCGTCGAGCGACTTGCCCGCCTGAACCAGAGCAACGCCACCGCCGACGACGATGCCTTCCTGAACGGCCGCACGGGTCGCGTTGAGCGCGTCGTCGACGCGGTCCTTGCGCTCCTTGACCTCGGTCTCGGTCATGCCACCGACGCGGATGACGGCAACGCCACCGGCCAGCTTGGCAACACGCTCCTGCAGCTTCTCGCGGTCGTAGTCCGAGGTGGTTTCCTCGATCTGCTGACGGATCTGCGAGACACGCGCTTCGATCTCGGCCTTTTCGCCGGCACCGTCCACGATCGTGGTCTCGTCCTTCGTGATCGCGACGCGCTTGGCGGTGCCGAGCATGTCCATCGTCACGTTCTCGAGCTTCATGCCCAGATCGTCGGAGATCACCTGGCCACCGGTCAGGATCGCGATGTCCTGCAGCATGGCCTTGCGGCGGTCACCGAAGCCCGGCGCCTTGACGGCGGCGATCTTCAGGCCACCACGCAGCTTGTTGACCACCAGCGTGGCCAGAGCCTCGCCCTCGACGTCCTCGGCGATGATCAGCAGCGGCTTTTGCGACTGGATCACCGACTCGAGCAGCGGAACCATGGGCTGCAGCGACGAGAGCTTCTTCTCGTGCAGCAGGATCATGCAATCCTCAAGCTCGGTGGTCATCTTCTCGGGGTTCGTCACGAAGTACGGGCTAAGGTAGCCGCGGTCGAACTGCATGCCCTCGACGACGTCGGTCTCGGTCTCGAGGCCCTTGTTCTCCTCGACGGTGATGACACCCTCGTTGCCGACCTTCTGCATCGCGTCGGCGATCTGACGACCGATTTCGGCTTCGCCGTTGGCGGAGATGGTGCCGACCTGCGCGACTTCGGCCGAATCGGACACGTCACGCGCGGCGGCCTTAATGGCCTCGACGACCTTTGCGGTGGCAAGATCGATGCCGCGCTTGAGGTCCATCGGGTTCATGCCGGCGGCAACCGACTTCATGCCTTCGCGAACGATGGCTTGGGCGAGAACGGTCGCGGTCGTGGTGCCGTCGCCGGCTTCGTCGTTGGTGCGCTGGGCAACTTCCTTGACCATCTGGGCGCCCATGTTCTCGAACTTGTCCTCAAGTTCGATTTCCTTGGCGACCGAAACACCGTCCTTGGTGATGCGGGGGGCACCGAACGACTTGTCGAGGACGACGTTACGACCCTTGGGGCCCAGCGTCACCTTGACGGCGTCGGCGAGAATGTTGACGCCCTTCAGCATGCGATTGCGTGCGTCGGTGTTGAATTTCACGTCCTTGGAGGCCATGATTTTCTCCTGTAAATAATGGGTTGCAGAGCGATCTTCAGGCGATCCGTCGCTTACGCGATGACGCCGAGGATGTCGCTCTCCTTCATGATCAGCAGCTCTTCACCGTCGATCTCGACCTCGGTGCCCGACCACTTGCCGAAGAGGACCCGGTCGCCCGCGGTTACGCTCGGTGCGATCAGTTCGCCCGAATCCTTGCGCGCACCTTCGCCGACCGAAACGATCTCGCCCTCTGCGGGCTTTTCCTTGGCGGTGTCGGGGATGATGAGACCGCCCTTGGTCTTCTCGTCGGATTCGACGCGGCGGACCAGCACGCGGTCGTGGAGCGGTTTGAAAGCCATTTGAGCCTCTTCCCTTGAATATGTTCCGTCGTTGTCACTCACAAACAGAGAGTGCCAACGACGGGCAGATAGGAGAGCCGCGGCGGCCTGTCAATACGTCCCCGTGAAGTGTCGACAAGGACGTTCCGGAGCCGCGTCCGGCAGAGCAAATCCGCCGCCATGTCCGAGGACGAGACCGACCAAGGCGGGCGCGGAATTTCGCCCGCTTTCGCCCGTGTCTCGACACACCCGGAGCCGCCCCCGCTTCGCCTGCCGTCTGCCTTGCCGCAGGCCGGATCGCAACCAAACGCCGTGGCCGGGGACCCCGCCCCTTTCGTGGATCGGCCGAAGCCCTCCATTGATGAAGGCGAGCGCCGTCCCTAGCTGACGCGGCATGCCTCTTCCCGATGAGATACGCGGCTGCCGGATCTGCGCCGACCGCTTTGCCGCCACCGCCACAAGCCACGCACCCGCCCCGGTCGTATGGTTCTCGCGAAACGCGCCGATCATGGTGGCGAGCCAGGCGCCCGGGATGCGCGCGCATCTGTCGGGCAGGCCGTTCGACGATCCGTCGGGCGCGCGCCTGCGGCAATGGATGGCTATCGACGACAATACGTTCTGGGACACGTCCCGCGTCGCCATCGTGCCCATGGGCTTCTGCTTTCCGGGTTACGATGCTGCGGGCGGCGACATTCCTCCGCCGAAAATCTGCGCAGCGACCTGGCGCGCTGCGGCGCTCGCGCATGTCGGGCGGCCGCGCGTCACCCTCCTCGTCGGCGCGTATGCGCAGCAATGGCACCTGGGCAAGGGCCGCGTCACGGATCGGGTGCGCGAATGGCGCGACCTCGCCCCGTCGGTCTTCTGCTTGCCTCACCCGTCCTGGCGCAATACCGCATGGCTCAAGAAACATCCGTGGTTCGAGGCAGAGACGCTGCCCGCCCTGCGGACCGCCATCCGGGAGGCTCTTGCCGCATGACCCAGACCCCGCTCGATCGTGCCCATATCGCCGCCGAGGATGCGGGCACCGACGCGGCGCGCCTCGCCTTCATGGGCGCCCTGGCGGAGGCGGAGCTTCACCTGCTGCTGAACGGAGAACCCGACGACGGCGAACGTATCGAGCCCCGTCTCGTGGAAGTGGACGAGGCGCGATACGCCCTCGCCTTTGACCTGCCCGAGCGGCTGACTGCCTTCGCCGGCGGCGCGGCCACGGCGACACTGTCGGGTCGTCGCCTCGCCGCGCTGCTCGCGGCCGAGTCCCTCGGCCTCGCTCTCAATCTCGACGAAGCGCCCTCGGCGCAGCTCCTGCCTCCAGAGGCGATCGAATGGCTGGCCCGGACGCTCGCCCATGCGCCCGCCGAGGAGGCCGCGCAGGTCGAGGAGATCGGCCCGCCGGGACACCTGCCCGAAAACCTTCTTGCCGCGCTCGATGCCAAGCTCTCGCTCACCGCCGGCCTCGCCCGGATGGCCTATCTTGCGCAGGCAACCTATTCCGGCGGAGCGCGTTCGCACATGCTGGCCTTTGTCGATGCCGTACCGGGGGCAGAGCCGGATCTTGCACGCGCCGTCTCCGAAGCTCTGGTCTTCTCGGGCCTAGATGCGGGCCAGATCGACGTGACGTTCTTGCGCGCAAGCCAGCCGCTCGCCGCAAGGCTGGCGCGTCACGGCCTGCGGATCGATCTGCCGGAACCGGAGCCGACCATGCTGATCCGCGACCCCGACGCACCGCCACGCTTGCGCTGACGCATTCCGGCCAGCGCCACGGCTCAGCCGCGCCGCCCCTCCATCGGAGCGAGCACGACATCTTCGGCCTCCAACGCAGCACGTACCGCGCGCGCGATCGCCAGTGCCTCCGGCCTGTCCCCGTGCAGGCAGATGGAGTCGCAGGCCGCCGGAATCATCTTGCCGCTGTTGGAGTGGATCGCACCGTCGCGCACGAACCGCACCATCCGGGCGGCCGCCTCTTCGGGATCGCGCACCATCGCGCCGGGCCGCCCTCGCAAGACGAGTGTCGCGTCGTCCTCGTAGCCCCGGTCGGCAAAGATCTCGCCCGCCCAGACGGCGCCGAGTTCGCGCGCCACCTTTTCCTGCGCCGTTCCCGCCAGCACCAGAAGGATCACATCGGGATCCACGCGCAGAGCAGCCGCATAGGCCGCGCGCGCGAGATCGGCATCCTCCGACGCCATGTTGGCCAGCGCACCGTGCAGCTTGAAATGCCGCACCCGCGTCCCCTGCGCCGCCGCCATTCCGCGCGCGGCGCCGAATTGCCAGATCACGAGGTTTGCCACGCTTTCGGGCGCCATCGTCATCCGCCGGCGGCCGAAGCCCTGCAAATCCGGGAATCCCGGATGCGCCCCGATCCCCACCTTATTCGCATGCGCCTCCGCCATGGTGCGCGCCATCACGTCCCAATCGCCCGCATGCGCGCCGCAGGCGATGTTCGCCGAAGTCACCACCTTCAGAAGCGCGGCATCGTCGCCCATCGGCCAGTCGCCGAAGCCCTCGCCCATATCCGCGTTCAAATCGACCTTCATTCCGTTTCCCCCTTAGCGGAGATCACTCCGCCGATCAGATTGGCCCTCAGCAATTCCGCCGTGCCCGCATGGCGCACCAGAGGCGCCACTTCCGGCAATCGCGGTCGTGCCGCCCGTGCCTCGTCCAGCGTGACGAAGCGAAACCGCAGCGCGGCGCCCGGCGGCGCCTGCATCGCACGCGGCAGGTCGGCTTCGATCACCGTGCCGATCCGCGGGTAGCCGCCTGTCGTCTGGCATTCCGGGCCGAGGATGTAGGGTACGCCGTCGCCCGTCATCTGCACGTCCCCGGGCAGGATGAAATCGGACAGCAGGTCGAGTTGCCCTTCGGTCGCGAACCCGTCCCCGTCGAGCGTCAGGCGAACGCCTTGGCGGTTGCCCCGGGTGTCGCGCCGGAAGGTCGTCGCCTCGAAGCGCGCAATCTCCGCCTCGGGAAAAAGCGCCGTCTGCGGTGTCGGTAACACGCGCAGAACGCCGCCATCGAACCGGTCCGCGACCGCGATCACGCGGGCATCACCATCCGACGGCGCATGCGCCAGCCGGTCGCCACTTGCCAATGGTTGGCCGATCCCGGCGATGAGATGCGCCGCCCGGCTGCCCATCACGACCTCCGTGTCGAACCCGCCGCGCATGTGGAGGTATGAGTAGACCCCCTGCCCGGTCGGGCGCAGTGTGACGTCGGCTTCCGCCGGGATCGGATGCGCCGCATGCCAGTCGAGCGCCCGCCCCCCGGCCTCGGCCCGCATCGGCGCCCCCGTCAGCGCGACCATCGCAGGCGCACTCAGCCGCAGCGTCAAGGGTGCACCGGGAATCTCGATCCCCGCGCCGCAATCGCCCAGAAGCGCCGCCGCCTCGTCAAGCGCCCGGCGATCCGCCGCTCCCCCGCGCGCGAGACCTCGCGCCAGATGACCCGGCCGTCCCGCATCCTGAATGGTGACAAGAGGCCCGCAGGCGACAACTGTCGTCATTCCAGCCGCTCCCATGTTGCGCCGCCATGGCCTTGATCATCCGCCTCCGCCCCCTCGCGCAAAGCCGCGGGAGATACGGCGGGAAACGTCACCTCGTCACCCGGCGAAAGCGCGATCGGCCGGTCACGACCCGGGCGGAAGCAGCCGAACGCCGTGAGCCCCACCTGCCGCCACCCCGTCGGCGCCGAGGTTCCGAACAGCACAAGCTGACGAACGGCGACGACCAGCGCACCTTCCGGCACCTTCGGCGTCAGCCCCGTTTGACGCGGAAGGTTCCAGACGTCGGGAAGGATCCCCAGATACGGCATCCCCGGCGCGAAGCCGAGCGCCAGAATCCGAACCCGCACCGACGAAAGCGCCGCAACCGCATCGGCCACGTCCATGCCCGCCATGCGCGCGGCCTCCTCAAGCTGCGGACCGTCCTCGCCGCCATAGCTGCACGGGATGCGCCACCACCTGCGGGGCGGCGGCGGCACGGCCGACCAGTCCCGCGCGCCGAGCCTGTCGCGGAGCGCCTCGCCCACCTCCGCCCCGGGCGCGAACCGCACGAGAACGGAACCCAGAGACGAAGCCGTCTCCTCGACCCCCGCAACAGGCTCCGCCTCCAGCGCCGCGCGAAAGGCGACGCAGGCGCGGTTGGCAGCGTCGTCCAAACGCGGTGCGAACCGCACCAGCAGCGCCGCCTCGCCCAGCGGCTCGATTTGGGGAAATGTATCGTCCATGGCGCCAGAGGTCGCCCGCGCAGCCCCGCCCGTCAAGCAGGGCGCTTGCGTCGGCGCGCGGCGCGTGGAACCTGCGCCCATGCGCCTCGCCTGCACGATGACCGAAGGACGCGGAGAACTCGATCCGCTGCTGCATGCCGTCGCACGCGCCGCGATGGCCGACGGCCTGCGTCTTGCCGGCATCGTGCAGATCAACTCCGAGCGTCCCGGCGACACCCGCTGCGACATGGATGCGCTCGTGCTGCCGGACGGGCCGGTCATTCGCATCAGCCAATCGCTCGGCCCCGGCGCACGCGGCTGTCAACTCGATGCGGCCGGCCTCGAAACCGCCGTGGCCGCGGCCGAGACGGCGCTTGCCGGCGGGGCCGACCTTCTGATCGTGAACAAGTTCGGCAAGCAGGAGGCCGCCGGGCGCGGCTTTCGCAATGTCATTGCGCGGGCGCTTGAACTGGATGCGGATGTTCTGGTGGGTGTGAACCGGACGAATCTGCCCGCGCTGGAGGCCTATGCCGGGACTGACGTGACGCGCCTGCCGCCCGCAGTCGCGCCGCTTCTTGCCTGGGTGCGGGAACGCCCCTGATGCGGGAATGCATCGGCCCAGCACCAGCAGCAGACACGCCCCCGCGGCTCATAATCGTGGCCCTGCCTCTTGCACAGTGGCACACCGCAACCCTAGGTGGCGTCGATGCAGGTGCCACGCAACCACTTCGAGCCGGAGAGCTCCTCGGATGAGGCCATCGTGGCGCATGCGGCCACAGTCAAATCCATTCCGGCATGGCAGATCTGGATTTGGCCCGCCCTGCTGATCGTTCTGGCCTTCGGGATGTGGCTGCTGCCGTGGAACGATTGGGTGCCGATCCTGCGCGACTTCGTGGCTGATAGCGGGATCTGGGGCGTATCGCTCTACCTCGTGATCTACGTGTTCGTGGTGATTCTGCCCCTGCCTGCCGCCGCCATGTCGGTCGTGGGCGGCCTCGCCTATGGCTGGTGGGGCTTTCCCTTGGCCATGGCAGGCAGTCTTCTCGGTGCGGTGCCGCCGTACCTGATCGGGCGAACCTGGCTGCGCAACTGGATGCTGCGCCGAATTGCCGGCCCGCGGATCCATGCGGCCGATCGCGCGATCGCGGGCAATGGCTTCGTCTTCGTCTCTCTCCTGCGTCTGACGCCGATCCTGCCATTCACGGCGCAGAACTGGCTTCTGGGCCTGACGGATGTGGGGTTTCGTACCTACTGCGCCGCCACCCTGATCGGCCTCGCGCCCGGCACGCTTGCGATGGTCTGGGTCGGTGCGCTTGGCGGTCTGGCCACTTTGGGCGCGTCGAACGTGCAGGTGGCGCTGGCTGTCGGCGGGCTCTTGTTGTTCGGTGGCTTCGTCTTCTGGCTCAGCCGGGTCGCCGCGGCCGAGTTGCGCCGCGAAGGGTTCCACGGGCCGGCCGGCTGACCTGCGGCAGCAGAAAAGCGCGGATCCTCTGCATTGTCGGGCGCCGGAAAGCAGCACCCGGTATCAGCGTGGGACGATCACCCCACGCGCCCTTCGACTGCGACGTTTTGACCGCACCGACAGTTGTGAGACTTGCCGCGACGGCCGTCCGTTCTCCTATCCTCAGGGCAAATTCTCGCGACTGAAGTCAAAGGACGAACACATGGACCTCAAGATCAAGGGCCGCACCGCGGTCATCTCCGGCGCGGCCGGTGACATGGCGCTGGAGACGGCGAAGATACTCGAAGGCGAGGGATGCAATCTGGTCCTGACCGACATCGACGAGGACGAACTGCGCGACGTGGCGGAGAAGCTGCCAGACGGCGTCGTCACGGTCGTCGCCGATCTCACCGCGCAGGACGGGGCCGAGAAGGTCGCGCAGGCCGTGAGCGACAATGGCTGGCAGGCCGATATCCTCGTCCACGCCGCCGGTGTGACCGGGGCCAAGGGCGACCCTCTGGCGGACATCTCGGAGGACGATTGGCACCACGCGTGGAACACGGATTTCATGACGGCCGTGCGCATGTCGAAAGCGTTCATCCCCGGCATGAACGAACGGGGATGGGGCCGCGTGGTCTTCGTCACGTCTGAGAACGTGGCGCAGCCTTATCCCGACGAGGTCGTCTACAACGCCTCGAAGGCCGCGGTCCTGAGCTTCGCGAAGGGGATGAGCCAAGTCTACGCGCAGAAGGGAACGCTCATCAATTGCGTGGCCCCTGCCTTCATCGAGACCGACATGACCGATGGCATGATGGAGAAGCGCGCAGAACAGCGTGGCACATCCATCGAGGAAGCGGTCGAGAGCTTTCTGGACGAGGAACGCCCGCACCTCGCGCTCAAGCGGCGCGGACAGCCGGAGGAGGCCGCCTTCGTCATCGCCTGCCTGTGTTCCGACAGGGCAAGCTTTGTGAACGGTGCGAATTGGCGCGTGGATGGCGGGGCGGTGCAGGCGATCAACATCTGATGCCGTTTTCCGGTGAGATCGAACGGGCAACCATCGTCGACCGCATCGCTGCGCATCCCCTCGGCAAGACGCCGGACGAGATGCGCGGCGGGTTTCGGCGGCTTGTGAACGCCGATGCCGCGCCCGAGCCGCCGGACGGGATCAAGGTCGAGACGGATGCGCGGGGCCTGACCGTGCGGCCCCGCCGGCCGGGCCCGACGCTCATATGGTTTCACGGCGGCGGCTATGTCTTCGGTGCGCCGGAGACGCATCTGCGCCCGGCCTTTCATCTTGCCGCGCATCATGGGCTGACCGTGCACCTGCCACGCTACCGGCTTGCGCCCGAACATCCGTGGCCCGCGCAGCTTGAGGATGCGCGGACCGCAACGGCCACCATCGATCGCCCGATCTTCGCGGGCGACAGCGCGGGCGGGCATCTGGCGCTGGTTGCGACGCTCGACCACGTGCGGAATGGCGGCGAGGTCGCGGGACTCATGCTGTTTTCGCCCAATACAGATCGCAGTGGGCTGAACCTGGCGCGGGCGCGGATGAGCGAAACCGATCCGGTGGTCGACGACGAAGGCGACCAAGCGCTGGCGCGGATGTGTTTTGGCGACATGACCCGCGACGATCCGCAGGTCTCGCCCGCCCTCGACGACCTCTCCGGCTTGCCCCGCACCCATATCGAAGCGGGCGAGCCGGAAGTCCTTCTCGGCGACGCGCTCGCGCTGCGCGACAAGGGCGCGGCGGTGGATGCGCCGATTACGCTTCGGGTCACGCCGGGCATGCTGCACATGGGGCAGCTCTGGTCGCCTTGGTGGGCGGAGGCGCGTGCCTCTCTGGACCGGGCAGTGACGGCGACCCTCGGCTAGGAGGACATCCACCGCGCCCGCGCGATGGAATTGGCCCGACCGTTCGGCTACTCCTCCTCCGGAGGGGACGGGACGAACAATTCGTTCTGCGCCCCGCTCTCGCGCGGCGCGGTTGCCTCCGGAGGTGGCGTGCTGTCCAGAAGCCCCGCGGCGCGCAATTCTCTCAGGCCCGGCAGATCCCGCGGCGAAGACAGGCCGAAATGATCCAGAAACCCCCGCGTGACCACGAACGTGACGGGGCGGCCCGGCGTGTCGCGGCGACGGCCTAGCTTGATCCAGTCCAGCTCCATGAGCTGTTCCACCGTTCCCTTCGACACGGACACGCCGCGGATCTCCTCGATCTCGGCCCGCGTCACCGGCTGGTGGTAGGCGACGATGGCCAGGGTTTCGGTCGCGGCGCGCGAAAGCTTGCGCGTCTCCACCGTTTCGCGCGTCATCAGGAACGACAGGTCCGGCGCCGTGCGGATCGCCCAGGCATCTCCCACCCGCACCACCCGCACGCCGCGCCCCTCGTAGCGCTTCGCCAGCAATTCCAGGGCCGCCGGCGCATCGCAGCCATGCGGAAGGCGGGCATGAAGATCGGCCACCGTGAGAGGCTTGGCCGATGCGAAAAGAACGGCCTCGACCATCCGCTCCTGCTCCGAAAGCGGCGGGGCCTCGAAGAGGCTGTCGCGCGCATCGTCCATCACGCGGATCCTGCCGACCGACCGCGGATGCGAATGGGCCCGAAGGTCTTGTCCTGCTGCAGGTCGAGACGCCCGTTCTTCGCAAGTTCCAACGTGGCGGCGAAGGTAGACGCCGTGGCGGACCGGCGGCGCGCCGGATCAACATCCCAGCCCTCCGGCAGGAAGGCCATCAAATCCGTCCAATCGCCCACATGACCCATCAGCGGACGCAGACGCTCCAGCGCTTCCTCCATCGTCCAGACCCCTTCACGGTCCATCACGAAGGGGCGGAAATCGTCGCGCGTGCGCAGCCGCGAATAGCTCTTCATAAGATCCAGGATCGTCGCCTTCCACTCGACCTTGCGCGCCCGCGACACGTTCTGCGGCTCTCCGCGCGCGAACACGTCGCGGCCAAGATGGTCGAGGGCCATCAGCTGTGCGGCGGCGTTACGCATCGCCTCCAGCCGCTCAAGCTGGAACGCCAGATGCACGGCCAGATCCTCGGCCGACGGCCCTTCCTCCTCCGGATCGGGCGGCAACAGGAGGCGCGATTTCAGAAATGCGAGCCACGCGGCCATGACGAGGTAATCCGCCGCCAGTTCCAGCCGCAATTCCCGCGCCCGCTCAACGAAGGCGAGGTATTGCCGCGCCAGTTTCAGCACCGAGATCGCCCGCAGGTCGACCTTCTGCGTCCGCGACAGCGTCAGCAGCACATCGAGCGGCCCCTCGAACCCTTCGACGTCGACGATGAGCGCCTCGGCGGCCAGCCGCTCCGCGACCGCCTGCGGGTCGGAATCGCGTGCCGGCCCCTCCATGAAATCCTCGGCCATCTGGCCCCCTCACGCGGTGAGGGCGGCAAGTTCCGCGTGGGCGGCTTCGATGTCAAGTTCGACCGGATCGGTCCGCGCGGCCAAGGCACGCGCGGCCCGCGCCGCAGCCACACCGTTCAACGCCGGACAAGTCGCGGCCACGACCTCCATATCCTCGCGCTCTCCGTTGCAATGCAAAACCACGTCGCAGCCCGCCGCGAGCGAACCGGCGCACCGCGTGGCCAGATCGCCCGGCAGCGCACCCATTGAGATATCGTCGGTCATCAAGAGTCCGTCGAACCCGATCCTGCCCCGGATCTCTTCAATGACAGTGGACGAGATCGTTCCCGGCGCATCGTCCAAAGCGGAATAGACGACGTGAGCGCTCATCCCCAAAGGCAAATCGTTCAGGCGGCGGAACACCTCGAAATCGGTGGCACGCAGATCGTCGCGGTCGGCATCGACAACCGGCAGGCCCAGATGGCTGTCCACCGTGCCGCGCCCGTGGCCGGGGATGTGCTTGAGAACCGGGAGAACGCCACCCGCGGCACCCCCTTCGGCATTGGCCCGCGCCCGCGCGACAACCGTCTCCACGTCACCCCCGTAGAGGCGGTTGAGCAGGAACGGATGTGTCTTTTCGCCCGCGATATCTGCCGTCGGTGTACAATTGACGTCGATGCCGACATCCCGAAGCTCCCGCCCGATCAGGGCCGCACGCAGGAACATCGCGCGCTCGGGATCGCTGGCCCGGCTCATCTGCGTGAGGGGGGCGGGCCAGCCGGTCCAGTGCGGCGGGCCGAGCCGCTGCACGCGTCCGCCCTCCTGGTCGATCAGGATCGGCGCATCGCGCCCGACGCTCTCGCGCAAGGCGGAGGTCAGCGCGCGAAGCCGGTCGGGCGTTTCGACGTTACGCGCGAAGAGGATAAATCCCCAAGGGTCGGCGTCGCGGAAGAACGCCGCCTCCTGCGGCGTCAGATCGGGGCCTTCGCACCCGAGGATGAAGGCCCCGGCCATCGCGCCCGGTCAGCGGATGGTGACGGGGATGCAGGCGGCGTTACGCGCCAGCAGGGCCGAGCAGAAGCGCCGGGCGTCAGAGCCGTCGCCGAAGCCCACGACGCGCAGCCGCCAGAAATCGCGGCCACCGGACCGGGCCTTCTCGATCATCAGGCTCTTGCCCGCCATGTACTCGCGGAACTTGGCCTCCAGCCGGGTCCACTCGCCACGCGCGATCGCCTCGCTGTCGAAGGCGCCAAGCTGGACCACACGGGTCCCGGGCGCGACGGAGGCGGGATCGACTTCCCGACGGGGCGCGGCAATGGCGGACGGGTCGGCGGAGGCGACCTGAATGCCGGCCACTTCCGGCTGCGCCTCGGTCGGCAGGCGCGCAGGGGCGGCATTCGCAATCGTGCGGCGCAGGTCGGCGGGCCGCTGCCGCGGACGGCTGGAACGAGCGAGGCCGGGCAGGCTCTCGGACACGGCCTGCGTGATGGCCGCGGCAACCAGATCCTGCTCCTCCGCCTCCTCGACCGGCGCCGTGGCGATGACCGGGGCAGCGTCGGGCGCGGCCTGTTGCGGCGCGGCGATCTCGATGGCCGGGACCTCGTCCATCTGCGCGAGAGGCGACGCGTCTGGCAGAGGAGCCGCAATCGCATCCGGTTCGGCCGATGCCATGACCGGCGTGGCGGGCGCGGCGACGTCATCCTGTTCGGCTGCCTTCGCCGCCTCCGCGAGCTTGGCCACAGCCGCCGTGCGCGCCGCTTGGGCGGGTGCGTCGAGCGTCAGTGGCGGCGGGGCCAGAACGATCTGGTCGGGTGCGGGCGCGGCGGCGCCGCCCGAGGTGATGTCGGAGAGGGCCATTCCCTGAAACCTTGCGACGGTGCCGCCCGGATTTTCCGGCGCCACACGCATCGGCCCCGCCAGCGCCTGAATCACCGGCACCGATGAGACGTCGCGAAACGTCAGGTCAACTGCCCAGAATGCCAAGCCCGCCGTCAGGCCCAACGATGTCAGCGCGCCGGCCCAGTTCACCACCCCGAAATTGCGCACGGCTTCGGCCAGCCGCGAGGGTTCCTCGATGCCGTAATTGGTGCCGTAATAATCGAGATCCGCCATATGCCTGCCCTCCGCCCCCGAGACGGCGAAGCCCCGGAGGTTGTCGTGTCACTGCCAATGGATGCGGAGTTGATCCCCGCGATCCGCCTCTGCTCGAACCGTGCGGCACCGCGCCCGTTGAGGGTCTTCAGCGCATCTCGTTCGCAGGTTCGACGCCGAGTATGCCCAAACCCGCCGCGATTACAATGGAGACCGCCCGCGCCAGCGCGATCTTGGCGCGGCTCGTGTCGGGGTCGTCTTGCAGGAATCGCAGGGTCGTATCCTCATGACCCCGGTTCCACAGCGCATGAAGGCCCGAGGCGAGTTCATAGAGGTAGAAAGCGACGCGATGCGGCTCGTGGGTGCGGGCGGCGATCTCGACCAACCGTGGCCATTCGGCAACCTTTGCGGCCAGTGCCTGCTCCGCCTCGTGGTCGAGCTTGCCAAGATCGGCGGTCCGCAGCGATTCGTCCGAGGCGTCGATTCCCGCCTCGGCTGCCTTGCGCAGCACCGACATGACACGCGCATGTGCGTACTGGACGTAAAAGACCGGGTTGTCCTTCGACTGCTCCAGCACCTTGGACACGTCGAAATCCAGCGGCGCGTCGTTCTTGCGCGTCAGCATGACGAACCGGGTCACGTCCGGACCGACCATGTCGATCACGTCCGACAGCGTGACGAAGGTTCCCGCGCGCTTCGACATCTTCAGTTCCTGCCCGTCGCGCAGCAGCCGGACGATCTGGATGAGCTTGATGTCGAGCGGCACCGTCCCGTCGGTCAGCGCCGCGACCGCCGCCTTCATCCGCTTGACGTAGCCGCCGTGATCGGCCCCGAACACATTGATGAGGGCGTCGAAGCCGCGCCCGACCTTGTCGTGGTGATAGGCGATGTCGGGGGCAAAATACGTCCACGACCCGTCGGATTTCTGGATCGGCCGGTCAACATCGTCACCATAGGCGGTGGAGCGGAACAGCGTCTGCTCCCGCGCCTCCCAATCCTCCGGAAGCTTGCCCTTCGGAGGCTCCAGCGTGCCGCGATAGATGAGGTCTTTGCCGCGCAATTCCTCAATCGCCGCTTCGATCCGGCCCGTGCCGTAAAGCGCCTTCTCGCTGCTGAACACGTCCATCTTCACACCCAGCCGGGCGAGGTCCGTGCGAACGAGATCCATCATCGCCTCGGTGGCGAAGGCGCGGATCGCGGGCAGCCATTCTTCTTCCGGCCGATCAACCCAGGCATCGCCGTATTCGGCCTTCAGAGCCTCGCCCACCGGGACGAGGTAGTCGCCCGGATAGACACCTTCGGGAAAGGCCACCTCCTGCCCGTGCGCCTCGAGGTAGCGCAGGTAGACCGACCGCGCGAGCGTATCAATCTGTCCGCCGCCGTCGTTGATGTAGTATTCGCGCGTCACGTCGTGGCCGCTATATTCCAGAAGCGCGGCCAGCGCGTCGCCGAACACCGCGCCCCGCGTGTGACCCACATGGAGCGGACCCGTCGGATTGGCGGAGACGTATTCGACGTTGACCCGCTGCCCCTGCCCCATCCCGGAGCGGCCGAAACCAGTCCCCGCCACCAGAACCTTGCCGACGACGTCCTGCCAGACCCGCGGCGCAAGGCGGATATTGATGAAACCCGGCCCCGCGACTTCGGCCTCCGCAATGCGCGGATCGGCGGAGAGGTGTGCGGCCAGCGCCTCGGCAATGTCGCGGGGCTTGAGGCCCGCGGGCTTTGCCAGCACCATCGCCGCGTTGGTCGCCATGTCCCCATGCGCCGGGTCGCGCGGCGGCTCGACGGTGACATTACCGGTCTCCAGCCCCTCCGGGATCGTGCCATC
Organism: Jannaschia seosinensis; assembly: GCF_001408515.1. Classification (GTDB taxonomy): domain Bacteria; phylum Pseudomonadota; class Alphaproteobacteria; order Rhodobacterales; family Rhodobacteraceae; genus Jannaschia; species Jannaschia seosinensis. Next base: position 41,953 of record NZ_CYPR01000160.1, on the reverse strand, counting down.
GCGGGCGAGGTCGGCAAGTGCGTCGAGGGTGAGCGCGCGGATATCGGCAAAGAGGTTCATGGGTCGCGTCCGTCGGAAAGGTCCCATCCCTCTAGCGCCCGCGGATGCCTTGTTCAACGGACCCCCGGCGCAACGACACACAAGCCTGACACGCCCGGTCCGACAATCAGCGGATCAGCCGGTCGTGGCATTGCAGCGCGAACCGGTCGGTCATCCCCGCGATGTAGTCCGACACAATGCGCGCCAGCGCGGTCTCGCCCTCGGCCTCCTCCACGTCCAGACGCCATTGCTTGGGCAATTCCTCAGGGTGGGCCATGAAAAACGGGAAGAGGTCCTCGATCACCTGCGTGACCTGCCGCCGCATTTCGACCACCGAAGGCGCGCGGTACATCCGCTCGAAGAGGAACGTGCGGATCACCTTGAGGTCGGACCACAGGCCGGGCGAAAAGCGGACCATCATGCGCCCCGCCTCGCGCACATCCTCCGGGCGGGAGGGGGCGAGGTCGCGCAGATTGACTTCGGTCACCGCAATCACGTCCTCCACCAAAACGCCGAAAAAGCGGCGCAGCGCCTCGTGGCGACGCCGGTAGTAGTTCAGGCCGGGATATCTCGCGTCCACCTCGGCAAAGCAGTCGCGCAGAACCGGAAGCTCGGCCAACTCGTCGGTCGAGAACAGTTCCGCCCGCAGGCCGTCATGCAGGTCGTGGTTGTTGTAGGCGATGTCGTCGGACAACGCCGCCACCTGCGCCTCGGCGCTGGCATGCGTGTGGAGTTCGAGATCGTGCACCGCGTCATAGACCGACAGCGCCCAAGGGATCGGAGGCGTGACCGGACCGTTATGTTTCGCCAGCCCCTCAAGCGTTTCCCACGTGAGGTTGAGGCCGTCCCATTCGGCATAGTGCCGCTCCAGCGACGTGACGATGCGCAGCGCCTGGGCGTTGTGGTCGAACCCGCCATGCGGCGCCATCAGGCGGTCCAGCGCCTCCTCCCCCGTGTGACCGAAGGGCGTGTGCCCGAGGTCATGCGCCAGCGCCACGGCCTCCGTCAGTTCCGGATTGAGGTCCAGATGCTTTGCGATGGTGCGCGCGACCTGCGCCACCTCGATGGAATGGGTAAGACGGGTGCGGAAATAGTCGCCTTCATGCTCGATGAAGACCTGCGTCTTGTGCTTGAGGCGGCGAAAGGCGGAGGCGTGGATGATCCGGTCGCGGTCGCGCTGAAACGGCGAGCGGAACGCGCTCTCCTCCTCGTCATGCAGCCGTCCGCGGCTCTCGGCGGGATCGCAGGCATATGGAACGGTCACGGGGCATCCCTTGGCAGGCGCGTCGGGCCTCCATATATCGATGGTGTTACAAATGCACAGCCCCGAGGCGAGCCATGGAACTGTCCCTGCCCCCCAAGGTCACACCCCGCGCCTTCGAGCGTCTGGGCGAGATCGGCGCCGCCGCACAGGGCAAGGCGCTGCGTATCGCCGTCGAAGGAGGCGGATGCTCCGGCTTCCAGTACCAGATCGATCTGGACGCACCGGCCGATGGCGACCTGATCCTGGAAGGCTCCGGCGAGAAGGTCGTGGTGGACGAAACGTCCCTGCCCTTCCTCGGCGGCGCGACGATCGACTACACCGAGGAGCTGGTCGGTTCGCGCTTCACGATCGAAAATCCGAATGCGGCCTCGAGCTGCGGCTGCGGCGTCAGCTTCGCGATGTGAGCGGCGCGGCGGCGGACGTGATCCGCAGGAACCGCGTCGTCAGCGCCACCGTCGCCGCCATCAGGCCCACCACGAGGCCCAGCCACACGCCCTGCGGCCCCAGACCGAACGGGAACCCGAAGGCCCAGCTTGCCGGGATGCCCAGGCCCCAATACGCGATCAGCGCGTAGACCATCGGCCGCCGTGTATCCTGCACCCCGCGCAGAAGGCCCAGCGCCATGACCTGCCCCGCATCCACGAGCTGAAACAACGCCGCCACCATCAGAAGCGAGACGCCCAGCGACAGGATCGCCGGCGCCTGCGGGTCGGAATTGTCCAGAAACAGCCCGATGATGAACCGCCCCGCCCCGAAATAGAGCGCCATGGCCAGCACCACGGCCACCCCGGACAGGATCATCGCCGCCAGCGCCGCCCGACGCAGCGCGTCGCCGTCGCGTTGTCCCCAGGCACGGCCGACGCGCACGGTGGCGGCTTGGCTGAGGCCCATATGGACCATGAAGGTCAGGGCCGAGATGCCGATCGCAATCCCGTGGGCGGCAAGCGCGACGGTCCCGATCCATCCCATCATCAACGCCGAGGCCGCGAACAGCCCGGATTCTGACACATGCGTCAGACCCACCGGCCAGCCGAGCCGGAAGATATCGCGCAGGATCGGCCAATCGGGGCGGTGCAGGTTCTTCGCCAGCTCGAACCGCGCCATGCCGGGACCGCGTAGCGCGTAGGCCCCCAGCACCAGCACCGACAGCGTCTGCACGCCAACCGACGCGATGGCCGCCCCCCGCAGGCCAAGTTCCGGCGCGCCCAGATTGCCGAAGATCAGCAACCAGTTCACCCCGATGTTCAGCGCCACCGCCGCCAGCGTCGCCCACAGCACGATGCGCGTATGCTCAAGCGCCGAAAGATGGCTGCGCAACGTCGCCGTCAGCAGCGCCGGCACCATCCCCCACCCCGCGATCCGCAGATAGGTCTGGCTGTCGCCGGCGACCTGCGCGTTCTGGCCCAGCGCGGACAGGATCGGCCCGGATGCCAGGAACAGCGGCAGCAGGGCCATCGCCGTCGCCACGGACAACCAAGCCGACATGCGGGCCACGCGGCGAACCTGCGTCTCGTCCTCGCGGCCGAGCGCCTCGGCCGCCATGCCCATCGCCCCCACCGCGAATCCCGACCCCAGGACGAGGAGCGAGAAGAAGAACGTGTGCGATATCGTCGCCGCCGCCAGCGCCTCGACTGAGTAGCGCCCCAGCATCAGCGTGTCGGTGAGCCCGATCAGAACCTGCGCAACCTGACTGCCCACAAGGGGCAGACCGAGGACGAGCGTCCGGCTCAGATCGTTGGACAGCGTGGGCTTCATCGCGTTGCGGTACGCCCGCCGCCGGGCCGTGGCAATCCGCGTCAGACGTCGACCCGGTCTTGCACGGCGTTGAGGATGCGGGCGAGGATCCGGCGGTGCCGTTCCAGCGCCTCGCAGGCGGCCGGATCGGTCAACGCGGCGACGGTGTTGTCGATCGCCTCCAGCACAAGCGTCCCGTCCCGCAGGACCGCCGGCAGACCGCCGCGACAGAATTGCGCCCGCAGATCCTCGCGCCACGTGGTCGTCAGTGCGGTCGTGCGGCCGGTCCGGACCGCCCATTCATCCACATGCCGCCGAATGTCTGTGAGTCCATCGTGCCACTCCACGATGAGCGCCACACCCGCAGGGTCGAGATCCGCCGGATCGATCCGCTCCAGCGCGCCCCGGACCCGACCGATCAACTTCCCCAAGGCAGCATCCGCCGCATCGCGCCGGCCACGCTCCTGCGCACCGGCCGCTTCCGTTGCGGCAAGCAGGCTCGCGGCCATCTGTGGCGGCGAGGCGGGTTCATTGGAATCGGTCATCGAGTCTCCTTGGCTCCATCAACGGGCTCGCGGAAGACACGGTTCCGAAAACGAAAAAGGGCGCCCCCGAAGGAGCGCCCTCTAGATATCCAGACGTCGCCCGCGTTCAGCCGACGATTTCGAGCCCGGAGAAGAAGTAGGCGATCTCCTCCTTCGCGGTGTCCGGGCCGTCGGAGCCGTGAACCGAATTCTCGCCGATCGACAGCGCGTATTCCTTGCGAATCGTGCCCGCATCGGCGTCGGCGGGGTTGGTGGCGCCCATTACTTCGCGGTTTTTCGCGATCGCGTTCTCGCCTTCGAGCACCTGCACGACGATCGGCTCGGACGACATGAACTCGCACAGCTCGTCGTAGAACGGCCGCTCCTTGTGGACTTCGTAAAACTTGCCCGCCTGCGCCTTCGTCAGGTGAATGCGCTTCTGCGCGACGACGCGCAGGCCCGCCTGCTCCAGCTTGGCGACGATCGCGCCGGTGAGGTTGCGGCGGGTGGCGTCGGGCTTGACGATGGAAAAGGTGCGTTCGATGGCCATCTCGGTCTCCTGGCTTGTATTTGGCCGGCCTGTAGCAGCGGCGGGGGGCGAAGGGAACCGGGTGTTGACGCGCGCCCGCCAAGGTCGCAGAGGGCGGTCATGCTGCAAATCACAGACCTCAATTACTCCGTCGCCGGCCGCCCCCTGTTCGAAGGGGCGAGCGCCGTAATCCCGGACGGCCACAAGGTTGGCCTCGTCGGCCGCAACGGAACCGGCAAGACGACCCTGTTCAAGCTGATCCGGGGCGAGCAGGTCCTCGACGGCGGCGAGATCGCCCTGCCGTCGCGCGCGCGGATCGGCGGCGTCGCACAGGAAGTGCCGTCGTCGGAAGTCACCGTCCTCCAGACCGTGCTCGACGCCGATGCGGAACGGGCCGAGTTGATGGCCGAGGCCGATAGCGCCACCGACCCGCACCGGATCGCCGAGGTGCAGGCGCGCCTGCAGGACATCGACGCATGGTCCGGCGAGGCGCGGGCGGCGTCGATCCTGCGTGGTCTGGGCTTCGACCCCGAGGCGCAGCAGCGTCCCTGCTCGGCCTATTCCGGCGGCTGGCGGATGCGCGTGGCGCTGGCGGGGGTTCTCTTCGCGCAGCCGGACCTGCTGCTGCTCGACGAGCCGACGAACTATCTCGACCTCGAAGGTGCGCTGTGGCTCGAGAGTTATCTGGCGCGCTATCCTCACACGGTCATCATCATCAGCCACGATCGCGGCCTCCTGAACCGGGCCGTGGGCGGGATCCTGCACCTCGAGGACAAGGGGCTGACCTACTACACCGGTCCCTACGACACCTTCGTGAAGATGCGCGCCGAAAAGCGGGCGGGTCAGGCCGCCGCCGCCGCCAAGCAGGAAACGCAGCGCGCGCATCTGCAAAGCTTCATCGACCGTTTCAAGGCCAAGGCCTCCAAGGCGAAGCAGGCGCAGAGCCGGGTCAAGATGCTGGAGCGGATGGAGACGATCCGCGCGCCAGAGGACGCGGCGCGCACGGTCTTCACCTTCCCGCAGCCCGAGGACCTGTCCCCCCCGATCCTGCGCCTCGACGGTGCGGCGGTCGGCTATGGCGGCGACCCGGTCCTCTCGCGGCTGAACCTGCGGATCGACCAAGACGACCGGATCGCGCTTCTGGGCCGCAACGGCGAAGGGAAATCCACGCTTTCCAAGCTGTTGTCGGACAGGCTTCAGGTGATGGACGGCCAGCGGATCGCGTCGGGAAAGCTGCGGATAGGGTACTTCGCCCAACATCAGGTGGACGAATTGCACGTGGACGAGACGCCGCTCGACCATATCCGCCGCGAGCGACCGGACGACGCGCCAGCCAAGCTGCGTGCACGGCTGGCATCGTTCGGGCTGGGTGCGGATCAGGCGGGCACGCTGGTCGGATCGCTGTCGGGCGGACAGAAGGCGCGGCTTTCGCTGCTGCTGGCCACGCTCGACGCACCGCACATGCTGATCCTCGACGAGCCGACGAACCACCTCGACATCGAAAGCCGCGAGGCGCTGATCGAGGCGCTGACGGCCTATACCGGCGCGGTCGTGCTGGTCAGCCACGATATGCACCTGCTCGGGCTGGTGGCCGACCGGCTGTGGCTGGTGAAGGGCGGCGCCGTCGGGCCGTATGACGGCGATCTGGAAAGCTATCGCAAGCTGCTTCTGTCGGGTGAAGAACGGCCCGCAAAGACTTCGGCCTCAAAGGAAAATCAGAAACCGCAACCGGCGTCGCGCGACCGGATCCTCGAACTGCGCGCGGAGGTCCGCAAGGCCGAGGCGCGGGTCGCGAAGATCTCCGAAATGCGCGACAAGCTGGCGAAGAAGCTGGCCGACCCCGCCCTCTATACCGACGACCGGGTGGGCGAACTGGAAACCTGGAACAAGAAATACGCCGAGGTCATGGAAGGCGCGGACCGTGCCGAGGCCATCTGGCTCAAGGCGATGGAAAGCCTCGAAAAAGCCGAAGCCAGATGAGCCAAGTCGAACTGATCACGGCGTTCGCCGCGCTCTTTGTCATCATCGACCCGATCGGGCTGGCGCCGATTTTTCTGGCACTGACCACCGGCATGTCGCCGCGTCGGAGACGCATCATCGGGATCCGGGCCTGTGCCATCGCGGCAGCCCTCCTCGTCGTCTTCGCGCTGGCCGGTGAGGCGGTGTTGAACTTCGTCGGGATCTCGATGCCCGCCTTCCGTATCGCAGGCGGCTTGCTCCTGTTCCTGACCGCCCTTGAGATGCTGTTCGAGAAGCGGACGCAGCGGCGCGAGGGACAGGCCGAGGAGCCGACCGACGACCCGTCCGTCTTTCCGCTGGCCCTGCCGCTGATTGCCGGGCCGGGCGCGATCGCGACGATGATCCTTCTGACCGACGGCGCGGCGGTGCTTGGTACGGCGCAGGCGATCGGAGTCATGCTCTCGGTCATCGCGGTGGTCTTCGGGCTGTTCCTCCTCGCCACGCCGATGGAGCGGCTTTTGGGTGCGACGGGGATCAACGTGGTCACGCGGCTTCTGGGGATGCTGCTCGCCGCGCTTTCGGTGCAGTTCGTGCTGGACGGTCTGGCCGACCTGCCTTGGACCGGGGGCCTGTGACACCTACATCCGGTGCATGACAGCGGACAACACAGCTTCCCTCATCTACCTCTCGCTCTTCGGCATCGTGATCGCCGGGGGCTACCTCGTGGCCAACCGCCAGCGTTTGTCGCAGGTCGCGCAGCAGGCGGCGATCTGGTTCTTCATCTTCGTCGGCGGCGTGCTCGTCTTCGGCTACTGGGAAGACATCAAGCAAGCCGCCCTGCCCCAGCAAACTGTTCTGACCGAAGTCGACGGCACCGTCGTCGAGGTGCCGCGCGGGCGCGGCGGGCATTACTTCATGACGCTGGAGGTCAACGGCACGCCGATCCAGTTCGTGGTCGATACCGGTGCCTCGGAAATCGTGCTGAGCCAGGCGGACGCCGTGCGTGCAGGCCTCGATCTTCAGACCCTGCGCTACATGGGCGAGGCGGCGACCGCGAACGGCATCGTCCGGACCGCGCCGGTCTGGCTCGACGAGGTGTCCCTCGGCGGGCTGACGGACGAAGGCGTGCGTGCCATCGTCAATGAGGGCGCGCTGAACCAGAGCCTCCTCGGCATGTCCTACCTGAACACGTTCGGACGGATAGAGATCGAGGATGGGACGCTACGCCTGATCCGCTGACCTGTGGGCGCCACGCGAACGGCCGGACGGAGACCCCACCCAAAGGATTGAAGATTTGCCCGCAAGGCGTCCTGCGGAGGCCAGAGCCTCGCCTCCGCCCGCTCAGACGTTACGCGACGCCTTCTCCTCCCACTTGCCGGATTCCTCCGACCAGTAGCGCGCGGAGCATCCGGCGTCGGTCAGCGCCTTCCATTGCGTGCGCGCCCGCGACAGCGCGTCACCATCCAGTCCGTCGAACAGGATGCATGTCCGGGTCATCTTCGTCACTTCGTCAGCATCGATTTCCGCACCATCCACGCCCATCAGGCAGACCGGATCGTTCGTCGCCACCCCGGTCGTCAGCAGGACCGGCTGGCGCGAATCGTGGGGCCCGCCCGCCCGGCCATGCGGCAGGAAGGCATCGTTCGGCCCCTGCCACAGCGCGGCGTCAAGCCGGTCAAGCCGCCCGGCATCGCGCCCGCGCAGCGCCACGCGCCAGCCTTGGGCCAGCGCGCGGGTCAGGAGCGGAGTCAGCGCCTCCTCCACCGACCGATTGGTCAGGTGGTAGAAATAGACGTCACCCACCCGCCGTCTCGTAGCTGTCGCGCACCAACCGGTCGAGCGCGCGCACGCCCCAGCCCGTCGCCCCGGCCGGTGCCAGCGCGGTGCCCCCCGAGACCGACGCCACACCCGCGATGTCCAGATGGATCCACGGCATGTCGTCCTTCACGAAGCGCTGCAGGAACTGCGCCGCGGTGATGGAGCCCGCCGGCCGGCCGCCGACGTTCTTCATATCCGCCACGCGCGACTTCAGAAGCTTGTCGTAGGCCTTGCCCAGAGGCATCCGCCACGCGCCCTCGCTCTCGCCCGCGGCGGCCCGCAGGAACGCATCGGCCAGGGTGTCGTCGTTGGAGAACACGCCCGCATTCTCGTGGCCGAGGCCGATGACGATGGCGCCGGTCAGCGTGGCGAGGTCGATCATCGCGGCGGGGGCGAACTTGTCCTGCGCATACCACATCACGTCGCACAGGACGAGCCGGCCTTCGGCATCGGTGTTGATGACCTCGATCGTGTCGCCCTTCATCGAGACGACCACATCGCCCGGCCGTTGCGCGCGGCCGTCGGGCATGTTCTCGACCAGCCCCACGAGGCCGACGACGTTGGCGGGCGCCTTTCGCGCGGCGAGCGTGTGCATCACTCCCGCGACGGTGCCGGCACCGCCCATATCCATCGTCATGTCCTCCATCCCCGCAGAGGGCTTCAGCGAAATCCCGCCCGTGTCGAAGGTCACGCCCTTGCCGACCAGCGCGAGGGGGGCCGCGTCGCCGCCGCCCTTCCACTGCATCGTGACGACCTTGGAGGGCTTCTCCGAGCCACGCCCCACGGCGAGCAGCGCGCGCATCCCGAGCTTCTCCAGCTCGTCCTCCTCCAGCACCTCGACCTCCACGCCGAGATCCCGAAGCTGCGTCAGGCGCTCGGCAAAGCTGACGGGGTCGAGGATGTTGGCCGGCATGTTGACCAGATCGCGGGTCAGGAATACGCCCTCCGCCTGCGCGCGCAGATCGGCGAACGCGGTCTCGTCCTCCTCGGGCGCCTTGGTCATCACGGTGATCGGGGCGACCTCCTCCTTGTCGCCGGTCTTGTGGTCGTCGAAGTCATAGCCGCGCAGCACCGCGCCGAAAGCCAGATCGCGAGCGGCCTTGTGCGCCCCCGCCAGCAGGGTGAGCGGCCGGGCCTTGCGCAGGGCCGAGAGCTTGGCACCCGCCTCCGTCGCCGTCTTCGCGTCGGACTTGCGGTCCAGCTTGACGAGCGCGACCGTGGACGCCGCAAGACCCGCGGGATAGCCAAGTTCCAGCACGTCGCCTTCGGAAAGCTTCTCGAACGCGGGCGATTCCACGGCCCGCGCGACCGCTCCCTTGGTCAGCCGCGAAAGCCGCCGCGCCTCGGCGCCGATCTTGCCGTCCGGGCCGACGATGGCGGCGATAACGCCCTCCGTTTCGGGCAGCGCGTCGAGGTCGATTGCGGCGAATGTGACGGAAGCGGGCTGGGTCATGTCTGTCTCCGAGTCTGATTTCGCCGCGACCCTAGGGCGCGCGCGCGCCGGTTTCCAGCGGGCATGACGAAGGGGGGCTTTGACGCCCCCGCCGGGGCCGCTAGGAAGGGCCCGCGGGCTGGCCGAAGGGGGGATCGCATGACGCTGTTCGATCGCTACCTCGCCGGGTCGCTCATGGTCTATTTCGGGTTCTTCAGCCTGGTGCTGGTCGCCGTCTATTGGGTGAACCGCGCGATCGGCCTGTTCGACCGCCTGATCGCGGGCGGGTCGAACCTGTGGACCTTCTTGGAATTCACGGCGCTGGCGCTGCCCAACGTTATTCACGTTGTCCTGCCGGTTTCGGCTTTGGTGGCGACGCTCTACGGCCTGAACCGCCTGTCCTCCGACAGCGAGCTGACCGTCGCCCGCACGACGGGGATCGGGCCGTGGCGGTTGGCCCGGCCGGTCCTGATCTTCGGTCTGGCCGTGGCGCTGATGGTTTCGGTGCTGGGGCACCTCCTGGTGCCGCTGTCACGTACGGCCCTGGCCGAGCGGGGCGACGAATTGAGCCGCGACATCACCGCGCGGTTCCTGCAGGAGGGGGAATTCCTGCACCCCGGCACCGGCATGACCGTCTATGTCCGCGAAATCACCGAACGCGGCGAGCTTCTGGGCCTGTTCCTCGAGGATCGGCGCAGCGAGGCGACGCGCACCGCCTACACCGCCGAAAGCGCCTATCTCGTTCGCGCAGGCAACGGAGGCGAGACGCGGCTGGTGATGCTGAACGGGATGGCGCAGACGCTGGATGTGGCGTCGCGGAACCTGGTGGTGACGCGGTTCGAGGATTTCGCCTACGACCTCGCCAGCCTGTCGCAAGGACGCAGCGGCGAGCGGCGGCGCGACCCGAGAGAGCTCTTCACACCCGCCCTTCTCGCCGCCGGCCCGGATGTGCAGGCGATGACAGGCGACGATGTGGCGGAACTTCGCTACGAGGGGCATGTCCGCTTCTCCGAGGCGATCTTCGCCCTCGCCCTGCCGCTCATGGCACTTGGTTTCCTGATGCTCGGCACCTATTCGCGGCTTGGCCTCTGGCGGCAGATCGTGGGCGCCGTGGTCGCGGCGGTCCTGCTGACCCTTCTGTCGAACATCGCCGAGAATGCGGCCCTGCAGGACGCGTCGTTGTGGTGGGCCATCTATCTGCCGGCTTTGCTGACGCTTGCACTCGGGGTCGGGCTCGTGTGGCGCGATACGCGGGGCAAGCGGCCTTGGCGCGGGGTCGCGGCATGATCCTGTCCCGCTATCTCGCGCGGCGGTTTGCGTGGCTCGTCTTCATCGTGTCGCTGGTCTTCACGGGTCTTCTCGTCCCGATCGACCTGATGGAGCAGTTGCGCCGCCTCGGCGACGACGGGGCGGGCGTGGGCGACGGGCTGCGGCTGGCTCTGCTGAACCTGCCCGCCGCGCTCTACCAGATCCTGCCGCTGATCGTGATCCTGTCGACGCTCGCGCTGTTCCTGTCGCTGGCGCGGTCGTCCGAGCTGGTGGTGATCCGGGCCGCGGGGCGTTCGGGTTTCCGCGCGGTCTGGGCGCCGGTCGCGGCGGCGCTGATGCTTGGGGTGGCGGCGCTGGCGGTGGTCAATCCGATCGTCGCGGCGACGCAGGGCATCTACGAGCGCGAGGTCGCGCAATGGCGGACCGGCGGCGGCACCTCCTCGATCCTATCGGTCAGCGAGGAGGGCGTGTGGCTGCGCCAGGGCGACGGGTCGGGACAGACGGTGATCCGGGCGGCCCGGTCGTCTCTGGACGGCACGATCCTGTTCGACGCCACGTTCATCGTCTTCGATGCGGACGGCACCCCGATCGAGCGGATCGACGTCGCGCGGGCTGAGCTGACGGAACGCGGCTGGCTTCTGGAGGACGCCAAGCGCTGGCCGCTCGGTGTCTCCGCCAACCCGGAGCGGGGCTCGCTGAACGTGCGGCAGATGACGCTGGCATCGACCCTCACACGCGCCCAGATCCGCGACAGCTTCGGCGTCCCCTCCTCCATCCCGATCTTCCAGCTGCCCGGCTTTATCGCGCAGCTCGACGCGGCGGGCTTTTCGGGACGCACGCACCGCGTCTGGCTGCAGATGGAGCTGGCGAACCCAATCATGCTGGCCGCGATGGTGATGATTGGCGCGGCCTTTTCAATGCGCCATGCGCGGGCGGGACGGTCGGGCGTGATGGTTCTGACCGCGCTGCTTCTGGGGTTCGGCGTCTTCTTCTTGCGCAATTTCGCGCAGGTTCTGGGCGAAAACGGACAGATCCCCGTCGTGTTGGCCGCCTGGGCGCCGCCGGTCGCGGCAATCCTGCTGGCCTCGGGGATCATCCTGCAACTGGAGGACGGCTGATGCGGGCCCTTCGCCTGATCTTCGCCTGGCTCGTCCTTTCCCTGCCCGCCCTGGCGCAGGAGGGGCCCGCCACGCTGGTCGCCGACCGGATCGATTTCGACCAAGACCGGCTCGTTGCGTCGGGCAAGGTCGAGATATTCGCCGACGGGCGCATCCTGCGGGCCGACCGGATCACCTACCTGCGCGACGAGGACCGCGTCATCGTCGACGGCGATGTGACGCTGATCGACGGGCCGGATACGGTGCTGGTCGCCGACTACGCGTCGCTCTCCGCGGATCTGCGCAACAGCGTGGTGCAAGGTGCGCGGCTGGTCCTCGACCGGCGGCTTCAGATTTCGGCGACCGAGGCCGCGACGGGCGCCGAAGGGCGGTACACAGAGCTTTACCAGACCGTCGCGTCATCCTGCACGGTCTGCGCCGAGAACCCCGTGCCGCTGTGGCAGATCCGCGCCCGCCGCATCGTCCACGACAAGGAGGAGGGGCAGCTCTACTTCGAGGGCGCACGGTTCGAGGTGGCGGGCGTGCCGGTGGCGTGGCTTCCGACGCTGCGCCTGCCCGATCCGACGGTCATGCGCTCGCGCGGTCTTCTCGCGCCGCGTTTCACGACCGACGACCAGCTCGGGACCGGTGTCACGCTGCCGTATTTCATCCCCCTCGGCCCGTCGCGCGACATCACGCTGTCGCCCTTCGTGACCAACCGCGAAGCCCGCGCCCTCGGCTTCCGCTACCGGCAGGCTTTCGACAACGGCGCGGTCGAGGCGATCGGCGCGCTCGCCACCGATCAGGTCCGGCCCGACGAGACGCGCGGCTACCTGTTCGCCGACGGCACCTTCGCATTGCCGCGGGATTACCGGCTCGATTTCGACCTGCAACTGGTCACCGACGATACCTACCTGCTGGATTACGGGATCGACGAACGTGACCGACTCGAGAGCAGTCTTTCCATCGGCCGCATCGACCGTGATGATCTGTTCGTCGCGGAGATCGTCGCCTTCAACACCCTGCGCGCGGACGAGCAAAATCGTTATCTCCCCACGCCGGTCCTGACGGTAGAGAGGACGCGCCGCGTTCCGCGTGAGGTCTATGGCGGCCAACTCATCTGGACGCTTCAGGCCCATGCGCGCCGGCGTGCGGCCAGCGAGATTCCGGCGGACGGGCCGGACAATGCCGCGCGCGACGTGCGACGGCTTTCGGCGGGGCTCGACTGGCGGCGCAGCGAAATCACGGCGGACGGCTTCGTCCTGACGGGGCTCGCGGGCTTCCACCTCGACACCTACCACGTCACCGACGACCCGACCTTCGAGGACCGTCTCTTCGCCCGCGCCGTGCCCTATGCGGGGTTGGAGGTGCGCCTGCCGCTGGCCCGGCGCGATCCCGGCGGCGTGCGCCACGTGATCGAGCCGGTGGCGCAGGTGATCCTGGCGCCCACCAACGTCTCGCGCACGCCGAACGAGGACAGCCTCACCCCCGAATTCGACGAGGGTAACCTGTTCTCGCCCAACCGCTTTCCCGGGCGCGACACGCGCGAACTGGGCAACCGCCTGAACGCGGGCGTCAGCTATACGCGCTACGACCCGACCGGCTGGAACCTTGGGGGGACGGTCGGCCGCGTCTGGCGTGCCGAGGATCTCGAGCAGTTCCGCGACGGCACCGGTCTTGGCGGCACCGCCTCCGATTGGCTTGTGTCGGTCGAGGCGGAGTGGCGCGACGCCTTTCTGGTCATGAACCGGTCGCTGTTCTCCGACGCGTTTTCCTTCTCTTCCTCCGAGACGATCCTGAGATGGAGCGGCCCGCGCCACGCCCTCTCGACGCGTTACACGTGGCTCGACGAGGATGTCGGCGCCGAACGGTTCAGCAATACCGGCGAATGGGAGGTCGACGCGGCCTACGACCTGGCTCGCGACTGGACGGGCCGCGTCAACTGGCGTTATGACTTCGTCGATGATGAGGCCAGCCGCGCCGGTCTGGGCCTGACCTACCGGTCGGATTGCGTCACGGTGGATTTCGACGTGGAGCGGCGCTTTACCTCCTCCGATGACCTTGAACCCACAACACGGTTCGGGCTGGGGGTGGAGTTGGCAGGGTTCGGCGCGGATGATCGCCCGGTGAAACGGCGGCGCTGCGGATTGTGAGGGGCGGGCGATGACGAGACTTCTGGTGGCGGCCCTTGCGGCCTTTCTGGCTTTTGGCGCCCCCGCCATGGCGCAGAACCCGTTTTCGGCGGCGGCCAAGGTGAACGGCAACGCGATCACCAATTACGAGGTGCAGCAGCGCGCGCTTTTCCTGTCGCTTCTGCGCGCGCCCGGGGCCGATGTCGAAAGCGTGACCCGGACGCTGGTGGATGAGCGGCTGCAGGCGCAGGCAGCCCGCGCCGCCGGGATTGAGGTCGCCGATGACGCGCTCCAGGCCGGGCTGTCGGAATTTGCGGGCCGCGCGAACCTGCCCGTCGAGGAATTTGTCGCCGCGCTCGGACGCGCCGGCGTGGCGCAGGAGACGTTCCGCGACTTCGTGCGCAACGGCCTGCTCTGGCGGCAACTCGTGCAGCGACGTTTCGGTCCGGATGCCCGTCCTTCGGAGGCGGAGGTGACGCGCACCCTGTCCTATGGCGAGCGCGGTGATGTGCGGCTGCTCCTCTCCGAGATCGCCTTGCCCCTGACGCCCGAGACACAGGAACAGGTTGCCGCCCTGGCGGACCGCCTTTCCAACGAAATCCGTAGCGAGGCCGCGTTCGCGCAGGCCGCGCGCACGTATTCGCGCTCCACCACGGCGCAAGCGGGCGGGCGCCTCGACTGGGTGAGTCTGTCGGAAATCTCCCCCGCCATTGCCGGTCAGGTCCTGACACTGGAACCGGGCGAGGTGTCGGACCCGGTCAATCTCGGCGGCTTCATCGCGCTGTTCCAATTGCGCGGCCTCGACGAGACGGGCGGCGCCCCGCGCGAGGGACCGACCGTGGATTACGCCGAATACCTCATCCCCGGCGGCCGCAGCCCCGAAGCGCTGAGCACCGCGGGGCAGCTGCGGGCGCGGGTCGACACCTGCGACGATCTCTACGGCATTGCGCAGGGCGAGCCGGCGGAACGGCTGATCCGCGAGACGCGCGATGTTTCAGCCCTGCCCGCCGATCTGCGGCAGGAACTCGGCCGCCTCGATCCGGGCGAGGTGTCGACCCGGCTGACGGCGGGAGGCAACCTGCGCTTCGTGATGCTCTGCGAACGCCCGGTCGCGCCGTCGGAGGACATGTTCCAGGCCGTCGGTCAGCAGATCCTCAACCAGCGCCTGACCAGCTACGCGCAGAGCTATCTCGACGAACTGCGCGCCGATGCCGTCATCTCCTATGAATGAGCGCCCCCCGCTCGCCGTGACCTGCGGCGAACCCGCGGGCGTCGGGCCGGAGATCGTCGCCAAGGCGCGCGCGCTCACCGCGGGCGTGCCGTTCTTCGTGCTGGGAAACCCGGACCATTTCGCGGGTTTCGGCGTCGAAACGCGCGTGATCGCGGCGCCGGAGGAAGCCACGCCCGACGCGCTCTGCATCCTGCCGCACGATGTGCCCGGTCCGGCACGACCCGGTCGCCCCGATCCTGCGCAGGCGCCGGGGATCGTCTCCTCCATCGCACGGGCCGTCGAACTGGCGAGTTCGGGCGCGGCTTCGGGGGTGGTGACCGCGCCGATCCATAAGAAGGCGCTCAAGGACGGCGCGGCCTTTCCGCATCCCGGCCACACCGAATATCTGGCCGCCTTGGCGGGCGGGGCAAATGTCGTGATGATGCTGGCTTGCGATGCGCTCCGCGTGGTGCCCGCGACCATTCACATCGCGTTGTCGGATGTGCCCGCCGCGCTGACGCCCGATGCGCTCGAGACCGCCCTGCGCGTGACGCATGCGGGACTGGTGCGCGATTTCGGCCTCGCGCGGCCACGGATCGCGGTTGCGGGTCTCAACCCGCATGCCGGCGAGGGCGGCACGATGGGCCAGCAGGAGGTGGACTGGATCACCGGCCTCGTCGCCCGGCTTGCGCCGGAACTGGGCTGTTTCGGCCCGCTTCCCGCCGACACGATGTTTCACGAAGCTGCGCGCGCACGATACGATGCGGCCGTCTGCATGTACCACGATCAGGCGCTGATCCCGATCAAGACGATCGACTTTGCGGGCGGCGTGAATGTCACGCTCGGCCTGCCGTTCATTCGGACCTCCCCCGATCACGGCACCGCCTTCGACATCGCGGGCACCGGCCGCGCCGACCCGACATCGATGCAGGCGGCAATCCGCATGGCATGGGACATGGCCGGGCGGAGAGGTCGCGAGGTTTGAGCCGGATCGACGACCTGCCGCCGTTGCGCGACGTCATCGCGGCGCATGATCTGCGCGCGAAGAAGTCGATGGGTCAGAACTTCCTGCTCGACCTGAACCTGACGGCGCGCATTGCACGCGTCGGCGGGCCGCTCGACGGCGTCGACGTGCTGGAGGTCGGACCGGGCCCCGGCGGGCTCACGCGCGGATTGCTGGCTGAGGGCGCGCGGCGGGTTCTGGCCATCGAGAAGGACGCCCGTTGCCTGCCCGCGCTGGCCGAGATTGCCGCGCATTATCCGGGGCGATTGGAGGTCGTGAACGGCGACGCGCTGGAGGTCGATGCCGCCGCGCGGCTGGCCGCTCCGTGGCGAGTCGTCGCGAACCTGCCCTACAATGTGGGAACGGAGCTTCTGGTGCGCTGGCTAACGCCGCCGGAATGGCCGCCCGCGTGGCAGAGCCTGACGCTGATGTTTCAGCGCGAGGTCGCGGAGCGGATCGTGGCCACGCCGGGATCGAAGGCCTACGGCCGGCTCGCTGTGCTTGCGCAATGGCGTTGCGATACGCGGATCGCGATGACGCTGCCGCCCGAGGCATTCACCCCGCCGCCCAAGGTCTCGTCGGCGGTCGTGCATCTGACCGCCCTGCCCGCGCCCCGCTTCGCCGCCGATCCTGCCGTTTTGGAACGAGTGGTGGCCAAGGGGTTCAATCAGCGGCGCAAAATGCTGCGTGCCGCCCTCAAGGGGCTGGTGCCGGATGTGGAGGATCGGCTGCGCGCGGCCGGACTCAATCCGACCGACCGGGCCGAGCAGGTGCCGCTCGAAGGATGGTGCGCGCTGGCCCGCGAAGTAAAACGCGCCTGAAACCCGGCCTCGCCGGGCTTCGGACGCATCGGTTCAGTCGCTGCTTTCCGCTTCGGCGGGCGTGTCGCCCTTGGTCACGGTCTCGTCCTTGGCGGGGGCTTCACCCTTTACCGCGGCTTCGCCTTCGACGGCGGCCGGCGCCTTGCGGCGCGTACGGGTGCGCTTGGGCTTCTCGGGCTTCGGCTGCGGCTCGGTGACGTCGCTCTCCGGCGTCTCGACCGGGCCGGAGGCGGCCGCTGCCGGCGGCTCCGAGGGCTGCTCTGAGGACTGATCGACGGGCTTGGCCTCGCGCGGCGCGCGATCCTTGCGACGATTTCCACCCTGCTTGCCACCACCCTGCGGAGCCGCATTTTGCGAATCGTCCTGCTGGTTGCCTTCGCCGCGGGTCTGCTGGTTCTCGCCACGCCCCTGCTGACCGTCACCTCGGCCTTGCTGACCGTCACTGCGGCCCTGCTGGTTGTCTTGGCCACCCTGCTGGTTAGCCTGCCCGCCCTGCTGGTTGCCTTGGCCACTTTGCTGGTTCTGCTGCTGCCGCGCATCTATCTCTTTTTGAGCCGCGGCCAGCATACGGGTGTAATGCTCGGAATGCTGCTGGAAATTCTCGACGGCGACGCGGTCGCCCGAAAGTTGCGCATCGCGGGCCAGCTGGTTGTACTTCTCGATGACCTGCGCAGGCGTGCCGCGCACCTTGCCTTCGGGGCCGGAGCTGTCGAACACGCGGTTGACAATATTCCCGCCGCTGTTCGGGTTGCGGTTACGGTTCTTGTTCCGCGAACGGGACTTACTGCTTCTCATGCGAATAATTATCCGATGGTTATTGCCGGGGACCGTGCCCGTCATACGGGTCGACTGGGTCCGGGGTGATCGGGCGGTGCAACCGGGACGCGCGCTGCGTCGTTCGCTGGATGCCCTGTCGTTATGGGTTCCGCTCCCGGGGTTTACAAGCGGATTCGCCCCGGTCGGCGGGTTTTTTCCGCCGAAACGACGCGGTCGTGGCCATTCAGGTCCCGCGAACGGGTGATTTCGACCAATCCGGCTTCGCCGAACAACGTTTCCACCGCCGCGCCCTGCCCTGTCCCGATCTCGACGATCAGCCGACCGCCGGGGACGAGGTGCTCAGGTGCGTCGCGCGCAATGATGCGGTAGGCATCCAACCCGTCACCGCCGGGCGTGAGAGCGATTTGGGGCTCCCACTCCCGGACTTCGGGCTGCAAATCCGCCATCTCGTCCTCGGCAATGTAGGGAGGATTGGAGACGATGAGGTCAAACCGCCCCTGAACCTCGGCAAGCCAGTCCGAGCGGATCAGCTCCGCACGTTCGGCCAAGTCCAGCCGCGCCGCATTGCGGGCAGCGACGGCCAGCGCGGCGCCGGAGATGTCCGTGCCGACTCCGACCGCACGCTCCCGCTCGGCCAAGAGCGACAGCAGGATACAGCCCGACCCCGTCCCGAGATCGAGCACACGGTCGAATGACACCGTAAGCGCCGCCTCGATCAGCGTCTCGGTATCCGGGCGGGGGTCGAGCACATCGGGCCCGACCTCGAATTCGTGGTTCCAGAAGGCCCGCCGCCCGAGGATATGCGACACCGGTTCACGCGCCACGCGCCGCGCGATTGCCGCATCCAGGGCCGGGCCGTTGAAATGCCGGGCAAGCCGCGCCGCATCGCCCGCCGGGTTCGGCACCCCTGCCGCGCGCAGGCGCGCAACGGCGTCGCTCATCCCGCCATCTCGGCCAGCTGCTGCGCCTGCAGGTCGGCGGTCAGGGCGTCGATCACCTCGTCGAGGTCCCCCTGCATCACCGCCTCCAGCCGGTAGAGCGTGAGATTGATCCGGTGATCCGTCATGCGCCCCTGCGGGAAGTTATACGTCCGGATCCGTTCGCTGCGGTCGCCCGTCCCGACCTGCGCGCGCCGGTCGGCCGAGCGCTCGGCATCTGCGGCCGCGCGCTGCGCCTCGTAGAGCTTGGCACGCAGGACATTCATCGCGATCTCGCGGTTGCGGTGCTGCGATTTCTCGCTGCTCGTCACCACAAGCCCCGTGGGCAGGTGCGTGATGCGTACCGCCGAATCGGTCGTATTGACGTGCTGCCCGCCGGCGCCCGACGCGCGCATCGTGTCGATGCGGATGTCGGATTGCGGGATGTCGATCTCGACCGCCTCGGCCTCCGGCAGCACGGCAACGGTGGCGGCCGAGGTGTGGATGCGGCCGCCGCTCTCGGTCGCGGGAACGCGCTGTACACGGTGGACGCCGCTTTCGAATTTGAGGCGCGCGAAGACGTTCTCCCCCTCGATCCGCGCGACGAGATCCCGCACGCCGCCGAGATCCGATTCCTGCCGCTCGACGATCTCCACCCGCCAGCCGCGACCTTCGGCATAGCGGCGATACATCGCCTCGAGGTCGCCGGCGAACAGCGCCGCCTCCTCGCCCCCGGTGCCGGGCCGGATCTCCAGGATCGCAGGCCGCGAATCGGCCGCATCCTTCGGCAACAGCGCGATCTGCAGCGACCGCGCGGCCGCTTCGTGCGCCTCGCGCAGATCGGGCAACTCCGCCTCAGCCAATTCGCGCATTTCAGGATCGGACAGCATCGCCTCCGCCTCGTCGATCTGAAGCGCCAGCGCGCGCAGGCGGCGGATCTCCTCGACCACGGGCCGCAGCTCGGAATATTCGCGCGACAGGGGGCCGATTTCCTCGGCCGCGGGACCGGCATTCATCCGCGCCTCGACGAATTCGAAACGGGCCACGATCTGGTCGAGGCGGTCTTGGGGAAGGGTCGGCGCATCCATGCCCGGCGTGATGCGGCGCGGACCCGGCGCGGTCAAGCCTCGCGGCAGTAGCGGGTGAGCGCGCGGTAGTTCTTGCGCGGCCCGACCACACGCCAACGCACGGACCAATGCGGCCAAGCGGCGAAGTCGTATCGCAACTCGTACAGGTCGGGCGCGCAATCGTGGCGGCTCGTTCCCCCGTCGATCACGTGGAAGGGCCGGCCATCGGCGAAGCGGACGTCGATCGCCCCGGCAGTCGCGCGCCACAGCGTCTCACGCCGTGCGGCGAAGGGCCGGCCATCCTGCTCCAGCATCCCCTCCTCCACGCAGCGGAGGCCAACGCCCTCGGCCAGCCATTCCGCGGTACCGCGCATCCGGGCGGTGCCGCCATCGGCATGCCGGATCACGCGGGCAATCCGCCAGCGCCCGGCCAGCGCGGCAAGACGTTCGTTCGGCTTCATTGCGTCAGCAAAACGGCGGCCAGCACCCAAAGCGCGTGGCCGCCGAAGATCACGAGCGCGCAGAAGACGGCGAAACTGCCCAGATCCTTCGCGTCACGACCGTATTCGCTGATCTCCGGAGAGAGCCGGTCGACCGTCAGCTCTATCGCGCTGTTGAGCGCCTCGACCGCCAGCGAAGCCACGAAGAGCGCCAGCATCACCGCCCACTGATCCAGCCCCACCCCGGCGAGCGCGAACGCGATCGACGTCACCACGCCCAGCCAGACCTGCAATTGCGCCGCCCGCTGCCGCAAAAGGAATCGTCCGCCGGCGATCGAATAGCCGAGTGTCGCGAACAGATGCAGGTGGACGGGCTTTGTGCTTTTTGCCGGCGGCGTCGGCGGGGTCATCGGCGGTTCCTTGCAGGGCGAATGTGCGCACCCTATGACGCACGCGACCTTACCGCCAGACGCGCCCCCACCGAAAGGCTCTGCCGATGATCCCCCGCTATTCCCGCCCCGAAATGGTCGCCGTCTGGTCGGCCGAGACCAAATTCCGCATCTGGTTCGAAATCGAGGCCCATGCCTGCGACGCGATGGCCGATCTGGGCGTGATCCCGCGGGCGAACGCCGAGGCCGTGTGGCGCGCGAAGGATGCGGAGTTCGACGTGGCCCGGATCGACGAGATCGAGGCAGTGACGAAGCACGACGTCATCGCCTTCCTTACCCACCTGGCCGAAATCGTGGGCGCGGACGAGGCGCGGTTTGTCCATCAGGGCATGACCTCGTCGGACGTGCTCGACACGACGTTCAACATCCAGCTGACCCGCGCCGCCGACATCCTGATCGCCGACATGGAGGCGCTGCTCGCCGCGCTGAAGCGCCGCGCGCATGAGCACAAGGACACCGTTCGCATCGGCCGCAGCCACGGCATCCATGCCGAGCCCACGACGATGGGCCTGACCTTCGCACGCTTCTACGCCGAAATGGACCGCAACCTCCGCCGCCTGCGCACCGCGCGCGACGAGGTGGCGACCGGCGCGATCTCGGGCGCGGTCGGAACGTTCGCCAATGTCGATCCGCGCGTGGAGGAGCATGTCTGCGAACAGCTGGGCCTGCAGCCGGAACCGATCTCGACCCAGGTAATCCCCCGCGATCGCCATGCCGCCTTCTTCGCCACGCTCGGCGTGGTCGCCAGCAGCATCGAGAACGTGGCGACCGAAATCCGCCACATGCAGCGCACCGAGGTTCTGGAAGCGGAAGAGTTCTTCTCCGCCGGTCAGAAAGGGTCGAGCGCGATGCCGCACAAGCGCAATCCGGTCCTGACCGAGAACCTGACGGGCCTCGCACGCATGGTCCGCTCTGCGGTGACGCCGGCGCTGGAAAACGTGGCGCTCTGGCACGAGCGCGACATCTCCCATTCCTCGGTCGAGCGGATGATCGGGCCGGACGCGACGATCACGCTCGACTTCGCGCTGGCCCGTCTGACCGGCGTGATCGACAAGCTGGTCGTCTATCCCGAGAGCATGCTGGCCAACATGAACAAGTTCCGCGGCCTCGTCATGTCGCAGCGTGTCCTTCTGGCGCTGACGCAGGCGGGCGTGTCGCGCGAGGATGCCTATTCCCTCGTCCAGCGCAACGCGATGAAGGTCTGGGAGGCGGGCGCGGATTTCGAGACGGAGCTTCTGGCGGATCAGGATGTCCGCAACGCGCTTTCGGAGGAGGAGATCCGCGAGAAATTCGACCTCGGCTATCACACCAAGCACGTGGACACGATCTTCGCCCGCGTCTTCGGGAACTGAGGGCGCGCGGCTCCGCCTGCGACACTTCGCGATTTGCGTCCTGCGGGAGAGACGCTACCCTTACGTCACCTCAAGTAGCCAGGAGACAGTCATGAAGTTCCTCCTCATCGCCGCCGCGCTCGTCGCGGCCCCCGGTCTCGCCACGGCCCAATGCAACTGGAGCAAGGGCGAGCGAGTGACGACGTCCTGCGCGCCCGGCACCTCCTACGACGCCGCCACGCAAAGCTGCGTCGCCGACACGACGAGTTGAGCCGTCGGGCGGAAACTTAATCGACCGCCTGCCCCGCCACATAAACGCGTGCGACGGCGCGGTCGTCGCCCATCATGATCGTTGGGAACACCGTCTGCCAGATATCGTCCGCCCGCGCGGATCGTTGCGCGATGGCCGGAGTGGACGCGAGATCCAGGACCACGAGGTCCGCCATCGCGCCCGGCGCCAGACGCCCGATCTCGCCCGAGCCGAGCGCGTTCGCCGAGCCCTCCGTCGCCAGCCACAAAAGCTGCGCCGGGTGCAGGGCGTTGCGACGCAACTGCGCAATTTCGTAAGCGGCGGCCATTGTGCGCAGCATGGAAAAACTGGACCCCCCGCCGGTATCGGTGGCCAAACCCACCCGCATCCGCGACGCAAGCTCCATGTCGAACAGCCCGGAGCCGATGAACGTGTTCGACGTCGGACAATGCGTCACCGCCGCGCCAACCTCGGCCAGCCGGTCCCGTTCCCGCGCGCTCAAGTGAATCGCGTGGCCGTATAGGCCATTCGTCCCCAAAAGCCCGTGCGCCTCATAGACATCGAGATAATCGCGCGCCTCGGGGAACAGCTCCGCAACCCAGGCGATCTCGTCGGTCTGCTCGCTCAGATGCGTCTGCATCAGACAGTCCGGATGCGCCGCCCAGAGCGCACCCAGCGCCTCAAGCTGTTCGCGCGAGGAGGTCGGCGCGAAACGCGGCGTGATCACATACGACGCGCGCCCCACCCCGTGCCACTTCGCCAGAAGCGCGGCGCTGTCGTCGTAGGCCGACCGCACCGTGTCGTGAAGGTTGGCAGTCGCATTGCGGTCCATACAGGTCTTGCCAGCCCAGACACCCATGTTCCGCCGCCCCGCCGCCTCGAAGATCGCATCGACGCTGCCGGGATGGATCGTGCAAAAGGTACAGAACGACGTCGTCCCGTTCGCCAGCGCGAGGTCGAGGTAACGATCCGCAATCTCGGCGGAATAGGCCGGATCGAAGAACTGCGCCTCTTCGGGAAAGGTATAGCTGTTGAGCCAGTCGATCAGCCGCTTGCCCCAAGAGGCAATCATCGCGGTCTGCGGATAATGCACATGCGCATCCACGAAGCCCGGCAGGATCAGCGCATCGCCATGATCGATCCGCGCGGCCTCCGGATGGGCGGCACATATGTCGTCCGCCGGCCCCACGCCGAGGATGCGACCGTCAGCGCCGATCGCCACCGCCCCATGCGTCTCATGGCGCGCGGCATCGGCGGGTTCGGTTGTGAATGGATCGGAGGTGAAGGCGAGCGTCTGCCCGAGAAGGATCGTTGTCATGGCGCACTCCCTACGCCGGGGGCAAAATGCCCGCTACCCCTTCCGGACCACGACCTATATCCCGGCCCCGACCACCGGGGGAACGCGCCATGAGCCATACGGATCCGCAAGTGACAGAGGCCGACCGCGACGACGAGATCGAGGATGAGATCGAGCTCGACGAACCGCGCCTTCGTGCCATCCGCGAGGCGCTTGAGGCGCGCGACCCAACCGCGCTGGACGACCTGATCGAGCCGCTGCACGGTGCCGACATCGCCGACATGCTGGAGCAGATCGGCGAGGGCGAGCGGGCGACCCTGATTGAATTGTGGTCCGGCCATATCGACGGTGAAATCCTGTCGGAACTCGACGAGGGCCTGCGCGAGGAGATCCTCAACGCCCTGCCCGCCGAGGACGTGGCCGAGGCGGTGCGCGAACTCGACACGGACGACGTCGTCGACCTGATCGAGAACCTCGACGACTCGGATCAGGCCGACGCCATTCTCGGCGCGCTCGACGATGTGGATCGGGTCGCGGTCGAACGGGCGCTGGCCTTCCCCGAATATTCCGCCGGCCGCCTGATGCAGCGCGAGGTGGTGGTCGCGCCGTCCTTCTGGACCGTGGGGCAGACCGTCGACCATCTTCGCCAGGCGGACGAGCTTCCGCAGCAATTCTACCACGTCATCCTCGTCGACCCGCGAATGCGGCCGGTGGGGCACGTGACGCTGGGCAAGATCCTCGCCGCACCGCGCGACACGCCGCTGGCCGAGATCGAGGAAGAAAGCTTTCGCACATTTGAGGCGACCGAGCCCGAGCGCGAGGTCGCCTACGCATTCAATCAGTATCACCTGATCTCGGCCGCCGTGGTCGATGCCGACGACCGGCTTCTCGGCGTGATCACCATCGACGACGCGATCCGCATCCTTGACGAGGAAGCCGAGGAAGACATCCTGCGCCTCGCCGGCGTCGATGCGGAGGAAAGCCTGTCGGACCGGACGCTGGACGTGGTGCGGCGGCGGTTTCCCTGGCTTGCCGTCAACCTCCTCACGGCGATCATCGCATCGTTGGTCATCGCGCAATTCGACCAGGTCATCGCGGAGATCGTGGCGCTGGCCGTCCTCATGCCCATCGTGGCCTCGATGGGGGGCAATGCGGGCACGCAATCGCTGACCGTTGCGGTGCGGGCGCTGGCGACGCGCGACCTGACCGGCGCGAACGTCTGGCGCGTCATCCGGCGCGAGGTCGTGGCGGGCGCCATCAACGGCGGAGCCTTCGCCGCCATCATGGGCATCGTCGGCCTCGTCTGGTTTGGGACGCCGATGCTGGGCGTGGTGATCGCGGTCGCGATGGTCATCAACCTCATCGTGGCGGCTCTGGCCGGTGTCGGCGTTCCGATCGTGCTGGACAAGATCAACGTCGATCCGGCGCTCGCTTCCGGCACGTTCGTCACGACGGTCACCGACGTCGTGGGTTTCTTCGCATTCCTCGGCCTCGCGGCGATCTGGCTGATCTGACGGATCAGTAAGGGCCAACCGGCTCCGTCGTCAGCTTCAGCCACAAACCCTCCGCGCGCAGTTCCCGCTGCACCCGCCCGCGCAGCGCACCGAGGCAGTGCCGCATGAGGATCGAGCCGAATCCCTCCTCGGCGAGGTCGTTGCGACCGGGAACCGGCACGGCGCGGCACTCGTTCCACTCCATCTCCAGATGCCCGTCGGGTCCGGCCGTCAAGGCAACGGAAAGTACGCCGCCGACCTCGCCCAAGGGGCCATATTTCACCGCATTTGTGGCCAGTTCGTGGACCAGCATGGCAAAGGCCGGCGCGCGACAGCGGCCGAGCATCAACGTCTCGTCCACCCGGAGCGTCAACGCCGCCGTCCCGCGCCACGGCGCCAGAACGTCCTCGAGGATCCGGGCCGCCGGAAGTTCGACCTCCCGGCCCACGTCACGACCGGACAGACGAACGGAGACATCGTGCGCCTCCGACAGCATGCCGATCTGACGCCGAAGGTCCGCAGCGAAAGTTATGGGATTGTCCGCCTCGCGCGCGCCAATCGTCACCAGAGAGCCCAGAACGGCAAAGGCGTTCTTCACCCGGTGGTTCATCTCATCGGCCATGAGGGCCCGCGTCTGCCGCTGCCGCACGGCCTCGGTCGCGTCCCAGGTCACGCCCACCATGCTGCGCGGCGCGCCGCTCGGCTCCCACTCCACGACCCGTCCCCGCGCCGCGAGCCAGCGCGCGCCTTCCTCCCCGGTCAGGGGGTCGATACTGCGGTCCCGAAATTCCACCTCGCAAAGCGTCCGGTGCTTGATGGCGAACCGGGTCGCCGCATCGACGCGGCCCCGATCCTCGGGATGGATCCGGTTGCGGACCTCCGACATCGACCAGCAGGGGCGCGAAGCGTCGAGCCCGTAAAGCTCTGCCACGAAGGTGTCGGCCTTGCCGGTATCGGAGCGGAAATCCGATTCCCAGCTTCCGAACCCGCCGGCTTCGAGAGCCAGCACGGCGCGGCGTGCCGCATCATTGCATCGATTGAGTCCAGCGGCGGTGGCTTCGGTTGCGTGCGCAACAGGCGAAGGGCGCGGCCAGTCGGCCTCGTGTCTCATAGTGCTGAGCATGTCGAACCTCATGCAGCGGTCGGAGTCCCCCCGGACACGACATGAGCGTACGGCAATATTTCAAAAACGCAACAGAAGTTAAGACTTCTACACAATCAAGCGGCGGCTTCGAGCAGGGCACGCGCCGCCCCCCGCGCCGCGTCGGTGATCGTATCGCCGGCAAGCATGCGTGCAATCTCGTCCACCCGATCCGTTTCGGCCACCGGAACGACGGTCGAAAGCGTCGTGTCCGCCGCGCCACGCGCCTCGACCCGCTTTTCCACCCGCCAGTGATGCGCTCCGAGTGCGGCGACCTGCGGCGAGTGGGTCACCACGAGGACCTGCCCCCCCTCGGCCAGCGCCTTGAGCCGACGGCCGACGGCATCGGCGGTCGCCCCGCCCACGCCCCGGTCGATCTCGTCGAAGATCAGGGTCATCGTTCGGTCGCCCCCCGTCAGGCAGACCTTTAACGCCAGGAGAAAGCGGCTCAACTCCCCGCCCGAAGCGATCTTGTCGAGCGGCCCTGACGGCGCGCCCGGATTGGTGGCGACCTCGAAGGCCACATCGTCCTTGCCCCCCGGGCCCGGCGTGCCGGGCGTGACGCGGGTGGCGAAGACGGCGCGCTCCATCTTGAGCGGCGCAAGCTCGGCGGCCATTGCCGCGTCGAGCCGGGCGGCCGCCTCCGTCCGAATTGCGGTCAGCGCATCGGCGGCCACGGCATAATCCGCCTCGGCACGGGCCACGGCCTCGCGCAATTCAGCCATACCGCCCTCGGACGCGTCGAGCATGTCCAGCCGGCCGCGGAGATCGTCCGCAAAGGCGGCCAATTCATCGGCCAGAACGCCATGCTTGCGCGCCATGGCCCGAATCGCGAAAAGCCGCTCCTCCGCCTCCTCCAGCTCCGACGGATCGAAGGTCAGCGCGTCGAGACACGATTCGACTCCGGCCTGTGCATCGCCAAGCTCGATCATCGCACGGCCAAGCGCGTCGATCGCACCGGCCAGCGCCTCGCCCGCCTGATCCGAGGCCCCTTCGAGCCAGCGGACTCCGTCCATCATCTGCCCCTCGGCCCCGCGCGGTCCGATCGCCTCCAGCGCCTTGGCCACGTCGTCGCGGATCCGGGCGGCGCCCTGCATCAGGCGACGGCGCGCGTCGAGATCCGCCTCCTCCCCCGGCTCGGGGCGCAGCGTGTCGAACTCGGCGACGGCATGGCGCAGGAAATCCTCCTCAGCGCGCGCGGATTCCGCCACGGCCTCGGCCTCGGCCTCGGCCTTGCGCGCGGTGGCGACGCGGCTCCAGGCGGTCCGCGTGGCCGACCCGTCCGCCCCCGCAAACGCGTCGAGCAGCGTGCGGTGACCCCGGACGTCCAGAAGGCCGCGATCGTCATGCTGGCCGTGCAATTCCAGCAGGCGATCGGACAGGGCCCGCAGCACCTCACCGGTGACACGGGTTCCGTTGACCCACGCCGTCTTGCGCCCCTCCTTCGTGTTGACGCGGCGCAGCAGCAACTCGCCCTCCTCCGCCGCGATCTCGTGCGCGTCCAGAACATCGCGCGCGGGATGGTCGGGCGGCAGATCGAAACTCGCGGTGACTTCGCCCTGCGCGGCCCCTTGCCGCACCAGCTCCGCCCGCCCCCGCCAGCCCAGAACGAAGCCCAGCGAGTCGAGCAGGATCGACTTGCCCGCCCCCGTCTCACCGGTCAGCACGTTCAATCCCGCCCGGAATTCCAGCGCGAGGTGATCGATGATCAGCATGTCCCTGATTTCGAGCGTCCGAAGCATGGTTACCCGATCACCTTCCTTGCCGTTCCGACACGTGCTCCGCGCCGGAACCCGGTGATGCGCATAACCCTGGTCTCATCCGTGCGGAGCATGACGCCTAGTTAGTGCGTCCGTGCCGCCGTTGCGAGCGATCTCATCCGACTAGAGCCAGCGGCCGGCGATGGTGCGATCATAGACCGAGCGCAGCCAATTCGTCCCTTGCGCTTCGAGAGCCAACCCCTGCCCCGTAAGCTGCCGATAGGCGTCGTCGTAGAAGGGCGAAGACTGGAAGTTGTAGCCGAGAATCGCACCAGCGGTCTGGGCCTCGTCGGTCAGGCCGAGAGCGAGATATGCCTCCACCAGCCGCAGCAGCGCCTCCGGCGTCTGCGTCGTGGTCTGGAACTCCTCGACCACGGCGCGGAAGCGGTTGATCGCAGCGGGATAATGCTCCCGCTTCAGGTAATAGCGACCCACCTCCATCTCCTTGGCGGCAAGGTGATCGAAGGCAAGATCGAACTTCAGAACAGAGGAGCGGGCATATTCGCTGTCGGGATATCGCTCGATCACGGCACGCAAGGCCTGCAGCGCCTGAAACGTCACACCCTGATCGCGGCCCACCTGGTCGATCTGATCGTAGTAGCTCAGCGCGAGGAGATATTGCGCATAGGCGGCATCCTCGTCGGCCGGAAAGAAATCGATGTAGCGCTGCGCCGCGCCGCGCGCGTTCTCGTAGTCGCGGTCCTTATGGTAGGCAAAGGCCTGCATGATGAGCCCACGTTTCGCCCATTCGGAATAGGGATAGAGCCGCTCGACCTCGCCGAACAGACGCGCCGCATCCTCTGCATCGCCGCGGGCAAGCTCCCGCTCCGCCTGCTGAAAGATCGCCTCCGGGGCCGTATCCTCCAATGCGGGGGTTTCGTCGTCACCGCCGCATGCCGAAAGGATCAGGCTCAGCGCGACGATCGCCGCCGATTTTCCAAGCCGTGCCGTCATCAAGTCCGCTTTCCTGCCCCGACCCATCAAAGGTCCCGCGGCACCTTAGAACGGCCGCCGCGGGGTGTGAAGGACCGGGTCCAGAAATCCGGCCCCTGCGCGATCACAGATGGGCGAAGACATCATGCTCCAGACCCGCGCCCGGCAGCAGACGGCAATCCGCCTCGCTCAGCGTCCGGATGCGATAGGCCAACGGGTCGTTCAGCAGCGCGCGCAGAACCCGGTTCGTCATCGCGTGACCGGCGCGGATACCGGTATAGCGGCCCAGGATCGGCGCTCCGGCGAGCGCGAGATCGCCCAGAGCGTCGAGCATCTTGTGCCGCACGGCCTCATCGGCATGGCGCAGACCCTCGGGGTTCTCAATAAGCGCGCCGTCCACGACGACCGCATTGGCCAGCGAACCGCCAAGCGCGCGCCCCGCCCGCTGCATCGCATCCACATCGGCACGACGGCAGAAGGTGCGGCTGTCGCAGAGTTCGCGCACGAAGGTCCCGTTCGACAGGCGCAGCACCTTGTGCTGATGCCCGATGGCCGCATCCGCAAAATCGATGGAGAAGTCGATCTCCAGTTCGGCGGCAGGCATCAGCGTCGCCGACGCATCGCCATCTTGCACATGAACGCGACGCAGGACCTCGATCGCGTGAACCGGCGCATCGAGCGGACGCAGACCGGTGGCGAGGATGCCGCGAACGAATTCCGCCGCCGATCCGTCGAGGATCGGAACCTCGGGGCCGTCGATCTCGAGGATGGCGTTGTGCACACCGCACCCGGACAGCGCGGCCATCACGTGCTCCACGGTCGAGACGGAAATGCCCGCCTCGTTGACGAGGAGCGTGCAGAGCGGCGACGTCTCGACCGCATCGTGCCGCGCGGCGATCATGTTGTTGCCTTCAATGTCGGAACGACGAAACCAGATGCCGTGATGCGCCGGCGCGGGATGAATGGTCAGCCGTGCAGGGCGGCCGAGGTGAAGGCCGGTGCCGCGAAAACGGATGATGTTCCTGACTGTCGTCTGCATGATCTGCTCCGATCGTTCCCTACGCCACTGACGGGCGCTTTTCACGAGTCTGGAGCTAGGCGCGGCCCCGCCGCCACGCAATTCAACGGTCGTTACGGTGTGAAACAGGAGCCCCGCAGGATGCGCGGAATTTCGCCGGTTCCCGAAGGAGCCGTGAAATCCACCGCGGAATCAGGCGCCTAGTATCCTGTCCTGCGCGCCACCCTTCGCCGAATGCCACGTGCAAACGTGATGCGGCAAGGGCGGCGAAAACGCGAATGGCGGCCCGAAGACCGCCATTCTCATTCGATGTCACGCCGCAGAATTGTGGCGCGCGGGAGCCGATTCGCCTCAGTTCGCCTGACGGCGCAGGAACGCGGGGATCTCGATACGCTCGTCCTCCGCCTGATCGCGCTCCTCCTTCGGGGCGGGGGCGGGGCGGTGAACGGGCGTGTCCGCGCCTGTTCCCGTCATCCGGTTGATGAGCGAGCCGATCCCGAACCGCGTTCCATGCTCGGGCGCGGCCGCGGGGCGGGCCGGCTCGGCGCGGCGTTCGCCGTTGAGAACGGCGGCGCGCAGACGCTCCATCGCTTCGGGCGTCGGCGTGCCGGCGGCGCGGGGCGCGGCAAAGGCGGCCTGCGGCGGCTCGGCGGCGTGCTGGGCCGGTGCAGCCTGTACGGGCGTGTAGGCCGGCGGCGGCAGGTCGTCGGAGCGGCCGTCACCGAAGAAGCTCTCGGTAGCATCCTGCTCATCGGCCTCCTGCTGATCGACCCCGTCGAAGAAGGTCTGACCGCCAACCCGGCGCATGGCGGGCGCCTCCGCCTTCGGCTCCTCGCGCGCCGCGGCGACAGCGGCAGGCGCCGAGGCGGCCACTTCCTGCGGCGCGGCGGCGGGCTCGGCCATCCGGCGACGCGGCAGCGGATCGGCCGCGGTGTTGGCGACCGCATCGATCCCGGTTGCCACGACGGAAACGCGCATCACGCCCTCCATCGACGGATCCAGCGTCGAGCCGACGATGATGTTGGCATCCTCGTCCACCTGGCTGCGGATCGCGTTCGCCGCCTCGTCCATCTCGAACAGGGTCAGATCGTGTCCGCCGGTGATGTTGATCAGGACGCCCTTCGCACCCTTCAGCGACAGCTCGTCGAGCAGCGGGTTCGCTATGGCCTTCTCGGCCGCCTCGACGGCGCGATCCTCGCCGGTGGCCTCACCGGTCCCCATCATCGCCTTGCCCATTTCGTCCATCACGGAGCGGACGTCGGCGAAGTCGAGGTTGATCATGCCCGGACGCACCATCAAGTCGGTCACGCCCTTCACGCCTTGGTAAAGGACATCGTCGGCAAGGCTGAACGCCTCGGTGAAGGTGGTCTTCTCGTTGGCAAGCCGGAACAGGTTCTGGTTCGGAATGATGATGAGTGTGTCCACGACCTTCTGGAGCGCCTCAACGCCCTCCTCGGCCTGACGCATCCGCTTGTTGCCCTCGAACTGGAACGGCTTTGTGACGACGCCGACGGTCAGAATGCCCAACTCGCGGGCGGCCTGCGCGATGATCGGCGCAGCCCCGGTTCCGGTGCCGCCACCCATGCCGGCGGTGATGAAGCACATATGCGCGCCGGCGAGGTGATCGACGATCTCCTCGATCGTCTCCTCGGCGGCCGAAGCGCCGATCTGGGGCCGCGCACCCGCGCCGAGGCCCTCGGTCACGCGCGCGCCGAGTTGAATACGCGCCTGCGACTGGTTCTGGGCCAGCGCTTGGGCGTCGGTGTTGGCGACGACGAATTCGACGCCCTCCAGGTCCTTCTGGATCATGTTGTTGACGGCATTGCCCCCGGCACCGCCGACACCGAACACGGTGATGCGCGGCCGCAGATCAACTTCGGCGCTCGCGCCGGGCATGGTGAGGTTCAATGTCATTTTGCTCTTGTCCACCTGGTTTTGGCCCTGCCTCGAGCCGTTCGTTTCCCGCCGCCTTGGGCGGCTGCCTTATTTTTGCCCCAAGTTAGCGAATCATTCACCCATCGTCACCCTAAAAACACGCCGGGTGGCGGGAAACCGCGTTATTTCTACCAGTTGTCTCGAAACCACCGGACCGCCCGGCGCAGGGACCGCCCCGAGGCCCGCGGCGAGACCGCGTCGAAGTCCCAGAATTCGTCCTGCGGCTCGGCGCCCTGCATGCACAGACCGACGCATGCGGCAAAGGCCGGCCCCTTGGCCGCTTCGGGCAGCCCCTGCACGCGCAGTGGCCGACCCAGCCTTACCTGACTGCCCAGGATCCGCCCCGCCATGAGATCGAGACCGGGGATCTGCGACGCCCCGCCGGTCAGCACGATCCGCTGGCTCGGCAAATCGCCGAAGCCCGCCGCATCCAGCCGCGCGCGCACCTCCTCGAGGATCTCCTCCACCCGCGGCCGGATGATCCCGATCAGCTCCGTCCGGGTGACCGAGCGACGGTCGTGGTGCCAATCCCCGGTATCGGCCTCGAGCGCGATCCGCTCGCGGTCGTCCATCCCGGTGGCATGCACACCGCCGTACCGCGTCTTGATCGTCTCGGCAGCCACGGCCGGAATCCGCAGCCCTTGGCTGATGTCGGAGGTCACATGCGCGCCGCCGAACGGAACGGTGTCGGCATAGACCATGTGCTTGCGCATGAAGATCGAGATGCCGGTCGTGCCCGCACCCATGTCGATGCAGGCCGCGCCCAACTCCTTCTCGTCCTCCACCAGCGCCGAGGTCGCCGCGGCATAGGGCGCCGAGGCAAGGCCCGCCACCTCCAGATCGCAGCGATGGATGCAGGTCAGCAGGTTCTCGATCGAATGCGCATCGACCGACAGCAGGTGCATGTCCGCACGCAGCATCTCTCCGGTCTGTCCGCGCGGATCGCGCAGGGTGGTGCGGTGATCGATACCGAAATTCACAGGCTGCGCATGCAGCACCTCGCGCCCGGGCCCGATATCGGGCGTGTCGATCGACGACAGGACCCGGCCGATATCGTGCACGCTGCACGGTCCGGAATCGAGCACCACCTCCCCTGACAGGGGCCAGGACGTCGGACGCCCGCCGGAGAAGCAGGCGATGACGTGATCGACCCGCACGCCCGCCATCTTCTGCGCGCCCTGCACGGCGGTGCGGATCGCGCGCTCCGTTTCGGGCATGGCGTCGACCTCGCCGTGACGCACCCCGCGCGAACGGGTGATCGTCGCGCCCACCACGCGAAAGTTCGACTGCCCCGCCATGTGGCCCACGCCCTCGCCCTCGGGCGTGTTCTCCTCGAAACGCAGCACGAGGCAGGCCGTCTTGAAGGTGCCCACGTCCAGGATCGCGACGACCCCGCGCTGCAGCGCGGCTTGGCGTTTGCGGCGCATGGCCTTCTGGGCATGGAACAAACGGCTCACTCTATTCTCTCCTGATAGGCGACGCGCTCGGCGTCCTGCTTGCGGCTCAACGCGTCGCGCGCCATTGGCGACAGACGCAGGATGGGGCGGGCGGGGATGCGCAGGTCGACGACCGCCACATCCCGCGCCAGAACGTCGTTCGCAGCATGCATCGCCAGAACGCGGTCGAGCGCAGCCGCCGGCGCCGCCTCCGGCAGCATGATCCGCTGTTCGCGGCTCAGCACGACGTCCCAGCGGCGGTTGCCGACCCGGGTCAGACCAATCATGCGGTCCGCGATCGGCTGCGCGACCTGGATCAACGCCAGCGCCTCAGGCACAGCCTTCGCCGCCCCCTCGCCCGCGATCAGCGGCAGCGCACCCGCGGCCTCCAGCGACTGAAGCGTCGCGACCCGGTGGCCCGTCGCGTCCAGCACCTCGATCGCGCCGGCCTGCTGCCAGACCACCGCCGGCGCACGCTCCGTCACCCGCAGCAGGAGCGTGCCGCCGGCGATGACGCGCACCTCGGCCGACAGGACCGGGTCCAGCTCCTCGATCCGGTGGCGCAACTCTCCCATGTCCAGCTGGAACTGGCTGATCGGCAGGTCCACCGGCAGCGTCTCCTCGATGTCGGACTGGAGCTGCGCGCTCGCCCCCTCGATCCGCATCATGCCGACCATGAACTCCGGCCGGTCCTGGACCGCCGTCACCCACCCTTCCCAAGTATCCACGATCGCCTCGAGCCGTTGGGCGTCGTGGATGTACCAGGTGAACAGGGCGACGAACGAAAAGCTCGGGATTCCCGTCCGGATCAGCGCCTTGAACAGCGGCGTGAGCCACAGCCGCTCCAGCCGGTAACGCCATTTCGACGGAGCGGGATCGGCCGGTCCGCGCCTTACCGGTCGCACGACGCATCCTCCACGAGCTGACGGCACAGCGCGCCGAAGGACAGCCCCGCATGTGCCGCCTGCTCGGGGGTCAGCGACGTCGGCGTCATGCCCGGCTGCGTGTTCGTCTCAAGCAGGATCAGACCGGAAGGCCCCCGCTTCTCGTCCCAGCGGAAATCCGTGCGGCTCAGCGACCGGCAGCCCAGCGCCCAATGCGCCCGCAGCGCATAATCCTGACACGCCTTCAGAATCGCCTCCGGCACCCGCGCCGGCAGGGTATGACGCGACCCCCCCGTCT
Organism: Jannaschia seosinensis; assembly: GCF_001408515.1. GTDB lineage: Bacteria > Pseudomonadota > Alphaproteobacteria > Rhodobacterales > Rhodobacteraceae > Jannaschia > Jannaschia seosinensis. Next base: position 7,696 of record NZ_CYPR01000160.1, on the reverse strand, counting down.
CGTATTTGGCGGCGTAGTCGTACCAGCCCTCGGTCTCGATCTCCGTCACGGTCAGGGCCTGCTCGCGCCCCGCCGAACCCAGAACGGTGCAGGTCAGTTCGCGCCCCGGCGCATAGGCCTCGACCATCACCTCGTCAGGCATCGTGTCGGGCAGCTCGGGCGGCATCTTCGCGCCCGCCTTCACGATATAGATGCCAACGGAGGAGCCTTCGTTGTTCGGCTTGATGACGTAGGGCGGATCGAGGACATGATCCTCCATCGCCTCCTCGCGCGAGACGATCTCGCTCTCCACCACCGGCAGACCCGCGGCACGAAACAGCGCCTTGCTGCGGCTCTTGTCCATCGCCGTCGCCGAAGCCAGCACGCCGGAATGCGTGTAAGGCAGCCGCAACCATTCGAGGAGCCCCTGGACGCAGCCATCCTCGCCCCACCGACCGTGCAACGCGTTGAACACCACATCGGGCGCGACCTGTTGCAGGCGCGCAACAAGTTCGGCGCCCGAACCGGCCCCGCCCGTGCCCGCATCGACCTCGGTCACGCGGAACCCCTCGCCGCGCAACGCTTCGACGCAGCCCCGCCCCGTGGACAGGCTGACCTCTCGCTCACTCGACGGGCCGCCCATCAGGACGGCGACATGTTGGTTGGTCCTGCCCGACACACCCAATATCCTGCACCTCGTGCCGGGATCGTGGCGTCCCGGCCTCTTGTTTACCCGGGCCTCTGATGGGCCTTATCGGGGCGCGGGTTCTCCGACCCGCATGATTTCCCACTCTAGCGTCAATCCGCTGGTCTCGAAAACCTTTTTCCGAACTTCCTCGCCCAGACCTTCCAGATCGGCCGCGCTCGCCCCGCCCGCATTGACGAGGAAATTGGAGTGTTTGGGCGACATGACCGCCCCGCCCCGCGTGGCGCCCCGCATGCCCGCCGCGTCGATCACCTTCCAGGCCTTGAGGTCGTGCGTGTCGTCCGCCCGCCCGGTTGAGGAATATCCGGCAGGGTTGCGAAACGTGCTGCCGGCGCTGCGGTCCTTGGTGGGCTGCGTCGCGTCCCTGCGCGCAAGCTGATCCGCCATCCGCGCCTCGAGCGCCGCCGGCTCGCCCGGCTCCGCGCAGAAGGTCGCGCGCGTGACGATCCAGCCTTCGGGAATATCGGAGGACCGATAGCCCAGCCGCAGATCGGCCGCCGGGATCGTCACGACCGCACCGTCCCGCGTCACCGCCTCCACCTCGACCAGATGATCGGCCACGTAGGTGCCGTAGCAGCCCGCGTTCATCTTTACCGCCCCGCCGACGCTGCCGGGGATGGTGCGCAGGAAGGTCAAGTCCCGCCCCGCCTGCGCCGCCCGGCGCGCCACATGTGCATCGAGCGCCGCGGCTCCCGCATGCACCCGGTCCCCTTCGATCTCGATCCCGTTGAACCCGCGCCCCAGCCGGATCACGACCGCCCGGATCCCGCCATCCCGCACGATGAGATTGGACCCGACGCCCATCGGAAACACCGCGACGGCAGGGTCGAGAGCCGCAAGAAAAGCCGCCAAATCGTCCCGGTCGGCCGGCTGAAACAATGCATCCGCCGGCCCGCCCACGCGCAGCCAGGTCAAGTCTCCAAGCGGCCGGTCGCGGGTAAGAGCGCCACGGGGAGCGGGGTAATCAACCATGGACGAACCGAGTCATGTCAGTGTCAGAAACAATCATAACGATCAAAATCCGGGACCTTCTTACAAAGAGCTATCCCGCCCCTCACCCGCCGGCGTGATCACCTTGCAAGCAACCAGCAACTGCTGGAGGCCACGAGCGGGAAAGCGGAGCGTCACAAACGCTGTCGCCCGTGCTCCACCTCGCCCCCCGAATACCTCAAGAAACGCGAGGCGCCGGCCCCGCCCTAACCGTTCAGCCGCGCCGGCAATGCGTTGGCCCAAGTCGAAATCGTACCGGCCCCGAGACAGACGACGATATCGCCCTGCCGCGCCTGTTCGCGCACCAGACGCTCCAGATCGTCCTCGTCCGTCACCGCGCGCGCATGCCGATGACCCGTACGGATCAGCCCCGCCACCAGATCGTCGCGCCCGGCACCCGGAATTGGATCCTCGCCCGCCGCATAGACATCGGCGATCCCCGCCACATCGGCATCGTTGAAGCAGCCGCAGAAATCGTCGAACAGGCTCGCCAAGCGCGAATAGCGGTGCGGCTGGTGGATCGCGATGACGCGGCCGGTATCGCCGATGCTCTGACGCGCGGCCTTGAGCACGGCGGCAATCTCGACGGGGTGGTGGCCGTAATCGTCGATGATCGGAACGCCGTTCCACTCGCCCACACGGGTGAAGCGGCGGTTGACGCCGCCGAACTCGGCCAGCGCGTCCCGGATCACGTCCTTCGGCACGCCCAGCTCCCGCGCGACGGCCACCGCCGACAGGGCGTTCGAGACGTTGTGATCGCCGGGCATCGGCAGACGGCAGCCGTCGATGATCGCATCCTCGGCCTGAAGCGCGATGTCGAAGCACGCCACACCCGCCTCGTAGCGCAGGTTCACCGCCCGCACGTCCGCCTGCGCGTTGAAGCCGAAGGTGACGACCCGACGGTCCGTGACCCGGCCGACCAGCGCGCGCACCTCGGCATGATCGGTGCAGCAGACCGCCAGACCGTAGAACGGAATGTTCGACACGAAATCGGCGAAGCCCTGGCGCAGGTTCTCGATCGAGCCCCAATGCTCCATGTGCTCGGGGTCGATATTGGTGACGATGGCGATCGTGGCGGGCAGGCGGTTGAACGTGCCGTCGCTCTCGTCGGCCTCGACGACCATCCACTCGCCCTGCCCCATCCGGGCGTTCGAGCCGTAGGCATGGATGATGCCGCCGTTGATGACCGTCGGATCCTCGTTGCCCGCATCCAGAAGGGCCGCGACCATGGTGGTGGTGGTGGTCTTGCCGTGCGTTCCGGCGACGGCGATGTTCGACTTCATCCGCATCAACTCGGCCAGCATCTCCGCGCGGCGCACGACCGGCAGGCCCCGCGCGCGCGCGGCGTCGAGCTCCAGATTGCCGGGCTTGATGGCGGAGGAAATCACGATGACCTCCGCACCCTCCAGATTGTCCGCCGACTGCCCCTCGAAGATGCGCGCCCCAAGCTTCGCCAGCCGGTCCGTGATCTTCGAGCGTTTCAGGTCGGAGCCCTGAACGTTGTAGCCGTGACTGATCAGCACTTCGGCAATGCCGGACATGCCGATGCCGCCGATGCCGACGAAGTGGATGGGGCCCATCTGCTGGGGCAGCTTTGTGGCGTTCATGTCTGGCTCACTTCGATTGCGAGGTCGGCGAGGCGGGCGGCCGCGTCCGGCCGGGCGACCGACAGCGCGGCACGCGCCATCTGCGACGCGCCCTCCGGATGGGAAAGGATGAGTTCGGCCTGCTCGGCGAGGCTCCCGACCGTCAGCTTGGACTCGGGGATCGAAATCGCCGCGCCCGCACTCGTCAGCCCGCGCGCGTTCGCGCTCTGATGGTCGCCCGCCGCGGCGGCATAGGGGATCAGGATGGCGGGTCGCCCGATCACCGACAGGTCGGCGACCGTCGACGCGCCCGAGCGACAGATCACGAGCTGCGCGTCGGCGATCCGCGCGGGAACGTCGTCGAAGAAGGGCTGCACCTCGGCGGCGATACCCGCATCGTCATAGAAGGCGCGAACCCGCGCCGCGTCCTCCGGCCGGGCCTGATGCGCCACGCGCAGGTGCCGGCGGATATCGTCGGGCAGCGCGGCCAACGCCTCGGGCACCGTCGCCGACAGGATGCGCGCGCCCTGACTGCCGCCGATCACCAGAACCGACATCGGGTGGTCGCCCGGCGGGATGTAGGGACTGCCCGCCCGCCGCAGGATCGCGGCCCGCACCGGATTGCCGACATGCACGCCAGTCACCCCGTCCGGCAGGCGCGTGGGCCAGGTGCCGCAGGCAAACGCATCGACGCGCTTGGCGAAGACCGTGTTGACCTGACCCAACACGCCGTTCTGCTCGTGGATCAGGCGCGGCAGCTTCATCAGGACCGCCGCCGCCATGGCCGGGATGGCGGGATATCCGCCGAACCCCGCCACCACCGCCGGACGGTCACGCCGGAACGCGGCCAGCGCGCGCATCGCCCCGCCCGTCAGCTTGAACGGCACGCCCGCCTTCGCCACCATCCCGCCGCGCGCGGGCGTGGCCGAGGGCACAACCTCAATCTCCACCTCGTCGGGAAAGCCATCGGCATAACGCGCCCCGCGCGCATCGGTCGAGAGCTTGGCCCGCCAGCCGCGCGCCAGCATCTCCTCGGCGAGCGACTGGGCCGGGAACATGTGCCCCCCGGTGCCGCCTGCGGCGATGACGATGAGCGGGGCGGACATGGATGAAAATCCCTCAGCGATAGACGTTCGACAGCAGGTGATCGGCGATCTCGGCCTGTGGCCGCGTGCGGGTGAAGCAAAGCAGCATCCCCGTCAACAGCCCCATCGCGATGAGCGAAGAGCCGCCGTAGCTGACGAAGGGCAGCGTCATGCCCTTGGCCGGCAAAAGCCGCACCGCGACCCCGAGGTTGATGAAAGCCTGGCTCGCCAGCAGGACGGTCATACCGGTGCCCGCCAGCCGGATGAACGGATCACGCTCCACGCAAAGCCGCATGAGACAGCGCGCGGCGATGAACCCAAACAGCGCCACGATGAAGAGCACCATCAGAAGGCCGTATTCCTCGGCCGCGACGGCGATGATGAAGTCGGTATGCGCGTCGGGCAGGATCCATTTCACCCGCCCTTCGTTGACGCCGGTGCCGAGGAACCCGCCCTCGCGGATCGCATCGATCGCATAGCCCATCTGCGTGCGCGGATCGACCTCGGGCGACAGGAACCCGTCGATACGCCGGGCGAAATGCTCCGAGTTGTTGTAGGCGACCACCCCCACCGCACCGACGCAGGCCACCACCCCGGTCAGAAGCAGGATCGGCGCGCCGGCGACGAAATAGACCGCCGACCAAGCCACCACGACCAGCATCGCCTGCCCGAAATCCGGCTGCAGCGCGAGGAAGGCGATCACGACGACGAGGATCGCGAAGCTGATGATCTTGCCCGGCGGGCCGTTGGGCTCCGCGGCGGAGGCCATCAGCCACGCGGTCATGACGATGAAGACCGGCTTGAGGAATTCCGACGGCTGGAAGGATGCGAACCCCAGCGAATACCACCGCGTCGCGCCCTTGCCGAAATCCGTGCCCAGAACCGGCAGGAGCATCAGCGCCGATGCGGCGACGAAGAAACCGATCACACCCAACCGGCGCACCATCTGCGGCGACATCATGGAGGTGACGATCATCACGACAAAGGCCATCGCCCCGAAGATCGCCTGCCGCTGCACATAATGGAACGGAGCCAGCCCGTTGCGCTCCGCCAGCGGCACCGAGGCCGCAAAGCCGAGGAGAAGCCCGACGGCGAACAAAAGGACCAGCGCGCCCAACACGCCCTTGTCCAGCGTTCGCCACCAACGGGACACGATGGCCTCGCCCGGTAGGACGACGACCGCGCCATGCGCGATTTCAGTCATTGATCCGCCTGCAAACTGCTCTGCCACGCCCGGTTTTCCGGGTCTGTAACGAAAGCTTAGCGAATCGGGGTGTGTCAGACCAGCGAAAATCCGCGAATGGACGCAGATGAACACACTACACGACTCCGCAGGGCTTTCGTGCTTCTGGGTTGATCCTCTGCCACGACGCGATGGCGTCGAGGGGATCGGATCTGAGGCGGCTTCGGATGTGGTCGAAGCCGGTTCGAAACCAGGATCTGGCGTAGTGGCCGTAGCTTTTGCGCGGCGGCGCGCGCTTGCCGAGAAGGTCTGCGGCGGCGCGACCGGCCCAGGCAAGGGCAAGCGCGACAAGGGACATGAGCAGAGCGAGTTTGCGTGGATCGGTGAGACGTGTGTCCTCGAGGTTGAGGCCACGAGTCTTGGCATCGCCGAACAGACATTCGATCGCCCAACGTTTGCGGTAGGTTTCGAGCGCGGTGCGCGGCGCGACGTTGGTAACCACGATCAACCACTCTCCCTTGAGCGGCTTGGCCGCGACGTTCAGGAGCGGCGTATTGCTGGCGGCTGCGTCCTCGCGTGTGCCGAGGCGGGCGCGAAAAGCCCGGCCACGGCGGGCCAGGCGCAGCCTTGCGCGCAAGGTAAGGTCGTGACCGTCCTCGGTCGTAATGCGAAGATTTTCCCTTACGCGGATAGCAAAGGGGATATTGTTTTTACTAAGAAATTCCATCCAGCCTGCGCCGACAAACTCACGATCGGCAAGCAGCAGACGGATGGTCGTCGCGGGAAAATTCGCGAGATATCGCTCCATCAGGGCGATGCGCATGTCGGTGTCGGAACACCCGCGGCCTTCGATCAGGCTCCAGACCAGGGGGACGCGGAAACGACGGGTGACGACTGCGAGCACGAGAAAGTTCACCTCGGTCTTGCCGATCTGCCAGTTGGTGCGGTCGAGCGCGAGCAGCCACGATTTGTTCAGGCCCAACAGCCGGACCAGAAGCGGGAGCGACCAGTCCTCGTCGAGATGGACGTGCTGGAAGAAGCGTTGCAACCGACGGTATGTTGACGAGGTCAGGGCCGATCCCGGTCGTTCGCAGGCAAGATGGCCGAGGTTCACGCTGCGCGCGCTGACCATGCCGATGACGATCATGCAAAGCGTCTCCAGACGGCTCTTGCTCAAGTCGAGATCTGGACGCAGAATATTCGTGAGGGCGGAGATGGCGTGGTGAAGCATCGGATGTTTCCTTGGTCGGAGTCATCCAGTTGAATCCATCCAGCCGCCCTCAGCCAGCACTCTGTCGTTTAGTGTGGGGCGTCTACTTCAAACCGCGCATGGCCGAGGAAAAACAATGCGTTCTGGTGGTCGTGGGTGCGGATGAATACGGCCGCAAGGAGCTTCTGGCCATGACCGACGGCTTCCGCGAAAGCACCGAGAGTTGGCGCGAGGTGCTCCTTGATCTCAAGCGCCGCGGCCTGAAACAGGACCCCAAGCTGGCCATCGGCGACGGTGCCTTGGGGTTCTGGACCGCCCTGCGCGAGGTCTTCGCCACGACACGAGAGCAGCGGTGCTGGGTCCACAAGACCATGAACGTGCTCAACGCGCTGCCGAAATCAGTGCAGTCGAAGGCAAAGGCACACCTGCACGACATCTGGCAGGCCGAAACCCGTGCCGCGGCGTCGGCGGCCTTCGACTTCTTCGTCGATGCTTGCGGCGTGAAATGGGACAAGGCGGCCGCCAAGCTCGTCAAGGACCGGGATGCGCTACAGACTTGTCTCACGACTTTCCCGCCGAGCACTGGAAACACATCCGGACCTCAAACCCGATCGAAAGCACCTTCGCCACCGTTCGGCACCGCACGAAACGTACCAAGGGATGCCTGAGCCGCAAAACGGGTCTGGCCACGGCCTTCAAGCTGATGATGTCGGCGCAGTGCAAATGGCGAAGGCTCGATGGCCAGAACCGACTACCCGAGATCATCTAGGGGATTGAGTTCCACGACGGCCTCCGCCACCTTCAAACTGCCGCCTGATCACGCGTCACCAATTTCGCGCATACCTCTTCGCCGCCCGATCAGCGGTCAATAGGCCGATGTCCTCGTAGTAGCGGATCGTCTTGGGCGGCAGCCCCGATTTCTGCGCGGCGGTTCCGATGTTCATGGCAGCGTCTCCG
>NZ_CYPR01000159.1 GCF_001408515.1 Jannaschia seosinensis | reverse complement strand
GCGCGACCGGCGCCGCGCTCGTCATGCCCTACGCCAACACAGGTGCGATGAGCGACCACCTCGCCGAGATCGCCCGGCACGTTTCGCCCGGCGCGCACGCCATCCTCGTCGTTGACGGCGCCGGCTGGCACAGCTCCAGGGAGCTCGTCGTGCCGGCGAACATCACCCTACTGACGCTTCCGCCCTACAGCCCCGAGCTGAACCCGGTCGAAAACATCTGGCAATTTCTCCGCCAGAACCACCTCGCGAACCGCGTCTTCGAGAGCTACGACGCCATCGTCGGCGCCTGCTGCGAGGCGTGGAACGCGCTCATCGCAATCCCGGAGCGGGTCGCCTCGATAACCTCCCGAGATTGGGCGAAGGTCAGCGGATGATGCCGTCGGTATAAGGGAGTGGCTGGCCGGCCGTCGGACCAATCGGCGGAACTGACCGCACCACCAATCCGTTTCCCGCACTGAACCTGGACGACAAGGAGATCCGCCATGTCTTCGGCACATCCCGAGACCGATCACGACCGCATCCGCGAATGGGCGGAATCCCATGGCGGCCGCCCTGCCAAAGTGGAAACCGAGGGCGAAGGCGGGATTCTGCGCCTCGACTTTCAGGAACCGGACGAGGACCTGATCGAAATCGACTGGACCGAGTTCTTCGAGATTTTCGAAGACCGCAAGCTCGCGCTCCTTCTACCCGAAGGGCGTGACAGCCGCTTCAACAAATTCGTGTCCCGCGACTAAGAGAGATCAGACTACACGACACAGCCGTTTTTGGGGTGGCCGAGACCGGCAAGAGAGATTCTTCTGGTGGACTCGACCTCGCCAAAGGAACGGTCCCTTGAATATCCGTGCTCTCGCCGATCTCCAGAAAACGCTAACTCCGCATGTGCCGTTGGGCAAGTCACGGCTCGACACGCTCTGCATGATCCTGCTTGGCATGATCAGCGCCCGAACGGTGAACCTGACGCATATCGCGAGCGAGCGGCCAAGTCGCGCCATGGTTGCATCGACCTATCGCCGTCTGCAACGCTTCTTCCAACACGTGTGCCTGCCCGAGGATTGGAGCGTGGGCATCGTGATCTCGCTGCTCGGCAACCCTCGCCCTTGGCATCTGTGTCTTGACCGCACCAACTGGAAGATCGGCAAGACCGACGTTAACGTCCTCGTGTTGGCCGCCATCACGGCCAGGTTCCGTGTCCCGTTGATGTGGACCATGCTCCCGCATTCCGGCAACAGCACGACCGCTCAGCGCATCGCGCTGATGAAGCGGTATCTCGCGTATTTCGACGCCTCAACCGTTCGGATGCTGCTGGCGGATCGCGAGTTCATCGGTCAGGAATGGTTCACTTTTCTCGTCGAGCAGGAGATCCCCTTCGCGATCCGCATGAAGGAGGGCCAGATAGTCCGTACCAACGGCCGCGAGCTGAACCTGCGCTCCCTGCTGTCACGGTGCAGGGGTGTGCGGGGCTTCACGGCCGTCCTGCCTGGCAGAGCGAGTCACCCCGACCTCAAGCTCCACTTCGGTGCGCGCCGTATCAAGGGCGGCGAGCTTCTCGTGGTGGCTTCGCCCTATCCAGCCACTGGCGCGCACATCCTGCGGCAGTACAAGAAGCGCTGGCTCATCGAGTGCCTGTTCGCCGACAGCAAGACGCGGGGGCTGAACCTGGAGGACACCCGCCTGACGCTCGCGTCCAAGTTGTCTCTGCTCATCGCCATAACCGCTATTGCCATCGCCCTCATCTGCCGTGCTGCAGCCCAGCTCATGGGACACA
>NZ_CYPR01000158.1 GCF_001408515.1 Jannaschia seosinensis | reverse complement strand
CCGGCATCGTGTCCCCGAAAGGGACTTCTCCTCCTTCTCTTCGACGCCCTCGCCCCACCGAAAACAGCCTGACGCATGCGCCCCGACAAACCCCGAAACATCAACCCGTATCGCCCAAGACCCAAGTCACCGGCCGGCCTGCCAACCGGACGCAAACACCGGGTGCACGCAAGAAAACCGAGACCGGGGAAACCATCCCACGGAGCACAAGTCCGCAGCTTCATGAATTATGCGGGCTAGCAGGCGCTTTCGAGGCGTAGAAGCGTACTCTACCTCGGTTGAGTGGGCTTGATCAATTCTTGATGCATCGTCGGCCTCTGATCCATCGGGACGAACGTTTCCAATGCGGGTAAAGGTAGTGTCCCACCCCGTGGTGTAGGAGGCCGCGCGCGGAGCCATCTGGTGCAGCGCAGCGCACGGCCGGTCTGGCGGCCACCGCGCTTCTTCGTAGTCTGAGGTTGTTCGACGACCGACGACAACGAAGGAGAGCACGATGACCGAGACCATGATTGACCTTCCGGGGGTGATCGCCAAGAGCGATGATGCGGATTTCCTGCGCGATCTGATCCAGGATGCCGCGCAGCGGCTGATGGACATCGAGTGGCCGCCGTATGCGTTGCCGCGTATGGCGAGCACAGTTCGGAGCGGGAGAACCAGCGCGGGCACGACGGGGCTGAACATCCCGAAGCTGCGCCAGGGCAGCTATTTCCCGACCTTCCTGGAGCCGCGCAGAACGGCCGAGAAAGCCTTGATGGCGGTCATACAGGAGGCCTGCATCCACACACAGGAGGCCTGCATCCACGGCATCTCTACCCGCGCCGTTGACGATCTGGTGCGCGCCACGGGTCAGACGGGCACGCCGAAGAGCCAGGTCTCGCGGCTCTGCGAGGAGATCGACGAGCGGGTGCGTGCATTTCTGAACCGGCCCCTCGAAGGCGATTGGCCGTTCCTGTGGCTCGACGCGACCCGTGTGAAGCTCTGCGAGGGCGGTGATAGTGGCCGTCTCGGTCAACACCGACGGGCGCCGCGAGATCCTGGGGATCACCGTAATGCCATCGGAGGCCGAGACCTTCTGGGCAGACTTTCTGAGATCTCTTACGCGCCGCGGGCTGCGCGGCGTGCAACTGGTGATCAGCGATGCCCATGAGGGCCTGAAGGCCGCTGCCCGCAAGGTCTTGGGCGCCGGATGGCAGCGTTGCCGCGTGCATTTCCAGCGCAACCTGCTGGCCCGCGTGAGCAAGACCCACAAGCCAGTGGTCAGCGCCATGGTGAAGACCGTCTTCGCCGAGAAGGACCGTGACCAAGCCCATGCCCGCTGACGCGAGGTTGCCGACAACCTGCGGGAGCGGTTCCGCGACGTGGCCAAGCTGATGGATGAGGCTGAGCAAGATGTCTTCGCCTACATGACCTCCGATGAACGCCTGCGCGCGAAGCTGCACAGCACCAACCCGCTGGAGCGGGTAAACAAGGAGATCAAGCGGCGTACCAACGGGGTCGGGATCTTCCCGAACCGCGAGGCCGTCATCCGCCTCGTCGGAGCACTGATGCTGGAGCAAAATGACGAGTGGGCCGTCTCCCGCCGCGAGATATGCCCAAAAGTTGGTGACGGTCCTCATCAGGCGGCGGTTTGAAGTTGCTTGATCCCGTCCTTGAACTCAATCCCCTGAATGACGTCGGGCAGACGGTTTGGCCCGTTGATCTTCCGCCACTTCTTCTTGGCTGATTTCATGAGTCGGAAGACCATGGCGAGGGCGGTCTTGCGGTTCAGGCAGCCCTTGGTTTTGCGGGTCCGGTTCCTGACCGTGGCGAAGACACTCTCGATCGGGTT
>NZ_CYPR01000157.1 GCF_001408515.1 Jannaschia seosinensis | reverse complement strand
CGCCCTGACGTGTTCGGTGCTAAGCTGCAGCTAGCGTTTGGCGGCTCAAACCTTTATCCCGGATAATTCACGAGAAGGCGGCGGAGGTGGAGGAAAGGAAAGAAATAAGGTATTTGTTGGTTATCGACGCCAAAGATTCCACACTACACGACACAGTGCTGGCTGAGGGCGGCTGGATGGATTCAACTGGACGACTCCGACCAAGGAAACGTCCGATGCTTCACCACGCCATCTCCGCCCTCACGAATATCCTGCGTCCAGATCTCGACTTGAGCAAGAGCCGTCTGGAGACGCTTTGCATGATCGTCATCGGCATGGTCAGCGCGCGCAGCGTGAACCTCGGCCATCTTGCCTGCGAACGACCGGGATCGGCCCTGACCTCGTCAACATACCGTCGGTTGCAACGCTTCTTCCAGCACGTCCATCTCGACGAGGACTGGTCGCTCCCGCTTCTGGTCCGGCTGTTGGGCCTGAACAAATCGTGGCTGCTCGCGCTCGACCGCACCAACTGGCAGATCGGCAAGACCGAGGTGAACTTTCTCGTGCTCGCAGTCGTCACCCGTCGTTTCCGCGTCCCCCTGGTCTGGAGCCTGATCGAAGGCCGCGGGTGTTCCGACACCGACATGCGCATCGCCCTGATGGAGCGATATCTCGCGAATTTTCCCGCGACGACCATCCGTCTGCTGCTTGCCGATCGCGAGTTTGTCGGCGCAGGATGGATGGAATTTCTTAGTAAAAACAATATCCCCTTTGCTATCCGCGTAAGGGGAAATCTTCGCATTACGACCGAGGACGGTCACGACCTTACCTTGCGCGCAAGGCTGCGCCTGGCCCGCCGTGGCCGGGCTTTTCGCGCCCGCCTCGGCACACGCGAGGACGCAGCCGCCAGCAATACGCCGCTCCTGAACGTCGCGGCCAAGCCGCTCAAGGGAGAGTGGTTGATCGTGGTTACCAACGTCGCGCCGCGCACCGCGCTCGAAACCTACCGCAAACGTTGGGCAATCGAATGTCTGTTCGGCGATGCCAAGACGCGTGGCCTCAACCTCGAGGACACACGTCTCACCGATCCACGCAAACTCGCTCTGCTCATGTCCCTTGTCGCGCTTGCCCTTGCCTGGGCCGGTCGCGCCGCCGCAGACCTTCTCGGCAAGCGCGCGCCGCCGCGCAAAAGCCACGGCCACTACGCCAGATCCTGGTTTCGAACCGGCTTCGACCACATCCGAAGCCGCCTCAGATCCGATCCCCTCGACGCCATCGCGTCGTGGCAGAGGATCAACCCAGAAGCACGAAAGCCCTGCGGAGTCGTGTAGTGTGACACCCGGCAGCCGCAGCCTTGTCTGCACATCGGCGGATACGGGGCCGTTCTCCGACCGCCCGATTCCGGGCAAAGGATGGGCGAATGCATTAACCCGGCTTCGTACGGCGCCGCATATTCCCGGAGCTGGTAGACCGGTTGCAGTCACACGATGCTCGCAACGTCAGGGGCGTTTGATCGGAGCGGCGTGGGTTCCGCCAACCGACGCAGTCGAGGGCAGCCAAGGAGAGATTTGGTGCGGACATGACCGATTGGCCACCGACGGTTCAGCACATCAGGAAGAGCTGAAACCGATTTATATCGTGAGGACTGGCGCAGTGATGCTGTCGGGCAGCTTTTCGGGGAAGCGGCGTCCGCATCACGCACGTTGCGCGCCGATTGATCTGGCCGCTGGGCCACGCCCGGAACTGGCTCGCGCACCGGTGCGGATGGGTAGAAAAGTCCTCGGCACATCCGCGCAGGGCGACGGGACGCAAACGTCCCCGACGCCCTGCCGGCACTGTCACCGCGTCGTCTCGGTCATGCGCCGGGAGACGTAATCCGATACGGAGCTGATCATCGGATCCATGAAGGGATCCTCGAAGAAGTGCCCGGCGCCCTCCATCTCCTCGTGGGTGATGGTGATGCCCTTCTGCTCGTGCAGCTTGGAGACGAGCGCGCGCGTGTCGGCGGGCGGCGCGACACGGTCGGCCGAGCCGTTGATGACGAGGCCCGACGAGGGGCAGGGCGCAAGAAAGCTGAAATCGTAACGGTCCGCCGGAGGCGACACGGAGATGAACCCCGTGATCTCGGGGCGTCGCATCAGAAGCTGCATCCCGATCCACGCGCCGAACGAAAAACCCGCGACCCAGCAATGCTTCGCGTTCGGATTCATCGCCTGGAGGTAATCGAGCGCGGAGGCCGCATCCGACAATTCGCCGATCCCCTGGTCATACTCCCCCTGCGACCGTCCGACGCCGCGGAAGTTGAAGCGCAGGACGGTGAAGCCGAGGTTCAGGAAGGCGTAATGGAGGTTGTAGACCACCCGGTTGTTCATCGTGCCGCCGAATTGCGGATGCGGGTGCAGGATGATGGCGATTGGCGCGTCCTTGACCTTCTGGGGATGGTAGCGTCCCTCGAGACGGCCCTCGGGGCCGGGGAAGATCACTTCAGGCATCGTCGCTCCTTCGGGCTTGTTGACGGCGGGGCGGGCCGGAGCGTAGTTCCGCTGAGCCGTGCGCCGCGCATGCTCCCGCGAAGTATGGGATGCACGGGGCCTCGTCAATCGGAGGGCGCAGATGAAGCTGAGCACCAAGGGCCGCTATGCGATGGTCGCGCTGGCCGATCTGGCGGGTCGGGAGGGGACGACCTCGCTGGCGGAAATTTCGCGGCGTCAGGACATTTCGCTGCCTTATCTGGAGCAACTCTTCGTCAAGCTCCGCCGGGCCGGTCTTGTGGAGAGCCTGCGCGGCCCCGGCGGCGGCTACCGGCTGGCGCGTCCGGCCGCCGAGATCCGCGTGTCGGACGTGCTCGAGGCGGTCGACGAGACGGTGAGCGCGCTGCATACCGGGGCGGCCGCGTCTGGCGGCTCCTCCGGCAGCCGAGCGCAATCGATGACGAACCGCTTGTGGGAATCGCTTTCGGCGCATGTCTACGTGTTCCTGCACCAGACGCGGCTTTCGGACGTGGTGTCCAACGAGTTGACGCCATGCCCGGCAGTGCCGTCCCTCTTCCAGATCGTGGACGAGTAGGCGGCGGGCGAGGGGCCAGCCCCTCGCGCTCCCCGAGGTATTTACGGCCAGAGGAAGAGACCTGATGGAACGCGTCTATCTTGATTGGAACGCGACGGCGCCGCTGCGTCCCGAGGCGCGGGCGGCGGTGGTCGCGGCGCTCGACGTGACCGGAAACGCGTCCTCGGTCCACCGCGAAGGGCGCGCCGCCAAAGCCGTCGTGGAGCGGGCGCGGGCGCAGGTGGCCGAGGCGATGGGGGCATCGGGTGCGGACGTGGTGTTCCTGTCGGGCGCGACCGAGGCGGCGGCGCTGGCCATGGCGGGCCGTGGCCTGGCGACGGCGGCGGTGGAGCACGAAGCGGTCGCCGCCTGGGGGAACGGAACGCTGCCGGTTGGGCGCGACGGTACCGTTTCGGTTTCCGACCCGGCGGGGAGTGCCTTGCAGGCGGCGAATTCCGAGACGGGCATCCTGCAGAACCTTCCGACGGGCTTGGCAGTCAGCGACATGACGCAGGCCTTCGGGAAGCTCCCTGTCGCCTTCGATTGGTCCGGCGTCGATATGGCGCTGATCTCCGCACACAAGCTGGGCGGGCCCAAGGGGGTTGGTGCGCTCGTCATCCGGCGCGGGTTGGATCTCGCCGCGCAGATCCGTGGCGGCGGGCAGGAGATGGGGCGCCGGTCGGGCACCGAGAACATCCCCGGTATCGCCGGTTTCGGCGCCGCGGCCGAGGCGGCGATGCGCGATCTGGGCGATGGGGTGTGGGACCGGGTTGCACAACTTAGAACTTTTCTAGAAACAAGTCTTGAGGGCAGCGCACACCCGACTATTTTGGTTGGTAAGGAATCGCGGCGCTTGCCGAACACCTCCTGCGTGATCTCGCCGGGGTGGAAGGGCGAAACACAGGTCATGGCGTTGGATCTCGCCGGTTTTGCGGTCAGCGCGGGATCGGCCTGCTCCTCCGGCAAGGTGCGCGAGAGCGCGGTGTTGCGCGCGATGGGATATGGGCCGGGCGAGGCCGATTGCGCGATCCGCGTGAGTCTTGGCCCGGACACGACACGGGAACAGGTCGAGAGGTTCGTCGAGGCGTACCTCAGGCTTAGAGACAGGAGACGGGCATGAGCTTGGACGAAGTGCAGGTCAAGGAAGGCGTCGACGCGGAGACCGTCGAGCGGGTGAAGGCGCTCTCGGGGGCCTACAAGCATGGCTGGAACACCGAGATCGACATGGAGTTCGCGCCCAAGGGCCTGAACGAGGATATCGTGCGCCTGATCTCGGCCAAGAACAACGAGCCGGAATGGATGCTCGAATGGCGTCTGGAGGCGTATCGCCGCTGGACCAAGATGAAGGAGCCGAACTGGGCGATGGTGGAATACCCCCAGATCGACTTTCAGGAGCAGTATTACTACGCCCGCCCGGCTTCGATGACGGAAAAGCCGAAATCGCTCGACGAGGTCGATCCGAAGCTGCTGGAGACCTACCAGAAGCTTGGGATCCCCTTGAAGGAGCAGGCGATCCTCGCGGGGGTCGAGCCGGCGCCGGAAGATGGCGAGCGCAAGGTCGCGGTCGATGCGGTCTTTGACTCCGTCTCCGTGGGCACGACCTTCAAGGCGGAGCTGGCGAAGGCCGGCGTGATCTTCTGTTCCATCTCCGAGGCGATCCAGGATCACCCGGAACTGGTGAAGAAGTATCTCGGCTCGGTCATTCCGCAATCGGACAACTACTATGCCACGCTGAACGCGGCCGTGTTCTCGGACGGGTCCTTCGTCTACATCCCCAAGGGCGTGCGCTGCCCGATGGAGCTGTCGACCTATTTCCGCATCAACGCCGAGAATACAGGACAGTTCGAGCGGACGCTCATCATCGCCGATGAGGGATCCTACGTCTCCTATCTCGAAGGTTGCACCGCGCCGCAGCGCGATACGGCGCAGCTTCACGCGGCATGTGTCGAACTGGTCCTGCTCGACGATGCGGAGATCAAGTATTCCACCGTCCAGAACTGGTATCCCGGCGACGAGAACGGCAAGGGCGGCATCTACAACTTTGTCACCAAGCGCGCCGATTGCCGGGGCGCCCGGTCGAAGGTGATGTGGACGCAGGTCGAGACCGGCTCCGCGGTGACGTGGAAATACCCCTCCTGCATCCTGCGCGGCGACGATTCCTCGGGGGAGTTCTACTCCATCGCCATCGCCAACAACATGCAGCAGGCCGATACCGGCACCAAGATGGTCCATCTGGGCAAGAACACCCGGTCGCGGATCGTCTCCAAGGGCATCAGCGCGGGCAGGGCGCAGAACACCTATCGCGGCCTCGTCTCGATGCATCCGCGGGCCAAGAACTCGCGCAACTACACGCAATGCGACTCGCTTCTGATCGGGTCGGAATGCGGCGCGCACACGGTTCCGTATATCGAGGTCAAGAACAACTCGAGCCGGGTGGAGCATGAGGCGACGACCTCCAAGGTCGATGACGATCAGCTCTTCTACTGCCGCTCGCGCGGGATGGACGAGGAGGAGGCGGTGGCCCTCGTGGTCAACGGCTTCTGCAAGGAGGTGCTTCAGGCCCTGCCGATGGAGTTCGCGATGGAAGCGCAGCAGCTCGTGGCGATCTCGCTCGAAGGATCGGTGGGGTGAGCATCTGGGGCAAGCCGGGGGCGGACATGGTGTCGACCACCACGCCCACCCTCGAGGGGCGCCGCATCACCGCCTATCACGGCATCGTGGTGGGCGAGGCGATCCTCGGGGCGAACGTCTTTCGCGATCTGTTCGCGGGGATCACCGACATCATCGGCGGGCGTTCCGGAGCCTACGAGAAATCGCTTCAGGAAGCCCGCGGGATCGCGATCCGCGAGATGGAGCAGAAGGGGGCCGGTATGGGCGGCAATGCCGTGGTCGGCGTCGATCTGGATTATGAGGTGATCGGCAAGGATAGCGGAATGCTGATGGTGTCCGCATCCGGCACCGCCGTCACCGTCGAATGAAGGTCGCGCCGCAAGGCGCTGAGAGGAAACGGATATGTTGAACATCAGGAACCTGCACGTGAAGCTCGAGGAAGAGGACAAGGCGATCCTCAAGGGCGTCGATCTCGAGGTCGAGGCCGGCAAGGTGCACGCGATCATGGGCCCGAACGGATCGGGTAAGTCGACCCTGTCCTACGTCCTGTCGGGACGCGATGGCTACGAGGTGACGGAGGGGTCGGCGACGCTGCTCGGCCACGACATCCTAGAGATGGAGCCGGAGGAGCGCGCCGCCGCCGGCCTGTTCCTCGCATTCCAGTATCCCGTCGAGATCCCGGGCGTGGGCAACATGACGTTCCTGCGCACCGCCGTGAACGCGCAGCGCAAGGCCCGCGGCGAGGAGGAGCTTTCGGCGGGCGACTTCCTCAAGGTCGTGCGCGAGCGTGCGAAGGAGTTGAAGATCGACGCCGACATGCTGAAGCGTCCGGTCAATGTGGGCTTCTCCGGTGGCGAGAAGAAGCGCAACGAGATCCTCCAGATGGCGATGCTGGAGCCGAAGATGTGCATCCTCGACGAGACCGACAGCGGCCTCGACGTCGACGCGATGAAGCTCGTGGCGGATGGCGTGAACGCGCTGCGGAGCGAGGGACGCGGCTTCCTCGTCATCACGCACTACCAGCGGCTTCTTGATCACATTCGCCCCGACGTGGTGCACATCATGTCGGACGGCCGGATCGTGAAGACCGGTGGCCCCGAGCTCGCGCTCGAGGTCGAGACCAACGGCTATGCGGACATCGTCGAGGGGGCGGCCTGATGGTGGCCGAAGCAAAGAAGGCGGCGCTTGAGGAGCGGCTCGACGGGCTGACCCTTCCGGAGGGCGGTGGCTGGCTGGCGGCGGCGCGTCGCGATGCGCGCGACCGCCTCGATGCGGTAGGCTTGCCCGGACGTCGTGACGAATACTGGCGCTTCACCAATCCCGCGCCGCTCGTGGCGCGCGATCCCGAGGTGTCGGATGTTTCGCAATCGCCCGACCCGTTCGATGGCTACGAAAGCGTCGTGATCACGATCGAGGACGGTGTCGTCACGCTGCCCGACACCCTGCCCGAGAACCTGCAGATCGGCACCCTCCGCGAGGCCGGCGAGGCGGACATCCATTGGGCCAAGGACATCTACGGCACCTTGGAGGCGATGGGCTCCCGTCCCGTCCTTCGCCCTCTGGCCACGCTCAACAGCGCATATGCCACCGACGGCGTCGTGATCCGCGCCACCGGGCCTGTTGCCAAGCCGGTCCATATCCGCACGACCGGGACGGGTGATCCGATCCTGCATCACGTCGTGCGTGTCGATGCGGATGCGTCGCTGACCCTGCTCGAATCCGGCACGGCCGGGGCACGCAGCAATGTCGCGACCGAGATCGATCTGGCCGATACGGGTGCGTTCCATCACATCCGCATCCAGGGCCCCGATCATGTGCGCCACCCGAACACGCACCTGTTCGCCCGCTTGCGGCAGGAGAGCGTGTTCAAGTCGTTCACGCTGTCGGCGAACGGATTGCTTGCGCGTAACGAGGCCGTAATCGAGCTGACCGGCGACGACGCGACTGCGCATATCGCGGGGGCGGCCTTCGGACGCGGCGATTTCCACCACGACGACACCGTCTTTGTGACGCATGACGCCGTGAATTGCGAAAGTCGTCAGGTCTTCAAGAAGGTGCTTCGCGACGGTGCGACCGGCGTGTTCCAAGGCAAGATCCTCGTCAAGGAGGGCGCGCAGAAGACCGACGGCTATCAGATCAGCCAAGCGCTCCTGCTCGACGAGGACAGCCAGTTCCTCGCCAAGCCCGAGCTCGAGATCTACGCCGACGATGTGGCCTGCTCGCATGGCTCCACGACGGGCGCCATCGACGAGACGGCCTTGTTCTACCTGCGCTCGCGCGGGGTGTCCAAGCGGGACGCGACGGACCTTCTGGTGCTGAGCTTTCTCGCCGAGGCGATCGAGGAGATTGAGGACGAGACGCTGCGCGAACATGTCGGCGGGCGCATGGCCGACTGGCTGGCGCGCGGCTGAGATGTCGGTGTCGCGTGACATTCCGCGGGCGTGGATCCGTCCGCGGCGGGTGATGGCGGAGCATATCGCGCGCGGCACCGGCGACAGCGAGGCGTTCATCTTCCTGATGGCCGGTTGTCTCATGGTCTTCGTCTCGCGCCTGCCGGCCTTGTCGCGAGACGCGTTCCTGACCGGAGCCGATTTTATGGTCGCCATGGGCGGTGCGTTGATGGCGCTGGTCTTTCTGCTGCCGCTGGTGATGCTCGCGGTGGCCTATCTCGCGCATTTGGTGGCCAAGGCCTTGCGCGCGCCGGGGCGGGCCGAGGGCGCGCGGGTCGCAACCTCTTGGGCACTTCTTGCCGCGTCGCCTGCGATGCTGCTCAACGGTTTGACCGAGGGCTTCATCGGCGCGGGGTCGGCGCTCGATCTGGTGGGACTGTTCGCGCTCGGCGGGTTCATATGGATCTGGGTCAATTCGCTCTACGTGGCGGAATGGGAACGGGAGATAACCAATGCTTGATATCGACGCCGTCCGGGCGCAGTTTCCGATCCTGTCGCGGCAGGTGAACGGCAAGCCACTGACCTATCTCGACAACGGTGCCTCGGCCCAGAAGCCGCAGATCGTCCTCGACACGATCCAGCGCGCCTATGGCGAGGAATATTCCAACGTTCATCGCGGGTTGCACACCCTCTCGACCATTTCGACCGAGAACTACGAGGCGGTGCGCGGCACCGTCGCGCGCTTTCTCGGCGCGCCCTCCGAGGAGCAGATCGTCTTTACCACGGGGACGACCGAGGCGATGAACCTGATCTCCTACGGCTGGGCCGCGCCGCGTCTGGAGGCGGGCGACGAGATCGTTCTTTCGGTGATGGAGCATCACGCCAACATCATCCCGTGGCATTTCCTGCGGGAGCGGCAGGGCGTGAAGCTCGTCTGGGTCGAGCCGGACGTGAACGGCGATCTCGATCCGCAGGCGGTGCTCGAGGCCGTGACGGACCGCACGAAGATGATCGCGCTTACGCAGCTGTCGAACGTTCTCGGCACGGTGGTGGACGTGAAGACCATCTGCCACGCCGCGCGGGAGCGGGGGATCACCACGGTGATCGACGGAAGTCAGGCCGCTGTCCACATGCCCGTGGATGTCGCCGATATCGGCTGCGATTTCTACGCAATCACGGGGCACAAGCTCTATGGTCCCAGCGGATCGGGCGCCGTCTTCATCCGGCCGGAGCGGCTGGCCGAGATGCGTCCCTTCATGGGCGGCGGCGACATGATCCGCGAGGTGCATCGCGACACCGTGACGTGGAACGATCCGCCGATGAAGTTCGAGGCCGGCACCCCCGGCATTGTGCAGACCATCGGCATGGGCGCGGCGCTCGAATGGATGATGGACCTCGGGATGGACCAGATCGCGGGGCACGAGCGGATCCTGCGCGATTACGCCCGCGAGCAGCTTGAGGGTCTGAACTGGCTGAACGTGCAGGGGCGCTCGGAGGACAAGGCGGCGATCTTTTCCTTCACGCTCGACGGGGCGGCGCATGCGCACGACATCTCGACCGTGCTCGACAAGAAGGGCGTTGCGGTGCGGGCCGGGCATCATTGCGCGCAGCCGCTGATGGAACATCTCGGCGTGACGGCCACCTGCCGCGCAAGCTTTGGCGTCTACAACACGAAGCAGGAGGTCGATGTGCTGGTCGATGCGCTGGAGCTGTGTCACGATCTCTTCGCCTGAGCGATTACCCATGGGTAATTGCTGCAACGCATTGAAAACGCAAATCTTCATATCGGGGTAGGCGGGCGGGTGATCGGTGCATGCGGTCGGCGCCTCACCGAGTTTCGCCTTCGACGGCAACGCGGACCGTTGACGAAAGCCGGGGCGATGCGCCAGATCGACCGATGTTCCGCGCACGCCTGACCCGCCATCCGATCCCCTTCGACCGCGACGCCGGCGCCTCCGCCGTGGAAGCCGTTGCTCCGCCGCCGGAGGTGGCCCCGCTGATCGAAGGCGTCGCGGGGTGCAGCCCGTTTCTCGCCGGTGCAATGCAGCGGGAGAGGGACTGGCTTGAGACTCTGTGGGATGCGGAGCCGGAAGCCGCGCTCGACGTTCTCATTTCCGAAATGGATGCGGTCGAGGGCGATCCGCGGACCGCGCTGCGCGTGGCCAAACGGCGGGCGGCGCTCCTTGTCGGGCTGGCCGAAATCGGCGGCATCTGGCCCGTGATGAAGGCGGCGGCGCAATGGACCCGCTTCGCCGACGCCACCGTCGCGCGCGCGTTGGCTTGGGGCGTGGCGCGATACGCCCGGGGGCCGGTCACGGGCGACGGCGGCCTCTTCGCAATCGCCATGGGGAAGATGGGCGCGCATGAGCTGAACTACTCCAGCGACATCGACATGATCCTGCTGTTCGACGAGACGCGGTACGATCCCGGGGATTACGGCGAGGCGCGGTCGTTCCTGCTCAAGGCGGCGCGTCTGGCGATGGGGGCGCTGTCGGATATCACGCCCGAGGGCTACGTGTTCCGCACCGATCTTCGCCTGCGGCCCGATCCGGGGGCCACGCCCATCGTTTTGTCGACCGAGGCGGCGGAGCGCTATTACGAGGCGATGGGCCGGACGTGGGAGCGGGTGGCCTGGATCAAGGCGCGGCCCTGCGCGGGCGCTTCTGAGGCGGGCGAGGCGTTTCTCGACCGGCTGACGCCCTTCGTCTGGCGGCGGCATCTCGAATTTCAGGTCGTCGAGGAGGCGCATGACATGCGTCGCCGGATCCGAGACCACAAGGGCCTGTATTCCGCTTGGGACGTGCCCGGCCACGACCTCAAACTCGGCCCCGGCGGCATCCGGGAGATCGAGTTCCTGACCCAGACGCAGCAGATCATCGCGGGCGGCCGGGATGAGAGCCTGCGCGTGCGCGGAACGCTCGAGGGGATGGACCGGCTGGTCGCGGCGGGCTGGATGAAGGGGCAGGAGCGGGACACGCTCGCCGAAGCCTACGGGCACCTGCGCGCGGTCGAGCATCGGCTGCAGATGGTGCAGGATGCCCAGACCCACCGGATGCCGAAGGATGCGGACGGCTTGCGCCGGATCGCCTGCTTCATGGGCACCGACGATGTCGCGCATTTCACCACAGATCTGCGTGACAGGCTTCGCGCGGTCGAGGCGATTTGCGAGCCGTCCTTCAAGCCGCGCCGCAGCGAGCCTGCGGAGGTGCCGGAAATCGCGGGCTCGACGGCGCTGATGGAACGGTGGCCGACCTATCCGGCGTTGCGGTCGGCGCGGGCGCGGACGATCTTCGCCCGCCTTGAGCCGCAGATCCTCACCGCCTTGGCCGGCGCGTCGCGCCCGGAGGAGGCGTTGGCGGCGTTCGACGGCTTCCTGCGCGGGCTTCCGGCGGGGGTGCAGATCTTCTCGCTGTTCGAGGCGAGCCCGGCGCTCGTCGCGCTGATCGCCGATATCTGCGCCACGGCGCCGGACCTCGCGCGGCATCTGGCGTCCAATTCGGGTATTTTGGACGCGGTCATCGGGGGTGAATTCCTCGAGCCCCTGCCGCAACGATGGGAGGTGCCAAGCCATGATCCGGACGAGGGGTTTGAGGAAGGGCTCGACGCACTTCGCCACTGGGTGAGAGAGGCACATTTCCGCATCGGCGTGCATCTTCTGCGTGGAATCGCGGAACCTGCGGCGGTCGGCGCCGCCTATGCGCATCTGGCCGAGGCGACGCTCGCCTCCGCATGGGCGTTGGCGGAGGCGGAGACGGCCCGGCGTTACGGGCGCGTTGCGGGAATGCGATTGGCGGGGCTGGGCATGGGGTCGCTGGGGGCTGGCCGGCTGGCGGCGCGCTCCGATCTCGACCTCGTGGTGGTCTATGCGGGCGAGGGGCAGTCGGACGGGCGCCGCCCGCTCGACGCCAAGCAGTGGGCCGCGAAATTCGCGCAGGTTCTGGTGACGGCGCTGTCGGCACCGACGGGCGCAGGGCGGCTCTACGAGGTGGATATGCGCCTGCGGCCCTCCGGGCGGCAGGGGCCCGTGGCGACGTCGCTGGCCGCCTTCCACACCTATCAGAAGCAGGATGCGTGGGTTTGGGAGCAAATGGCCCTGACGCGGGCGCGCGCGCTGGTGGGCGACGCGGATCTGCGCGCCGATGCGGCGGCGGCCCGGATCGAGATCCTGGCGCATAGCAGGTTCAGCGCGGACGAGGTGCGTGCGGCTCTTGTCGACATGCGGGAGCGGTTGCGCAATGCCGGCCGAAAGGGCGGCGGGATCGCGGTGAAGTCGGGGCCGGGCCGGATGCAGGATATCGAATTGGCCGCGCAGGCGCATGCGCTGATCGCCGGGGGTGCGGAGCAGAGCATCGCGGCGCAGCTTGCCGTCGCGGGTTGGCTGTCGGAGGGCGACCGCCGCGAATTGGCCGAGACGCACGAGTTTTTGTCGGCGGTGCAGCAGGTTCTGCGCCTTATCACCGACGGAGATCCGGATGTGGAGGCGCTTGGCGCCGGAGGGGCGGCCTTCTTGGCCCGGACATTGCAGCGCGACGATGCCGCGGCGGTCGCGGCGGAATGCGATGCGCGGGCGGCGCGGGCGGCCGAAATTATTGACGCGGCTTTGGAGGCGGCATCATGAGTGAGGCGCGCGGCGCAGATGACCCCAAGGGCCTGATCGCGGAAGCTTACCGGATCGAGGGGATCAGCGAAGCGGAGTGCCGGTCGATCTTCCTCGACTGGGCGCTGAGCCTTCCATCGGATGCATCGGAGGTGATCCCGAAGCTTCTGGAGCACCGCCCGCCTGATCATCCGATGAGTCGCGTGCTGCGCGAGGGGATGGGAGAGCCCGCCCGGCGCGGACGGCGCGGAGGATGGCAGGGCCGGCGCCGGAGCTAGCCGTGCGTGCCACGCTCCCGGTATGGCGTCTTGCCATAATGCCCGCGGTAGCATTTCGAGAAGTGCGAAGGTGAGGTGAACCCGCAGGCGAGCGCGACCTCGATGATCGACATATCCGTTTGCATCAGCAGGTTGCGCGCGCGCCCCAGTCGCAGTTCCATGTAGTAGCGCTTGGGCGAGCGGTCGAGGTAACGGCGGAACAGACGCTCGAGTTGACGGGTGGACATGCCGACCTGATCGGCGAGGGTTGCGGGGCTGACCGGCTCCTCGATCGCCTGTTCCATTGCGCGGATGACTTGGGCGAGGCGGGGATGGCGCACGCCGATGCGGGTCGGGATCGACAGGCGCTGCGCGTCCTGATCGGTGCGGATCGCGGAGTAGATGAGCTGATCGGCGACAATCGCGGCCAGATCCTCACCGAAATCGCGCGCGATGATGTGCAGGATGAGGTCGATGGAGGCGGTCCCGCCGGCGGTCGTGATCCGCTTGCCGTCGATGGTGTAGACGCCGCGCGCGAGCGGGATCTCCGGAAACGCCTCGGCAAAGGCATCCTGGTTGTCCCAGTGGATCGTGGCCTTGCGGTCATCGAGCAGGCCCGAGGCCGCGAGGGTCCAGGCCGCCGTGCAAAGGCCGCCCATTACGATGCCGCGGCGGGCCTCCCGGCGCAGCCAGGTCTTGATCCGCGGCGTCGTCGCGCGCGCGACATCGGTGCCGCCGACGACCAGCACGGTCTCTTCGCGCCCCGCCTCGTCGAGCGGGCCGTCGGGCGCGACGGTGATGCCGGCGGAGCAGGTTATCGCCGTGCCGTCCTCCGACAGGACGCGCCAGCGATACAGCTCCCGCCCCGAGACGCGGTTGGCCAGCCGCAGCGCATCCACAGCCGAGGCGAAGCACATCAGCGTAAATCGGTCGAGCAGGACAAAGGTGTAAAGATGCGGTTTTTCGGGCGCGGGGATGCGCAGTGTCGGGGACTCGGACGGGGTGTTCACGGCCATCGCTTCAATCCTGCCGGGGTGCGGCGGCAATCGGGCCGACGCCTCAGTTGGTCGAACCATCAGGAAACGCGATTTTGCGCCCGACGCAAGGTCATCCGGCATTTGCGGCGGCGCGGCCGATAAGCTAGGGACCAAAGCCTGATAGCACCGCCGGAGGGACAGCGACATGGCGTGGTCGAAAGCCGATTGGAGAGCGAAGCCGCGGGTGCAGATGCCCGATTATCCGGATGCCGACGCGCTGGCCGCCGTCGAGGCGAAGCTGGCGCGCTATCCGCTGCTGGTCTTTGCGGGCGAGGCGCGGACGCTGCGCGCCGAACTGGCCGCCGCCGGTCGTGGCGAGGCGTTCCTGCTGCAGGGGGGCGATTGCGCCGAGAGCTTTGCGGAGTTTTCGTCGGACAATATCCGCGACACGTTCAAGGTCATGCTGCAGATGGCCATGGTGCTGACCTATGGGGCCAAGGTGCCGGTGGTGAAGGTCGGCCGCATGGCGGGGCAGTTCGCCAAGCCGCGCTCGGCGCCCATGGAGGTGAAGGACGGGGTGGAGCTGCCGTCCTATCGCGGCGACATTGTCAACGAGCTGGCCTTCACCGAGGCCGCGCGCATGCCTGACCCGGCGAAGATGCTGGAGGCGTATACCCAGGCCGCGGCGACGCTGAACTTGCTGCGGGCCTTCTCCAAGGGTGGGTTCGCGGATGTGCATCAGGTGCATCAGTGGACGCTGGGCTTCGCGCAGGGTGAGCGGGCGGCGCAGTACCGCGACATGGCGAGCCGCATTCAGGACACGCTCGACTTCATGACGGCGGCCGGCCTGACCAGCGCGAACAATTCCGAGCTTGCCACGGTCGACTTCTACACCTCGCACGAGGCGCTGCTTCTGGAATACGAAGAGGCGCTGTGCCGTCAGGATTCTCTGACCGGGCAGTGGGTTGCGGGATCCGGGCACATGATCTGGATCGGCGACCGCACGCGTCAGCCCGATGGCGCGCATGTGGAGTTCTGCCGTGGGGTGTCGAACCCGATCGGCCTGAAATGCGGGCCGACGACGAGTGAGGACGATCTGAAGGTTCTGATCGAGAAGCTGAACCCCGACAACGATATGGGGCGCCTGACGCTGATCGCGCGGTTCGGAGCGGGCAAGGTGGGCGATCACCTGCCGCGTCTGATCCGGACGGTCGAGAAGATTGGCGCCAACGTCGTGTGGTCCTGCGACCCGATGCACGGCAACACGATCAAGTCCTCCTCGGGCTACAAGACCCGGCCATTCGATTCGGTTCTGCGCGAGGTGCAGGAGTTCTTCGCCATCCACCGTGCCGAGGGGACGGTGCCCGGCGGCGTCCACTTCGAGATGACGGGGCAGGACGTGACCGAATGTACGGGAGGCGTGCGCGCGGTGACGGACGAGGATCTTTCGGACCGATATCACACCGCGTGCGATCCGCGTCTCAATGCGTCGCAAGCGCTGGAACTTGCATTCCTCGTGGCCGAGGAGCTTTCGGGTCTCCGGGCGGAGCGGGCGCGCGCGGCTTCCTGATTCTGCGGGGCTAGGGTCTCACCCGCCGGTGCGCGGGTGAGACCAAAAGGTTTCACGCTCGGGTTCGCTTGAACGTCGCTGCGTTCGGTCGGTCGGGTGTTCCGCGTTCCTGCCCACGGGGCTCTGCACGGTCACTTGACGATGCGGAGCCACGGAACCTGCGACGGGCGACCCTCGAACGGCGCGGCGGACTCGGCCATCCCGGCGGTGAGTTCATGGGGAAGCGCGCGGTCGGTGTGACGGCGGCGCGGGTGATCGGCTTCGGCCACCTCACACAGAGGCGTGAGTTGCGCCTTGGTCAGGGAGAAGCGCCGCGGCGCGTCGCGGGTGATCCGGTCGCAGACCATCACCGTCAGGGCCTTGCTCACCGCGCCCGTCGCGTCGGTCAGCGGCAGGACCAGCATCCGCGCGGTCACGATCCCCTCGCTTCCCTCGGAGATGAGGTCGAGTTCCAGCTTGGCGGGTTGCTCGAAGACCTGCTCGATCTGCTCGCAGACGCGTGTGCGGTCGGCGAGGTCGAAAAAGGCCCGGATCGGCAGGCCGCGCACCTCCATACCCATCAGGTCCTGCATGACGTGACCGCCCAGCCGCACGCGGGTCGTGCCGTGACGTGTCCGGTCGAGGATCATGGCGTGGCCGAGAATCAGGCGCATGGCGCTCGGGTCGAGCGTGCTGCGCTGCGGGATCGCGGTGCCACGCCGCAGGGACGTCCAGTAGCGCCAAGTCTCTTCAAGAATGGGAGAATTCCGCATCATCCGAAGTCCTGTGAAGTTGCGCACGCGGTCCGCGCCGCCGGTCTCGCTGTCATGTCCTGCCATTGCTCAATCCCCTGTTTGCCGCAGCACCGTCATACAGGTGACGGAAATGCGACCGTTTCGAGCCCCCAGTGGCAGGAATAAGGCAAGGCGCCACAAAATGCTCGCATTTCCTTAAGGTGCGGTTAATGCGTCGCCGCGCTTGCTCCGGCACCGTCGCGCGGGATAGGCGCAGGCGTATGAGATCGATGACTGGATATGCCGCCCTCGATGCCCACGGACGCCGGTGGGAGCTTCGGTCGGTCAACGCGCGCGGGCTGGACCTGCGGGTGCGGCTGCCCGATGTTTCGGGACTGGAGCCGCGGGCGCGTACCGCTTTGAGTGTTGTCGCGGCGCGGGGGAGCCTGACGCTCAGCCTGCGGATGGACGATGCGGGCGGGGGTGAGGGGCCCGCGCTCGACGAGGCGGCGCTGTCGCGTGCGCTTGAGGCGTTGGCCCGGATTCGCGCCGCGGCGCGCAATGCCGACGTGATGCTGGCCGAAGACCGGGCGACCGATCTTCTGTCGCTTCGCGGCGTGTGGGAGGCGCGTGCGGGTGAGGCGGCGCCGTTGACGGTGCTCGAGGGCGAAATGGCCGAACTGATCGCCGCGTGGGATGCCGACCGCGTACGCGAGGGGGCGGGGCTGCGCGACGTGCTGACGGTGCAGATCGACGAGATCGGAGCCTTGGCCGAACGTGCGGCAGAATTGGCGCCGGCCCGTGCCGAGCACATCGCGGCGGGCTTCCGCGATGCGATTGCGCGGGTGCGGGACGCGGGGATGGACGAGGCGCGGGTGGCGCAGGAGATTGCCGCGCTGGCCGTGAAGGCCGACGTGACCGAAGAGATCGACCGCCTGCGCCTGCATGTGGACGCGGCGCGGAAGCTCTTGGGCGAGGATGCGCCGGTCGGCCGGCGGCTCGACTTTCTGTCGCAGGAGCTCATCCGTGAAGCCAACACGCTCTGCGCCAAGGCCGGCATGGCGAAGATGACGACGATCGGTCTCGCGCTCAAGGCGGTGATCGACCGGCTGCGCGAGCAGGTTCAGAACGTGGAATGAGGACATGAAGCGCATCGACATGGAGCAGGGCCAACGCCGGGGGCTCGCCATCATCCTTTCGTCGCCGTCGGGCGCGGGCAAATCCACCATGGCGCGCCGCCTGATGTCCTGGGACGCGACGCTGAGCTTTTCGGTGTCGGCCACCACGCGGGCGCCGCGCGCGGCCGAGGTGGAGGGGGTGGATTACTATTTTCGCGACGCCGATGCCTTCGCGCAGATGGTGGCGGGCGGCGAGATGCTGGAACATGCCGAGGTGTTCGGCCACAGCTACGGCAGCCCGCGCGCGCCGGTCGAGGCCGCCCTCGTGGCAGGGCGCGACGTGATCTTCGACATTGACTGGCAGGGCGGGCAGCAGATCCGGAATTCGTCGCTCGGGCGTGACGTCATCTCGATCTTCATCCTTCCGCCTTCAATCAAGGAGCTTGAGCGGCGCCTGCGGGAGCGGGGACAGGATTCCGATGCCGTGATCGACGGACGCATGGCCAAGTCGGAGGCCGAGATCAGCCATTGGGCGGAATACGACTACGTCCTCGTCAACGACGATGCCGATGCTTGCGAGCTGCGGCTGCGCACGATCCTCACGGGGGAACGGTTGCGCCGTGACCGGCAGCCTTGGCTGACGGAGTTCACGCGCGGCCTGTCGGGAGAGTTCAGGGAGAGAGAAGCATGATCTACAAGTTGGACGATCTGGCGCCCGAAATCGCCGCCGACGCCTGGGTTGCGCCGGATGCGAACGTGATCGGGGCCTGCACGTTGGAGGCGGAGGCGAGCGTCTGGTTCGGCGCGACCTTGCGCGGCGATCAGGAGCGGATCACCGTGGGGCGCGGGTCGAACGTGCAGGAACTCAGCGTGCTGCATACCGATCCGGGCTACCCGCTGACGATCGGCGCGGATTGCACGATCGGGCACAAGGCGATCCTGCACGGTTGCACGATCGGCGACGGCACGTTGATCGGGATGGGAGCCACGGTTCTCAACGGCGCGCGGATTGGGCGCGGCTGTCTGATCGGGGCGGGCGCCCTTGTCACCGAGGGGAAGGAGATCCCCGATGGCAGTCTCGTTCTCGGTGCGCCGGGCAAGGCGGTGCGGGACCTCGACGAGGCCGCGCGGCAGGGGCTGTTGGCCTCCGCCGCGCATTACCGCGCCAATGCGGCCCGCTTCAGGGACGGGCTCGCGCCGGTCTAGACGATCAGGCTGAGATGGGTCTCGTCGGCGCTGACGGAGACGGGACGGCGCAGTTGGCGGCTTTCGCGGGCGAGGATCCCGAACTGGACCTCCGCGCCCTGCAGGTCCGCCGGCAGATCGCCGCGCCCGAGGCTCTGCCACAGCAGCGCGTCGATCTTGAGCCGCTTTGCGTCCACGTGCATCACCCAGGCCGCCTCGTTGCGGATCACCTCGACCTTGGCCCCCCAGGGGGTCGCCGCCTCGATGCAATTCAGCGCCAGACAGGCCAGCCGCATTTCGAGACGCGGACGCGCCGTGTCGTCCCGCCACAGGATCTTGGTCCGGGTGTCGCGATACATCGCTTCGAGCATCTCGCGCATTTCGCGGGCCGAGATCTCCGCCGCGCCACCGCCCGCACCGAACGCCACGCGGAAGAAGCGCAGCCGCGCCATGGCCGCGTCGACCGAACTGCGGATCAGCGCCATCTCGTCGCCGCCTGCGCCGCCCGACAGTTCCAGAAGCTCCAGCCCGTTGTTGATCGCGCCGATCGGTGAGACCAGGTCGTGGCAGATGCGCGAGCCCAGAAGCGCGACGAGATCGGGTTCGACCGGGTTGTCCGCCGGACCTTTCCTGCGCGCGGCTGCGTTGGCATTACTCATCGGAGACCTCCCGTCATGCATGATCTCACTTCGTTTCTTGAGCCCGGAATGCTCGTGCGCCACCCGGATGTGCCGGATTGGGGCCTTGGACAGGTCCAGTCGGTGATCGACGGGCGCGTGACCGTCAACTTCGAGAATGCGGGAAAGCAGGTGATCGACGGCGAACGCATCGCGCTCCTCCCGGTATTCGAATGAGCCGCGGATGGCAGCGCAGATGTGACGCGAAATGGTTAACGGAATATTGACGCAATTGGAAGCGGAGCCCGGCTTGCATGGGGGCGCCGGCCTGACGTAACCCTTCGGAGCCATGCCGCCGCGCCTCTCCCTGACCGTCACCCGCGACCCCGGCGATATTCGCGCGGCCCGCGCCCTGCGTCATGCTGTATTCGTCGGTGAAATGGGCGCGACGCCCCGTCCCGACGGGCTTGAGGGAGATGCCTTCGATGGCGACCGCGACCACCTGATCCTGCGCGACCTCGCCCATCCGGAGCGGGGCGTCGTGGGGACGATGCGTCTCGGCGCCGGCGCGCGCTATACCGACCGTGAATTCGATCTGAGCGCCTTGCGCGCGACGGGCTGGCCGCTCGCCGAGATCGGGCGCGCCTGTATCCATAAGGCTTATCGTGGCGGTGCGGCGGGTCTGTACCTGTTCCGGGGCGCGCTGGATCTCGCGCGGTCGCGCCGGATCCAGATCTTGGTGGGCACCGCATCCTTTCCGGGCGCGGATGCCGCCCGCCATGCGGCTGCTCTTTGCCGGCTGCGGATCGAGGCGCTGGCTCCTGAACGGATCCGCCCCGTTGCACGGGGGGTGGATGCGGTGGAGGTCGCGGGGTTCGCGCCGCGTTCGGCGATGCGCGGCGTCCCGGCGCTCATCAAGACCTATCTGCGGGCGGGCGCGCGGATCGGGGACGGGGCATTCCAGGACCGCGACTTCAATACGACCGACATCTGCATGGTGCTCGACATGGAGCGCGTGCGTCTGCCGGCGCTGGCCCGCTTGTCCGGCCTTCAGGACACGCAGAATCGGGTGGTCGGATGACATGGAACGGCGCGGTATCGCCGCCGCGGCGCGGCCTCGGCGGTGCAGGGTGGATGCGCGCCATTGGGCGGGGCGCCGCGATCGCATGCGTGACGTTCGGGGGGCTCGCGCTCCTTGCCGTGACGCGCCTGATCGAGCGACCGGTTCACGGCCTCCACCGGCCGTGGACGCCCTATCTCGCGCAGGCGGTCTGCCGGGCGGCATTGCGGATCCTCGGCCTGCGGCTGAAGGTTCGCGGGACGGTCATGGCGGGCAGGGGGGCGGTCGTTGCCAATCACACGTCCTGGCTCGACATCTATGTCCTCAACGCGCGCAAGCGGATCTACTTCGTCGCCAAGGATGAGGTGGCGGAATGGCCCGGCATCGGCCTTCTGGCCCGCGCGACCGGAACCGTCTTCATCCGCCGCGATGCGCGCGAGGCCCGCCGTCAGCAGGCGATATTCGAGGACCGGCTTGGCGTCGGGCACAGGTTGCTCTTCTTCCCGGAAGGGACCTCGACCGACGGGCTGCGCGTGCTGCCGTTCAAGACGACCCTGTTTCAGGCGTTCCTGAGCCCCGCCCTGCGCGATACGCTGCAGCTTCAGCCGGTCACGGTGAACTACCATTCCCCCGAGGGCGAGCGTCCGGATTTCTACGGCTGGTGGGGAAATCAGGATTTCGGCGAGCATCTGCTGCGTATGCTTGCCGCCAGGCGTCACGGGTGGGTTGAGGTCGTCTATCATCCGCCGCTTCGTGTGGCGGACTTCGCCGATCGCAAGGCCTTGGCCCGTGCCGCCGAGACCGCGGTGCGCAGCGCGTTTACCGGGGATGGGCGCAGGCCGCCGGAGATCGGCGCATCTCTGGAGTCGGCGCTTCAGGAGGGCTCCGCCGGCCCGCATTCGTGAAGGCTTCGGTTGTCTTGGCTACAGGCGAGACATGAAGGACGAGCCGAAGGTACCGGAGGCTCGCTGCGGGACTTCTTCTATTGAGCATAGGATCGAGAGTATGACGACTACGCATTCGGAGGGATTTGCGGCCTGTGACGGATCTCGTAGTGCATTCGATGGTGCGGTGTAGGTGCCGTGGGATCCTCTGCCGCCTTCACGTCTAAGTCTGGTGGAGCCAAAAGCGCGGTCACGAAGCATGTCGATCTGCACCCTCACGGCGGTGCATTGGCGACCGACGCTTTCGTCTTTATCGTGCGCGAAAGTGACAGGAGAAATCATGACGGACAAACTTGGCGGGCCGAGTGGCGCCGCGGCCGGGCCGCTGGACGGGGTGCGGGTTCTCGATCTCAGCCGTATTCTCGCCGGACCGACCTGCACGCAGCTTCTGGGAGATCTCGGCGCGACGGTCCTGAAGGTGGAGAACCCGGCCACGGCGGGCGACGACACGCGCCAATGGGGGCCTCCTTACGTGAAGGACGGGGCGGAAGACACGGGCCTGTCAGGATATTTCATGTCCGCCAACCGCAACAAGCTGTCGGTGGCCATCGATATTTCCACGCCCGAGGGGCAGTCGGAGGTGCGGCGCCTTGCGGAGATGGCGGACGTTGTGATCGAGAATTTCAAGCCCGGCGGCCTCGCACGCTATGGCTTGGATTACGACAGCATCAAATCGCTGAACCCGCGCCTCGTTTATGGCTCGATCTCGGGATATGGTCAGACCGGTCCCAACCGGGAAAAGCCGGGCTACGACCTGATGGCGCAGGGCTGGGGCGGGATCATGTCCCTTACCGGCGAACCCGAGGGCCAGCCGATGAAGGTCGGCGTGGGGATCGCCGATGTCATGTGCGGAATGTATGCTTGCGTGGGGTTACTCGCCGCATTGCGCCATGCCGAGCGGACGGGTGAGGGACAATGGGTCGAAGTCGCGCTGGTCGACTCTCAGATCGCCTGGATGATCAACGAAGGCGTCAACACGCGCCTGACCGGCGAGGTGCCGGCCCGGCGTGGCAATGGGCACCCGAACATCGTGCCCTACGGCGTCTATGAGACGGCGGACGGACACGTGATCGTTGCGGTGGGAAATGACAGTCAGTTCCGTAGGTTCTGCGCCGTTCTTGGCTTGGGTGATTTGCCGGACGACCGGCGTTTTGCGACCAACCCGGCCCGTCTGGTCCATCGTGAGGACTTGGCCGGGTTCCTCGAGCCCGCTCTCCGGGCGCGGACCATGGCCGAGGTGATCGCGGATCTCGAGGCGGCGCGCGTACCGGTTGGCCCGGTGCAGACGCTTCCGCAGGTCTTCGCGAGCGAGCAGGTGCGGGCGCGGGAGATGGCGCTCGACATGAATGCCGACGGTCTAACCCTGCCGCTGATCGGTAATCCTCTGAAGTTCAGTTCGACGCCCGTGACTTACCGCCATCCGCCGCCACGCTTCGGAGCGGATACGGCGCGGCTGGATCGCGACGACCCGTTCGAAGGCACGTAGGGCTGGGTCACCTCCGAAGCCATTTTTTGATGCGAAATTACGTATAAACAGGCGTTTGAACGCTAAAATGACAGCGGCGGCGGGGCCCGAGCTTCGGACTGAGCGGCCGCTGCTAGCGCGCGGACTTATCCCGCAGAACCAAGCGGCGGATCGGAGGGTGGATTAATGTCGAGCGAGGCCTTGAGGCGCTTCACTGAAACAAGGTGACGTCAGCGGAAGCTGAAGAGGCCGTTCAGGCTATTTGATCTAAGCTCGACTTTATACATTATGCGGCGAAGCAAAGTGCTTCGGCCATGCGCACGAGGCGGTCGGGCGGGATTTCTTGCGGTTCCCGGTCCGGCGGAGGGTGTTGGAAAACCTCTCCTGCCCAGAGGGCCAGACGCACCGAACCGGTGGCGTCGGTGAAGGTGAGATTGGTCTTGCGATACCATGCTGCGGCATAGGGCGTGCTGGTCGTGCTCAGCAGATCGCAGGCCCACAGCGAGATGAGGCTGTAGAGACCGAGCAAGGCAGGTGTTGTTCGCGCGATTGCCTTGTCGGACCACTGCCTTTGGGTTTCGACGCCGAGATGCGCGCGGGTTTCTGCAAAGGTGACCTCGACCTGCCAACGGCGGACGAAGAGTGCGATGATGTCGGCTGGCTCGCGGGCGGTGTCGGTGCTGAAGAAGGCCTGCGGGGCCCGCTTGCCTTCAGGGTCTCTGACA
This sequence comes from Jannaschia seosinensis, assembly GCF_001408515.1. GTDB lineage: Bacteria > Pseudomonadota > Alphaproteobacteria > Rhodobacterales > Rhodobacteraceae > Jannaschia > Jannaschia seosinensis. The sequence goes on along the minus strand of NZ_CYPR01000157.1, from coordinate 40,876 downwards.
AGCACCCAGCGGATTGGTTTGGGCGGCGTGCCGGGGCGATACCAGAGTGCGGTGTCCGAGGCGATCTCGAGCGTTTTCCCTTGCTTGCGGCCATACCATGAGGAGACGGTCATTCTGTGCCATGGCGTAGCGGGATCTGAAAGCAAGGTCTTCAACTTGGGCAACGGCGGGCCCTTCTGTGCCGGACGGCCGACGGAGCGCGCATTGCGCTCGGGAGGGGGCGCGAAGAGATTGGCATCGAGCCGGAGCCGGCTGATCAGCGTTGCCCGGCCTGTGATAGCGTGGGCCAGTTCGTGGACGGCGAAACTGCTGTCGCCGACGAAGACGATGTCGCGGTCGGGCAACCAGCGGCAGAGCTGGAGCGCCCCTTGGCGGGCCCAGTCGGTCAGCAGCTTGTGTCTGCGTCCCCGGTGAAGGTTGGAGCGTTGTGACGGGGCGAGCAGGGTGAAGACCGGCAGGGCCTTTACGGCACCCGCCCACGGGACCGGCGTCAGCACCATGAAGCTCAACCAGCGCAGTCCGCTGGCCTTGACGAAATGGCCGTGGCTGGAGCGGACGGGATCGCGATAGATGCCGCGTGCTGTGATCCTGCGCCCCCACCGGCGTTCAATGGTGTCGTCCATCCCGATGACTACCGGGCCCTCCGGCACGAGGCGGTTGACGACCATGCTCAGCAGGTGCCGCGCCATGGCGTGGGTGTTCCACCGGGCACGGTTGAGGAGCTGATGACAGCTTGAGAAATTCTGCGCCTCGGCACGCCCGGTCATCCGCAGGCAGGCGCTGACGGTGCGCTTGCCCGGTGCCAGCACTGCACCCATGACCAGAACAAGCACGTGTTCCCAGCTGGGAGCTGTAAAGCACATTCGCAGCTCCTGCAGCCAATCGCGCAGGATCTGGGGAACCGGAACGCCTGTCGGCGGCGGGGAGGTGGAATGTTGCTGCATCCCATGCTTCGAATCCCTCGCCGATCACCATGCAAGTCAGGGGCCCGCGGCAAAGTGAATGACGCATCTTGAGGTGTGCTCATGTATGATCTGCGCATGCTGTACGATGAAATGGTCGCCCGCATCGAAGCTTTCGACGACGCCAATGGTGGTGGTGTCGGCTCCTACAAGAACAAGGGCTCTTGCCATCTCTACCTGCTGGAGACGGAGGCGCCGATTGCCCGCCTGAAGCCGACCGGCAACGGAGACGAGGTCCGGCTCGGATACTGGTCACACCGGCGCAAATGGGAGGATATCGATGACATGGGTGGCGTCGTCATGCCTCTCGACGACGCGCTCGAGTTCATAGCGAACGAGGCCGTTTTCTGGACCTGGACGTGAGTGAAAACGTACAAAGTCGAGCTCAGGTGTCGCACCCCTTTACCCCGAAGTGACCGCTCCTTACATCCGTTTCAGAAATTTCTGAAACGGACGAAAATGACGCTCTCCCCCCTTCAGCAAGAGTTCGTTCTCCACTTCGGCGAGATGGGCAGCCGGTGGGGGATCAACCGCACCGTCGGCCAGATCTACGCCCTGCTGTTTCTCAACGAGACGCCGCTCAACGCCGAGCAGATCACCGGCGCGCTGGGCATCAGCCGGTCGAACACGTCGATGGGTCTCAAGGAGCTTCAGTCCTGGAACCTCGTGCGGCTGCGCCATGTGCCGGGTGACCGGCGGGACTACTTCACCACGCCCGACGACCTTTGGGAGATCGTCCGCACCCTCGTCGCAGAGCGGCGCAAGCGCGAGATCGATCCGACCCTGACCAAGCTGCGCGAGTTGGAGATGTCGGGCCCACAGGACGATCCCTATGCCGAGGCGCGGATCGCCGAGTTGCGCGAGATGATCGAGATGATGACCCAGTTCCACGACGAGATGAGCCGGCTGGAGACCGAGCGCCTCGTCCAGTTGATGACGATGGGGCGCAAACTCGGCGGTCTGCTCGACCGGACGCCGCGCCTGAACCCGTTCCGGAGGAAGACGCAATGATGGACACCCTGATCCTCAGCCGCATCCAGTTCGCGGCCAACATCTCGTTCCACATCCTGTTCCCGACGATCACCATCGCGCTGGGCTGGTTCCTTCTGTTCTTCAAGCTGCGGTTCCAGTGGACGGGCGATTTCAAGTGGATGGAGGCCTACCGCTTCTGGGTGAAGGTCTTCGCGCTGAGCTTCGCCATGGGCGTCGTCTCGGGCATCACCATGTCGTTCCAGTTCGGCACCAACTGGCCGGGCTTCATGGAGACCGTGGGCAATATCGCCGGCCCGCTTCTGGCCTACGAGGTGATGACGGCGTTCTTCCTCGAGGCGGTGTTCATCGGGATCATGCTCTTCGGTTTCAGCCGCGTTCCGGGCTGGTTGCACACGCTGGCGACCTTCCTCGTGGCCTTCGGGACGACGCTGTCGACCTTCTGGATCATCGTGCTGAACTCGTGGATGCACACGCCGCAGGGCTTCGAGATGATCGACGGCGCGGCGCATGCGACGGATTGGTGGGCGATCGTCTTCAACCCGTCGATGCCCTACCGCCTCGGGCACATGCTGCTGGCGAGCGGTTTGACCGTGGCGTTCCTCATCGCGGGCGTCAGCGCGTTCCGCTGGCTTCGCGGCGACCGCAAGGAGAGCGTGCGCGCCTCGATGCGGGCGGGTCTGGGCTTTGCCGCGCTTCTGATCCCGCTTCAGATCTTCGCCGGCGACGTGCACGGCCTCAACACGCTGGAGCATCAGCCTCAGAAGGTCGCGGCGATGGAAGCGAACTGGTCGGATACGAACGGGCACACGCCGCTCGTCCTCTTCGCCCTGCCCGATGAGAACGCGCGCGAGAACCGGTTCGAGATCGCGATCCCGAGCCTCGCGTCCCTCATCCTGACCCACCATGCCGATGGCGCGATCCCGGCGCTCGACGAATTCGTGGCCGAGGACGGGACGGTCCTGCATCCGCCGGTGGACAAGGTGTTCTGGTCGTTCCGCATCATGGTCGGCACGGGCATGGCGATGCTCTTGGTGTCTTGGGCTTCGGTCGTGCTGATGATGCGGCGGGCGCCGGATGGGCGGCGGTTCCATATCGACCGGCTTCCGCGGCCGCTTCTCTTCGCGCTCGTGCCGATGGCCTTTTCGGGCTGGGTGGCGACGCTGGCGGGGTGGTACACGACCGAGATCGGGCGCCAGCCATGGCTCGTGCAGGGCGTGCTCGACGTGTCGTCGGCGGTGGCGGACGTGCCCGCGCCGATGGTCCTGTCGACGCTCCTGGGCTACCTCGCGCTCTACGCGGCGCTGCTCTTCGCCTATGTCAGCGTGATCGTCTACCTCGCCGTCAAGGCGCGCCATGACGCGCCGCTCACCTCCCTGACCCCGGCCTCGGGTGCGGCGATGGTCGATGCCATCGCCCGCGAGGATCGCGGCCTGCAACCTGCGGAGTGACCCCTATGGACCTTCTCGGATACCAGCCCGACATCTGGCTGCCCTTCGTCTTTGCCAGCCTGATGGGCGTGTCGATCCTGCTCTACGTCATCCTCGACGGCTACGATCTGGGGGTCGGCATCCTGACCCCGCTGGCGCGCAGCGAGGCGGAGCGGGACATGATGGTCGCCTCGATCGGCCCGTTCTGGGATGCCAACGAGACATGGCTCGTCCTCGCGATCGGCCTGCTTCTGGTGGCCTTTCCGACGGCGCACGGGATGATCCTGTCGACGCTCTATCTGCCGGTGTTCTTCCTGTTGCTCGGGCTGATCCTGCGGGGGGTCTCGTTCGAGTTCCGGGTCAAGGCGCGGGCGCGATACAAGCGGCTTTGGGACAGGCTGTTCTTCGCGGGCTCCCTGATGGCGACGTTCTCGCAGGGCTTCATGCTGGGCCTTTACGTGATGGGGCTGGAGATGAACGCGGTGACGCTCCTCTTCGCGGTGGTCTGCGCGCTGTCGCTGACGATGGGCTACGCGTTCATCGGCGCGACCTGGCTGATCCTCAAGGGCGAGACCGACCTGCAGCGCCGGGCGGTGGCGTGGGCAAAGGAATGCATCTGGGGCCTCGTCGTGGGGATCGGGGCGATCTCGCTGGCCACGCCGCTCGTCTCTCCGCGCATCTGGGAGCGGTGGTTCGAGTTCCCGACCTTCATCTGGCTGTCGCCCCTGCCGATCCTGTCGCTGGCCTTGCTGGCGCTCTTGTGGCGGTCGCTGGCGCATCTGCCGGCGCAGGGGGACCGGTGGGCCTGGGCGCCGTTCACCGCGGCGCTGGGGCTCTTCGTGCTGGCCTTCCTGGGGCTGGGATACAGCTTCTATCCCTACGTCGTGCCCGAGCGGCTGACCATCTGGGAGGCGGCGAGCGCGCCGGAGAGCCTGATCATCATCCTTGTCGGCGCCTGCTTCGTGGTGCCGTCGATCCTCGGCTATACGGCGCTGGCCTATTGGGTGTTCCGGGGCAAGGCGCAGGGTCTGCGCTACGACTGACACGGAAAAGGGCGGACCGCGATGGCCCGCCCTTTGCGATGCGTGGCGGTGCGGGTCAGGCCACGCGCCGCGCGGGATCGGCCGCCTCGACCGGGACCAGCGCCTTGACCAGATCGCGCATGTGCAGAAGCCCGACCTGCTTGCCGTCTTCCATCACCCGGTAATGCAGGTTCGTGTCGCCTTCCGAGATGGCGATGACGGATTCCAGGTTCTGGTGCGCATCCACCTCCCCGGCCAGCCCGCTGCCCTCGCGCGTCGTCGTCTCCATGACCGAGCGCACGCGCAGGACGCGGGCGCGATTGATGTCGGAGATGAAGTCGATGATGTAGGGATCGTTCGGATGCAGCAGGATATCCTGCGGCTCGCCCTGCTGAACCACGGCGCCGTCCTTGAGGATGACGAGATGGTCGGCCAGTTTCAGCGCCTCGTCGAGATCGTGGGTGATGAAGACGATCGTCTTGTGCAACTCGCGCTGAAGCTCGAGGAGCAGGTCCTGCATGTCGGTGCGGATCAGCGGGTCGAGCGCCGAGAACGCCTCGTCCATGAGCATGATCTCGGAATCCGAGGCCAGCGCCCGGGCGATGCCGACCCGCTGCTGCATGCCACCCGAAAGCTGCGCAGGGTAGTGTCCCTCGTAGCCGTCGAGGCCAACGCGCCCGAGCCATTTGCGCGCATCCTCGTCGATCGCGGATCCCGCCTCGCCCTTCACGCGCCGCGCCATGCCCGCATTTTGCAGGACGGTCTTGTGCGGCAGGAGGGCGAACTTCTGGAACACCATCGACATGGTGTTCTGCCGCAACTCTGCCAGCCGCCGCTCGCCATAAGCCAGCACGTCCTCGCCGTTGACGATGACCTCGCCCGCCGTCGGATCGATCAGCCGGTTGAGATGCCGGATCAGCGTGGACTTGCCCGATCCGGACAGGCCCATGATGACGGTGATCTGACCCGCGCGGATGTCGACATTGATGTCCTGCAGGCCGAGCACGTGGCCGTACTGATCCAGAAGCTCGGGCTTGGCGACGCCGTCGCGCACGTGTTGCAGCGCCGCCTTCGGGTCGTTGCCGAAAATCTTGTAAAGGTTGCGGATCGAGATCTTCACCTCGCCTTCGTTCATGTCGTCTCTCATCCCCGGTCACTCGCGTCGATGCGGCCAAGCGCGGCCTTGGTGGAGCGGTCGAGTAGGACCGCGAGGAGGACGATGCAGAAGCCCGCGACGAGGCCCACGCCCAGTTCAAGGTTCCGGATCCCCGCCAGGACCTTCACGCCCAGCCCCGGCGCCGAGACCAGCGAGGCGATCACGACCATCGCGAGGCTCATCATGATGGTCTGGTTCACGCCGGCCATGATGTTGGGCAGCGCCAGCGGGATTTGCACACCCCACAATTTCTGGCGGGAGGACATGCCGAAGGCGTCGGCCGCTTCGATCACGTCCTTGTCCACGAGCCGGATGCCCAGATCCGTCAGGCGGATCACCGGCACGATGGCGTAGAGGATGATCGCGATCCCGTAGAGCTTGGATTCGGTGACCGAGAACAGGAAGATCAGCGGCACGAGATAGACGAAGGTCGGCAGCGTCTGGAGCATGTCCAGAACGGGGATCACCGAGCGTTGCAGCGCGTTCGAGCGCGACATCGCGATCCCCACCGGTACGCCCAGAAGCACCGCGATGATCGTGCAGACGAAGATGATCGACAGCGTCTGGATCGCGTCGTCGTAGTAATTGATGAACGCCATGAACAGGAACGAGAACGCCACCAGCAGCGTCACGCCGGCCTTCTTGGTCGAGAACCAGGCGATGGCGATCAGCAGCGGGATCATGATGAACCACGGAATGGCCTGAAACGCCTCCAGCGAGAGGTCGAGCATCCACGACAGCGGCTGCGTGATCGGGTCGAGCACGACCTTGAGCGGATCCTTGATGGCGAGGAAGCCCTGTTCGACCCCGCGGGTCATGTCGCGCGAACGCGGGATGGCGCCGCAGGCCTGGTTGAGGGCATCGAGCGAGGGGAAGGGCGTCTCCAGCAGCGGTACGGCCGGCTCGGCGGCGCCATCCGGCGTCCCGCCGCCCTGCGCCCGGGCCAGAAGCTCCGCCATCGTCATAGGGCCGCCCGTCGCGCCGCCCCCGCACCAGTCCCCGAGGCCGAGCGCCTCGAACAATCCATCATAAGTGGCCATTATGTCCCAGATCCGTCTTTTTCGTCGTACGGGTTCGTTCGTTTTTGCGGGATGCGCCGGTCGTTCGTGCCGGCTCCCGGAATGCGAAGCGGGCCCCGCAGGGCCCGCGCCGTCGTCGAAATTTACTGGATGAATATCGAGAGCTTCTCGCGCGCCGCGTCGTTCACCCAGTCCTGCCAGACATCCGAATAGTTCGTCAGGAAGTAGACCGCGGTCTCTTCGGCGGAGGCGTTGTTGTCCTCCTGCCAGGCCAGAACCTCGTTCATCTGGTCGTTCGTGAAGGTCAGGTTGGTCAACAGTTCGGTCAGGGCCGGGTGGTTTTCCTCGAAGTCGGTGGTCACGACCGTCTTGACCGGGCCGACCGGGTAGGAGGACATGCCGACGTCCTCGCAATCGGGATCGGCGTTACACATATGGGCTTCCTCGTTGTACTCGCCCAGATCGACCTTGCTCATGTCGTACTTGCCGAGAACCGATGTCGGGCCCCAGTAATAGCCGAGCCACGGCTCCTTGTTCTGGACGGCGGCGGCGATCGAAGTCGCCATCGTCTCGCCGGAGCCGTGCTGGAAGATCTCGTAGCCAGCTTCCTCGAGCTCCAGGGCCTCGATGATGCCGGCATTGGTGTTCTTGCAGCCCCAGCCTTCGGGGCATTGATGGAAGCGGTTGTCCAGAAGCTCCGGGTTGGCGAGCAGACCTTCGATGGTCAGAAGCTCGGGATGCTCCTCGGCGAGGTAGGTCGGGATCCACCAGCCCTCGACGCCGCCCGGAAGCAGCACGTCGGTCAGCGTGGTGATCGTGCCGGCCTCCGACAGCCGCTCATAGGCGGGGGTGCCGTTGATCCAGAGTTCGGTGACGATCTCGGGCGTCCCGGTCTCGGATACGGAGGCGAGCGCCGGCGTGGTCGAGGACGGCACCTTGATGACGTTGCAGCCATAGCCCTGCTCCATCAGGAAGGAGGCGACGCCGGTGACGACGGCCGCGGAGGCCCAGTTCATTTCGGTGATCGTGACCTGACCGCACTCTTCCTGTGCCTGTGCGGCACCGGTAAACATCGCGGTCGCGGATGCGGCGGCGAAGGCCGTGGTGATCAAGAAATTCTTCATGTGGTACAAGTCTCCGGAATACATCTTTTGCCAGGTTCCCGAACGGAATCCGGTCCCGCCCTGTGCGAGGCGATTCTTGCTGCAATCCCGCTTTTGTAGGGCGCGAGCAGGTTCTGAAGGTTGCAAGCAGGAGGGCCAAGGTCAACCGACTTTATGACGCAGGGGACATTCTGCCCCGCGTCACCTGTGTCAGAACGCCGCTTCAACGCCTTTGGGGTCGAGGGTGCGGATCTTGTTGCACCTCCTGGCGGGCGGCCTGATTGCGCAATGCCCGCCCGCTGCGGAGGTGATGCGCGCCGCCCGTCCTTCGCGAAGGAGCCCGCCCCGTTCCCGAACGCGCCTCCCGTGCCGCACCTTGTTCGGCAGAAGCGGGGCCAAAGGGTCCAGCTTCGGGATCGAAGCTTATTGCAGAAGACCAGCAAGCTTTGCACGGGCCTCATCGCTGATCCAGCTCTGCCAAGCGTCGGAGTAGTTGCTCAGGAAGTAGACTGCGGCCTCCTCGACTGAGGCGCTGTTCTCTTCCTGCCAAGCCAAGACTTCGCTCATCTGGGCGTTGGTGAAGCGCACGTTGTCGAGAAGCCCTGTAAGAACGGGGTGATCCTCGGCGAACGTCGTCGTCACAACCGTCTTGACCGGTACGACAGGATAGGACGTCATGCCGACCTCTTCACAATCGGGATCCGAATTGCATTCGAAGATGGCTTGATCGAACGGGCCGAGATCGACTTTCGTCATGTCGTACTTGCCCATGATGCTGGTCGGTTCCCAGTAATATCCGAACCATGGCTCACGGCTTTCGACGGCCGATGCCATTGAACCCGCGAGCGTCTCACCCGAGCCGTGCTGGAAGATTTCGATGTCGGCTTCCTCAAAGCCAGCCGCGCGGGCATAGGCGGTCGCCGTGTCTTGGCAGGCCCAGCCTACCGGACAACTGTGAAGCCGATTTTCGACCAGGTCCGGATTGTCGAGAATACCTTCGATCGTCGCCAACTGGGGGTGTTCCTCGACGAGGAAGGTCGGCACGTAGAAGCCCTGCACGCCGCCATCCGACAGCACGTCGGCCAGCGTCACGACCTTGCCTGCCGCGGAAAGCTCATCGTAGCCGGGATTTCCGTTCGTCCAGACTTCGGTGACGATATCCGGCTTTCCGGTTTCCGCGACCGAAACCATCGCCGGCGTCGTCGCGGACGGAATCGCTGTCACGGAGCAGCCATATCCCTGTTCCATGAGGAACTTGGCGACATTCGTCACGATGGCGGCCGAGGCCCAGTCCATCTCGGTGATCGTGATGTCGCCGCATGCGGCGGGCTCCTGCGCCATCGCGGGAGCGACCAACCCCGTCGCGGCGGTGACGGCGAATGCTGCGGTCGCCAAAAGCTTCTTCACGGGCTTATGTCTCCTCAAGGGGAATTGTCGCACCGTCGACCAAAGGCCGACGAAGATGGCGGTTTACGGAGTGCCAACTGACGACTCGCGCGAATTCAAAGCAGTTGGACCGGAATACATGTGCGGCCAGTCGGCGCCGCCGGTCGCCATGATGCACTGGTGATTGCGCCCGGAGCGCCGGTAAAGCCGGAAAATGCCAAGCCGCGTCAGAATGCCGCTTCGACGCCCTTGAGATCGAGAGCGCGAATCATGTCGCGCACCTCTTGGCGGGCGGCGACGTTCGACAGGTTGAGGTTCGCCACCCCGATATCGCGCAGGTCCAGAAGCGTCATGCCGCGCGGAAACAGCTCCCGGAAGATCACCCGCTCCGAGAAGCCCGGCGCCACGCGGAAGCCGATCCGCTTGGCGAGATCCTCGAGCGCCTGACCCATGCGGCGCTTGTTGTGCATCTCCTGCGTGCCGAGCCGGTTGCGCAGCACCAGCCAGTCGATCGGCTTGAGCCCCGCCTTCGCGCGCAATTGCCGGGCGTGCCAGACCATCTCGGAATAGACCGAGGGGCCGAGGATCTGGCCGGTATCGGGGTCGATCTTCGCCAGAAGGTCGAAATCGACGAAGCTGTCATTGAGCGGCGTGACCAGCGTGTCGGCGAGGGAATGCGCCACCTGGCTCAGGCGTGTGTGGCTGCCGGGGCAGTCGATGATGATGTAGTCGCACTGAGCCTCCAGCGCCTTGACGGCGAGGCCGAGGGACTTGTCGAACGGGTTCTCGCCCTCGGCCAGATTGGCGCGGTCGACCTTCGGCAGGCCCTGCATCTGGGGCGTGGGCAGCGTCACGCCGTGCCGCTTGCCGTAATCGTCCCGGTTCTCGAGGTAGCGCGTGAAGGTCTTTTGCCGCAGGTCGAGATCGAGCGCCCCCACGCTCGCTCCCGATCGCACCAGCGCGGTCGCGGTATGCATGCAGGAGGTCGACTTGCCCGAGCCGCCCTTCTCGTTCCCGAATACGATGATGTGCGCCATGGTGCCGTCCCTCCGCTGGGTGCCGTCTTACGGTCTCCGTCCCGGCTTTCCCATCGGGTCGCATCGGTGGAGGCGAAATTCTCGCGCCTATGTGTGGTTTCCCGCGCGGCGCCGCAACGAAAAACGCCGCCCCCGAGGGGGGGCGGCGCCGGTCGTCATGCGGTGCGGGTGGTATCAGAAGCCGAGGCCCGCATACTTGTTCTTGAACTTCGACACGCGGCCGCCGGTATCCATCAGACGGCTCGATCCGCCGGTCCAGGCCGGGTGAACCGAAGGATCGATGTCGAGCGAGATCTGCTGGCCTTCCGATCCCCAGGTGGAGCGCATCTGGACCACGGTGCCGTCGACGAGCTTGACGTCGACCATGTGGTAGTTCGGGTGGATATCCTTTTTCATCACGCGTTCTCCTGGGCCTTCGGGGCGCGGTAATTAGTCTGCTCGGCGATGCGCGCCGACTTCCCGCGACGGGCGCGCAGGTAGTAGAGCTTGGAGCGGCGCACACGGCCGCGGCGGATCACCTCGATCGTGTCGATATTCGTCGAATGCAGCGGGAAGACGCGCTCGACGCCCTCGCCGAAGCTGATCTTGCGGACGGTGAACGAACCGGCGATGCCCGCGCCATTCTTGCGGCTGATGCAGACGCCTTCGTAGTTCTGCACGCGGGTGCGCGTGCCTTCGGTCACCTTGAAGCCGACCCGCAGGGTATCGCCTGCCTTGAAGTCGGGAATGTTCTTGGCGAGCGCGGAAACCTGTTCCGCCTCGAGCTGAGCGATAAGGTCCATCGGACCCTCCTATGGCTTACGCACGGTTTTCCCGCGGATGATGTCCTGTGCCTTTGCGGCACGGCTTTTCTTTGTCGCCCGTCGCCGGGATGCGCCCCGTTAGCGGAGGGCGCGCCACATGGCAAGGGGCGTGCGCGCCGGGGATCAGTCGCCTTCGTACCTGGCCCAGAGGTCGGGGCGCCGCTGGCGCGTGATCGCCTCCGCCTGTTCGCGCCGCCACGTCGCGACACGGCCGTGATCGCCCGAGGTCAGGACATCGGGAATGCGGCGGCCCTCCCATTCGGCGGGCTTCGTATACTGCGGATGTTCGAGAAGGCCGTTGGAATGGCTTTCCTCCTCGGTGGAGGCGGCATTGCCCAGAACCCCCGGCAGGAGCCGCACGCACGCATCCAGAAGCGCCTGGGCCGCGATCTCGCCCCCGGTCAGGACGAAATCGCCGAGCGACACTTCGCGTATGTCGTGATGGTCGAGAACCCGTTGATCCACGCCCTCGAACCGGCCGCAAAGCAGGGTCACGCCCGGACCGGCCGCAAACTCACGCGCCATCGCCTGATCGAAGGGACGCCCGCGCGGGGAGAGGTAGATCGACGGGCCGGGGCCACGCGCGGCCTCCAACGCCGGGCCGACCACGTCCGCACGCAGCACGAGGCCCGGACCGCCGCCGGCGGGCGGTGCGTCGACATTGCGGTGGCGGGTGAGACCGAATCGGCGGAGGTCGGTCGTGGTCAGGGACCAGAGGCCCTGTTCGAGCGCTTTGCCCGTGAGGCTGAGGCCGAGAATGCCGGGAAATGCATCGGGAAACAGCGTCACGACGCGCGCATCCCAGGATCCCGGCCGTGCGGCCTCTGCCATGAGGTCGCGCGGGCGCAGCGAAAGGCGTACGGATTTCGTGCCGTGGGATCTGGATGTGTCGGACATGTCGCCCCGCCTAGCGTGCCAGGCGGGGCGGGAAAAGCGTCAGGCGATGGCGATTATGCCGAATAGCACGAGAAGGAACAGCACCAGTGCGATGACGATGAGAATCTTCGCCCCGGTCAATGCGGCCCCCGATACGCGGCCCATGCCGAAGAAGGCGGCGATTGCCGCGATGACGAGAAGTATGAGAATCCATTCGATCATGATGATCTCCGTTGGCGGTTTCGCCGGCATAACGTTCTCGTGAGGAGGCGGTTCCTTGTCCCCGCCCACACCATGTATCGCGCGGGTCTTTTCCCGCTCGGACCGCCATCTTACGCCGGGGATCGAGGCGGTCGCGGCGCAGGGCGCGCGTGAAGCTAGTCGGCTGCCGTCTCGTCATCGTCCAGAAGGCCCGGCGGCGGATCAATGACGATGCGGCGCGCGGCGAGGTCGACCGTCGGCACGATGGCCTGCGTGAACGGCACGAGGACGGGCGAGCCGCCCTTCGATCGCAACTCCAGCAAATCTCCCGCGCCGTGGTCGAGAACCGCATGCACGCGGCCCAGCTCGGCGCCGCCCGTATCGACGCAGGAAAGGCCGATCAGGTCGGAGTGGTAGAATTCGTCGTCGGGCAGGGCAGGTAGGGCGGCGCGGGGTGCCCAGAGCCGCTGTCCGCGCAGAGCGTCGGCGGCCTCCTTGTTGCTAACGCCTGACAGGCGGACGGCATAGCCGCCCTTGATCGGGCGCAACACGGTCAGGCTGAGCGTACGGCCGGTATCGTCGAGAAGCGGCCCGTAATCGCCAAGCGCGGACGGCTCGGCGCAGAAGCTTTTGACCCGCGCCTCGCCGCGAACCCCGTAGGACCCCATGACGGCGCCGAGGCAGACGTGATCCTTCATGTCTCGGGCTCCGGGTTCGAAAGACGCCTTACGCGCCGCAATTGAGATCAGGGTTGGGGGAGTGGGCGTCCCCGACAGGCGGATAGGCCCAGCGCGACCTCAAAAGGTGCGCGGATGATGCCCGGGGCGACCGGTGCGCCGCCCCGGATGCGGGGATTACTCCGACGCGTTCGCTTCGGCCGGAGCGGCCTTGGCCTCTTCCTCGGCGGCCTTGGCGGCGGCGGCCTTGTCGGCACGCTGCTTCACGCGTTCCTGCGCCTTCTTGCCGGGCTCGGCCTTCTTGAGATTCGCGCGCTCACGCTTGGGCAGGACGTCCGCCGCCTCGAGGAAACGGGCGACGCGATCGGTGGGCTGCGCGCCTTGGTTCAGCCAGTGCTGCACGCGCTCCATGTCCAGCTTCACGCGATCTTCCGAATCCTTGGGAAGCAGCGGACTATAGGTGCCCACCTTCTCGATGAAGCGGCCGTCGCGGGCCATGCGGCTGTCGGCGGCGACGATGGAATAATGCGGGCGCTTCTTGGAGCCGCCGCGGGCGAGCCGGATTTTCATAGCCATGGTATCTCTCCGTGATTTTCGTTCGTTACGCTTGATGGGTCCGATGGTGACGGATGACTTCCTCGATAATGAAGGCGAGGAATTTCTTGGCGAAGGCCGGGTCGAGCCCGGCCTCCTGCGCGAGCCCTTCGAGGCGCGCGATCTGGATGGCCTCCCGCTCCGGATCGGAGGGCGGAAGGTCGTGTTCGGCCTTGAGTTGTCCCACGGCCTGCGTGCGGGTGAACCGCTCGGCCAGGGTATAGACGAGGATCGCATCGAGACGGTCGATCGAGGCGCGGTGCCCGGCCAGGAGTTCCGCCGCGCGAGAGGCTGCGTCAGTCAACGGGCGCTCCTTCCGGTTTTAGCTTCGGGTCGGCGTAATGCGCGATCTCGCGGGCGATGGCCCAAGCGAGGCGGGTGTCGCGCAGATCCGCGGGCGCGGGATGGCGATAGACCACGTCGTTGCCATCGACGCTGGCCGCATCCGGGTCTCGGCGCGCGCCGAGGCGTTCGCACAGCCGGATCGAATCGAGATGCTTGGGATCGACGTAGCTGACCGCGCCGTCCCAGCCGTGCTGGCGGTAGAAGAACCGCCGGGCGGCATCCGTCGCCTCGAGCGCATAGCCCTGACCGGCGGCCTTGGGCCAGATGATCCAGGCGATCTCCCGCTCGGGCCAGCCCGCGGGCTGCCAGCCGCCGGCCATGCCGAGCGTGCGGTCGTCGTCCCTGGCGTGGATCATCCACATACCGAAGCCCCGGATGTCCCAATGCCCGATCTCGGCTGCATAGAGCATCCACGCCTCGTAGGCGTTGAGCGGCCCGCCCATGAAGCGCGAGCGGTAGGACGAGAAGGTCGCCTTGAAATCCGGGTAATCCTGCGGCTCGGGGGCGCGCAGGACCAGACGGTCCGTGGTGAGGACGGGAATGTCGGACATCGCGCCCATGTCAGGGATGCTCCCCGATCTGCGCACCTTGCCGTCTGTCCGTGGCTTGCGACGGCGCGATCGTGCGGTTTTGCCCATGGGTCCCGCCGATAATGTGCCGGAACAGTTCAACACTTGGCCGATCAGGATCGGTCAGCGGGTATGTCTGCCCTAGCGATGTGCGCCCATTCCTCGACAGGCGCATGAAACCGCGTGTGTCGACCCGTGTGCGTCCCAAGCGCGCTGCGGGCTCGTGTGTGCCGCCACAATCCTCGTCCATCCGCTCAGGACGGGTCCCTGCGGAGGTGAGGCTGGTAAGCGACACGCGGCAACAAGCGACGCCGTTCGGCCCCTCATGCGGCCGATCACCGTCATGACGGAATCCGCTCAGGTCCGGGACCTGAGGCAGATCGGAGCGGGCGCGGGTCTTGAGCCCGCCCGTATTTTGCACGGCGCCGATGATCACTTCTTCTTCCCGAAACCCGACAGGCCAGGGGTCAGGCCACCGCCGCCGAGACCGGGCATGCCGCCGGGCATCCCCTTCATCGAACCCATCTGCTTGGCCGCGGCCTCCAGCTGGGCGGGATCCATCTGGCTGGGATCGGGCATGCCGCCCTTGCCGCCCATCATGGCCATGGCTTTCTTGAGCATGCCGCCCTTGCCCATCTTCTTCATCATGTCCGCCATCTGACGGTGCATCTTGAGAAGCTGGTTGAGTTCGGACACTTCAAGCCCGGCGCCCCGTGCGATGCGCTTCTTGCGGCTGGCCTGGAGGATCGCGGGATTGGCGCGCTCCTTCTTGGTCATGGAATCCACGAGGGCGATCTGGCGGACGAGAACGCGGTCGTCGAAGCCCGCCTTGTCCATCTGCTTGGCCATCTTGCCCATGCCGGGCATCATGCCAATCACGCCCTCCATGCCGCCCATCTTCTGCATCTGGACGAGCTGGCCCTTGAGGTCGTTCATGTTGAACAGCCCCTTCTGGAACCGCTTCATCATGCGTTCCTGGGCCTCGAGATCGGCGGTCTCCTGCGCCTTCTCGACCAAGGCCACGATGTCGCCCATGCCGAGAATGCGGCCGGCGATGCGGTCGGGATCGAAGGTTTCAAGCGCGTCGGGCTTCTCGCCCGTGCCGACGAAGCGGATCGGCTTGCCGGTGACGGCGCGCATCGACAGGGCCGCACCGCCGCGGCCGTCGCCGTCCATGCGCGTCAGGACGACGCCGGTGACGCCGACCTTGGCGTCGAATTCCTCGGCCACCTCGACGGCGACCTGACCGGTCAGGCCGTCCACCACCAGAAGCGTCTCGCGCGGCTGCACGGCGGCATGAACCTGCGCGACCTCGTCCATCAGGACCTGGTCGATCTGCAGCCGTCCGGCCGTGTCGAGCATGTAGACGTCGTAGCCGCCCAGCGACGCCTGCTGCTTGGCGCGCTTGGCGATGTCGACGGGGGACTGGCCCGGAACGATGGGCAGGGTGTCGACGCCGATCTGGCCGCCGAGAATTGCCAGCTGCTCCATCGCCGCGGGGCGGTTCACGTCGAGCGACGCCATCAGGACGCGCTTGCCCTCGCGGTCCTTGAGGCGCTTGGCGATCTTGCCGGTCGTGGTCGTCTTGCCGCCGCCCTGCAGGCCGACCATCAGGATCGGCGCGGGCGGGTTGTCGATCTTGAGCGGGGGGATGCCCTCCTCGCCGGCGAGGATCTGCTTGAGTTCGTCATGGACGATCTTGACGACCTGCTGGCCCGGGGTGATCGACTTCGTCACCGCGGCGCCGGTCGCCTTTGCGGTCACCCGCTTGACGAAATCGCGCGCCACCGGAAGCGAGACGTCAGCCTCCAAAAGGGCCACGCGGACTTCGCGCATGGCGGTGCGGACATCGTCCTCGGTAAGCGCACCCTGCTTGGTCAGGCGGTCGAAGACGCCGCTCAGGCGGTCTGACAGGCTCTCGAACATGGGCGATCCTCCTCGGATTGGACAGCCCCCCAGATGGGATCGCCCGGCGTAATGCGCAAACGCCCCCGCGGGCGCAACGCGCTGGCGGAGGGCGATCCCCGTATTCGGGGACCGGAAGGCCGATGCTTCCGGATCGGTGGGGCGGCTACGCGATCCGGAAGCCCGCGTCAAGGCAAAGCGTCGGTGGGGGCCGCGACGGTATGCCGGTCATGGTCCGGTTCCGGGTGGCAGCGCCCGCTTTCAATCGGCCGCCGTCGCGGTCGTGACGCCGAATTCGTCGAAGCCGCCGTAATACTTGTAGCCCACGAGATCGAAGACGACGATGCCGATGAGCACGATCCCCGAAAGGGCCGCCATTCGATTGAGCGAGTGCCACTCGCGCTTCTGAGAGAAGGTCTGCATGTGCGCGCTCCGGATATTTTCGTCTGCTGGAGCAGGTAGGATACCCGATATGGCGGAAATGAGGAGGCGGCGGGGCTTTGTCGTGCCGCCTCCCGAAGGCAGCTCAGGCGGCGATGGCCGCGATCTGCGCGTCCGCCTGCGCCACGGCCTCGTCGCCGCGCGCCATCAGCTGGTCGGCCGAGATGACGGTGACATCGGTGATGCCGATGAAGCCCATGATATGGCGCATGTAGCCCGACGCCCAGTCGATGTCGGACCCGACAGGCGTGCCGCCGGACGCCACGGCCAAGATCGCGCGCTTGCCCTCGAGCAGGCCGATCGGCCCATCCTCGGTATAGCGGAAGGTCACCCCCGCCCGGCAGACGAGGTCGATCCAGGACTTGAGGCTGGAGGGGATCGAGAAGTTGTAGATCGGCACGCCGATCAAGATCGTATCGGCGGCCCGCAATTCGTCGATCAGCGTGTCCGACAGCGCGAGCGCGGCGCGCGCCTCGTCCGTGCGCTGATCCTCGGGGGTGAAATTCGCGGCCAGCCAGGTGCCGCTGAGATGCGGCAAGGCGGTGCCGCCGATGTCGCGGCGGATGTCGGCGCGGCCGACCTGCTCCTCGATCCGGTCGAGAAGCGCGCTGGTGGTGGAGCCTTCGGTCTTGGCCGAGCTGTCGATGCGCAGGATGGTCATGGAAATATCCTCGGGTTTGCAAGTCTCGGGGCTAATTGGCGACTTTCGGGCGACGCGCAACTGGAGGGCGGCCAACAATCGCTGTGCGCCCATGCGGGGGATCTTGTCTTGACGCGCGGGCGGCGCGAGTATGCACGCACAGGAGGGGCCGATGGCATTCAACGATTGGGACGAGGTTCGCACCGCCTATCAGGTGGCCCGTCTGGGCACCGTATCGGGCGCGGCACAGGCGCTGGGGGTGCACCACGCGACGGTGATCCGGCATGTCGACTCGCTGGAGGCGAAGCTGGGCACCAAGCTGTTCCAGCGGCATGCCCGCGGCTACACTCCGACCGAAGCAGGGCAGGATCTGCTCAAGGTCGCGCAATCGACCGACGACCAACTTGGCCAGCTCGCCAACCGCATCAAGGGCCGTGGCAACGAGGTGACGGGCGAGTTGATCATCACGTCGCTCGCCGTGCTGGCGCCGCTGCTTTCGCCCGTGCTGGCCGCCTTCCGGGAGGAGCATCCGGAGGTTACGATCAAGTTCCTCACCGACGAGCGTGTGTTCCGCCTCGAATATGGCGAGGCGCATGTGGCGATCCGCGCCGGCAGCCCGCCGGACCAGCCCGACAACGTGGTGCAGAAGTTCTACATGCAGGGCTTCGCGCTCTACGCCTCGCAGGCCTATATCGACCGCCACGGCCTGCCCGACAGCCTCGACGACGTCGGCGATCACGTCTTCATCGGCTCGGCGGAGGAGACGCCGCGTGCGCCGTTCTTCGCCTGGATGAAAAAGCACATCCCCGCGCGCAACATCGGGTTCCAGGTCAACCAGATCACCGCGGCGCGACCGGCGATGGAGGCCGGGCTCGGCATCGGGTTCTCGACCACGTGGTCCGAGCAGCAGCGCGAGGACATCGTCCAGGTCTTCCCGCCGCGGCCGGAATGGAACAGCCAGCTCTGGCTCGTGACGCATGTGGACCTGCACCGCACGGCGAAGGTGCAGACCTTCCTCTCCTTCCTGAAGGACTGGGCGACGCGCTGGCCGGTGATGGAGGGCGATGACGGGCCCGGCACGGCGGCCTGAAATGGGACCGGCGGCGCGGGGGCACCTCGCGATGCTCCTATTCTCCGCACTGGTCGCCGGGTCGTTTCCCCTGGGCGCGGCGGCGGCGAATGCCATCGCGCCGGTGGCCCTGAACGCGGTGCGGTTCGCGCTGGCCACCGCGATCATCGGGGCGGCGGTTCTTGTGCGGGGCGGGGGCGGGCGCGCGGCGCTTGCGGCGCCGTGGCGCTACGGGGTGCTGGGCGGCGTCTTCGCAATCTACTTCGTGCTGATGTTCGAGGGGCTCAAGACCGCCGCGCCGGTCTCGGCGGCGGCGGTGTTCACGCTGACCCCGATCCTGACGGCGGGCTTCGCATGGCTGCTCCTGCGGCAGGTGACGGGGCCATGGGTCGCGGCGGCGCTGGCGATCGGGGCGGCGGGGGCGCTGTGGGTCATCTTCGACGCGGATCCGGCGGCCTTGCGCGCCTTCGACGTGGGGCGCGGCGAGGCGGTCTACTTCGCCGGATGCGTGGCGCATGCCGCCTATACGCCGCTGGTACGGCGGCTCAACCGCGGCGAGCGGGCGCTGATCTTCACCTTCTGGACGCTGGTGGCGGCGACGGGCCTGCTTATGGCGGTCGGCGCGCCGGCCATCGCGGCGACGGACTGGACGGCGCTTCCGCGCGCGGTCTGGATCGCCATCGGCTACACGGCGATCTTCGCCACGGCGGGAACCTTCACGCTGCTGCAATATGCGGCGCTCCGGCTGCCGGCGGCGAAGGTGATGGCCTATACCTACCTCGTGCCCGCCTGGGTCGCGCTGTGGCAGATCGCGCTGGGCCAACCCGCTCCGGCCGCCGGGATCCTGGTGGGTGTGGCGCTGACGGTTCTGGCGCTGGTGATGCTGCTGCGGGAGGTGTCGGCCGCCGGAGCGCGGGGCTGAAATTCCTTGCTCAATGGGTCTTTCTGCTCAAGGCTGGCGGAATGGCCCGAGGCGGAGAGGCGCCGCGGGCCGGGGGAAACGATCTTGAAGGGATGGCAAGATGACGGAACAGATCGTCGTGGGATACGACGGCAGCCCAAGCGCACGGCGTGCCGTGCAATTCGCACAGGACGCCGCACTGGCCCGGGAGGTGGGGCTGATCGTGGCGCATGTTCTCGAATGGTCGCCCTACACCTTCCTGTCGCCTCAGGAGCTGGAGGAACGGCACATGCGCCGCGAGGAGGAGCTCAAGCGCGCCGATCACGCCATCCTCAGGCCCTTGATCATGGAACTGGAGAGCCGGGGGGGCGGGGATATCACGACCGTGTCCCGCTTCGGCAACATCGCCGAGATGCTCGCCCGCATCGCGAGCGAAACCAAGGCCAGCCAGATCGTCATCGGACGGACGGGCCACTCGTCGCTGGCCTCGCGGCTCTTCGGGTCGGTGGCGGGGGCGCTCGCGCAGGCGGCGCCGGTGCCGGTGACGATCGTTCCATGATTTCCGCTCCGGAAAGGAGACCTTCGATGCACAAGACAACGACAATGGCCGCCGCGGTCGCGCTTCTGGCGCAGCCGGCGATGGCGCAAACCCTCGACGATCAGATCAACTCCATCTTCGCCGCGTCCACGGGCTGGTTCGTGAGCCTGATCTTCTCGTCCTTCCCGGGAACCAACTTCCCGTGGATCGTCGGCTGGCTGGTGGTCGCGGCCCTCGTCTTCACGATCTACTTCGCCTTCATCCAGTTCCGCGCCTTCGGGCATGCGATCGCGCTGGTGAAGGGGGATTATTCCGACCCCAACGATGCCGGCGAGGTCAGCCACTTCCAGGCGCTGGCGACGGCGCTTTCGGGAACCGTGGGCCTCGGCAACATCGCCGGCGTGGCGGTCGCGGTGGGCATCGGCGGGCCGGGAGCCACGTTCTGGATGATCCTTGCGGGTCTTCTCGGGATGGCGACGAAGTTCACGGAATGCACGCTCGGTGTGAAATACCGCAACGAATATCCCAACGGCAAGGTGTCGGGCGGGCCGATGTACTACCTCAAGAAGGGGTTTGCGGAGCGTGGCGTGCCGGGCGGCGGATTTCTCGCGGTGATGTTCTCGATCTTCTGCATCCTCGGCGCGCTCGGCGGCGGGAACATGTTCCAGGCCAACCAGGCCCATGCCCAGATCGCCGGCGTCGTGGGCGACTACCCGGGCTGGATCACCGGCGTGGTCTTTGCGACGATCGTGTTCCTCGTGATCGTGGGCGGCATCAAGTCCATCGCGCGGGTGACCGAGAAGGTCGTGCCCTTGATGGGCGTGCTCTATGTCGGCGCGGCGCTGCTGATCATCCTGATCAACTTCGATCAGGTCGGTGCGGCCTTCGGCATGATCTTCGCCGGCGCGTTCACGGGGCTCGGCGTGGCGGGCGGCTTTGTCGGGGCGCTGATCCAGGGGTTCCGGCGCGCGGCCTTCTCCAACGAGGCGGGCGTGGGATCGGCGGCCATCGCCCACTCGGCGGTCCGCACGAACGAGCCGATCACCGAAGGCTTCGTCTCGCTTCTCGAGCCGTTCATCGACACGGTGGTCGTCTGCACGATGACCGCGCTCGTCATCACGATCACGGGCCAGCTCATGATCGATCCGGCGACGGGGCTGTTCATCCTCGACGAGGCGGGGACGGGAATCATGACGATGGGCGGCAATACGGGCGTGGCGCTGACCTCGGCGGCGTTCGCATCGGCCTTCGACGGGTTCCAGTACGTTCTGGTCGTGGCCGTGGTCCTGTTCGCCTTCTCGACGATGATCTCGTGGTCCTACTACGGGCTGAAGGCCTGGACCTACCTCTTCGGCGAGGGGCAGACGAAGGAGATCGTCTTCAAGGTGATCTTCTGCATCTTCACCGTGATCGGTGCCGCGGCGGGTCTCGGCCCGGTGATCGACTTCTCGGATGCGGCGATCTTCGCGATGGCGGTGGTGAACATCATCGGGCTTTACGTCCTGATGCCGGTCGTGAAGCGGGAGTTGCGGAGCTACCAGAAGCGGTTGAGCACGGGCGAAATCCGCAAGTTCGTGTAAGCTGCGTGTCGCGCGGGGGCTTCCGGCTCCCGCGCGATGGCCGCCCCGCCGGAAGACCGAAAAGAAGCGGTCAGTCGCGGCGATGACGATTTTGAGGCTGCCGTTTACGGTGCCGTCCCTCGGGATGTGACGTCGGGCCCGAAACATGCCGCGTCCGGCTCGTGACAATGCCGCATAAATCTGTCAGACCAATTCAGGCTTCAACCAGACAGCGGGACCACATGCGCGACGGAAAGACTGACACCGTACGTTCGGTCCCAGTCGTCGCAGTGGGCGGGTCGGCGGATGGCATCGACGCCGTGATCGGGATCCTGTCCCGGTTCCGGCCTTCGGACCGTGCCGCCTGTATCGTGATCCAGCATCGGGAGTTGGATCGGAAGCCGGCGCTCCACGACTTGCTGCAGGCGGAATGTGCCGTTCCCGTCCTGCAAATCCTGCACGACGAGCTCCTTCGCCCGGGCCATATCCATGTGCTGCCGCCGGGCAGGATTGCGGAACTCGAGGGGGATGTGCTGCATCTCCTCGACCGGGCGGGGCCGGAAACGACAGCCGATCCGTTCGACCACTTCCTCGAAAGCCTCGCCCGGGCGCGGGGGCGCGACGGTCATGCGGTGATCCTGCCCGGGGCGGGACCGGAAGGGGCGGCGGGACTGCGCGCGATCAAGGAATCCGGCGGCCGCGTCATCACACAGAAGCGCGAAGGGCAGGAGGGCTCGCAGATGCAGATCGACGAAGTCGAGATGTTCTTCGCCGCCCTGCATGATGAGCGTGAGGAGTTCCCGCTCGGGCCGGGTCCGATGACCGGCGTGACGGAACCCTTGCGCGATCCCGCCAATCTGCCACGGGTTGCGACAAGGCCAGCCGCCGGACCTTTTCCACGTGGGTCCGCGTCTCCCTTCGCCGTCCTTTCCGGCGCGGGAGAAGTCCGCTTTCTGTCGCCCGAGATGCGCCACTTCGCGCAACCTGCGCCGTCGAAGCCTATGGATGCAGTTCTGATCGACGACCTGCACGACCCTGTCCGCGACGCGCTGTCCGCCGCCGCACGTTCGGGCGAGGAGCGGACCGTCGAGGACATCCGCCTGCGTGGAGAGGCGGGGGGCGCCCAAACTTTCGACATCACCGTCAGCCCGATGCGGCCGGACGCCGACGAGTATCTTCTGGTCCTGACAGAAGTGCCGCACCTTGAGACGGCGCTGGCGGGCGAGACGGCCGACCGCGACCCGCTCGAGCTTGAGAACGCCCGCCTGCGCCGGGAGCTGGCGGCGACGCTTGCGGCATCGAGGGCCTCGGGGCAGGATCTCAGGCGCGCCAACCGGGAATTCGAGGCGGTCAATTCCGAACTGCGCGAAAACAACCAACAGCTTCAGCGTGCAAATTCGGACCTAAAGAACCTGTTCGAGGCGACCGACCTTGCCATTCTGTTCCTAGACCGCGATCTGCGCGTGCGCAATTTCACGCCCGCGACCGCCGCGCTCTATACAGTCGCGCCGCGCGACATCGGCCGCCCGATCTCAGACCTGCCCTCGCGGATCGATTACCGGGAACTCCACGACGATGCGGAGACGGTCCTCGCCACGCTTCGGCCGCTGGACCGCGAGGTGCGAATTCCGCAGACCAGCGAGACCTTCCTGCTGCGGATAAAGCCCTACCGGACGATCGACGACCGGATCGACGGCTACATCCTGTCCTTCGCCGACATCACGATCCGCCAGCGCTACGAGCAGCGGCTGGAGCGCAAGCGCCGCGACCTCACGGAGAGATATGCCGAGCTGGAGAACCTCTACGACACGACGCCGGTTGGTCTGGCGCTGGTCGACCGGGGCATGAAGCATGTGCGCATCAACCAGATGCTTGCCGACATCAACGGCTTCTCGATCGAGGAGCATATCGGGGCGACGTTCTCCGACCTGATGCCCGATCTGGCCGAGGATCTGGAGGCGACGCACCGCCACATCTTCGAGACCGGCGAGCCGAGCCTGAACAACCTCATCGAGACGACCGTGCCGGGCAATCCGAACATGGTTCGCAGCTTCCTCGCGGATTTCTACCCGGTCTTCGTCGATCACGAGGTGCATGCCGTCGGCACCTGCATGCGGGAAGTGACCGACGAAACGCGCCTGTTGAACGAGGTCGCCGAGAGCGAGGCGCGGATGAAGCGCATGTTCGACGCCTCGCCGGTCTTCATCGCGATCTTCGAGGGGCCGGAGCATCGCTACGTCTATTCAAACCCGCTCAACGACCGGATCGTGGGCGGCCGGAACCTGATCGGCCTCCCCCTTCTCGAAGCGATGCCGGAGCTTGAGGGCCAGCAGGTCATCGAGTATTTCGACCGGGTCTATCACACCGGAGAACGTCAGGCCGCGAGTGAAGTCTGTGTGTCCTTCGACCGAAACGGCGACGGTCAGGTCGAAGACCTCTGGATCGGCCATTCGCTGGATCCCGTCCTCGACGGAAGCGGCAACGTCACCGGCGTCATCAGTTTTGGCTATGAGCTGACCGAGCAGATCGAGGCCCGCCGCCGCGCCGAAGCCAGCGAGCGCGACAAGACGCTGCTCCTGGCCGAGTTGCAGCACCGCGTGAAGAACAGCCTCGCCACGGTGCGGGCGGTGTCGCGTCTTCTTCTTCCGGGGGCGGAGGACGCCCGGAGCTTCCACGACCGCCTTGGCATGCGCCTCTCGGCGATGGCGCGCACGCATGACCTGCTGACCGAGGCGGATTGGGTCCTGACCGACTTGCATGCCCTCGTCGTGGCCGAGGCCACCCCCTACGAGCGGGCGCCCGGCCGGCGGGTGCGCATCGCGGGCGACCCGATCAAGCTCGACAGCCGCGAGGCCTCGGCCTTCGGCATGGCGCTGCACGAGATGATGACGAATGCGGCCAAATATGGCGCGCTGTCGAATGCGGACGGACATGTCGAGGTCGAGACGACGGATGGCGGCGAACCCGGCACCCGGCGGCTGATCTGGCGCGAGGTGGGTGGCCCGCCCGTCACCGACCCGGGCGATCGTCGCGGTTTTGGGTCGATCGTCATCGAGAAAGTGCTGGTTTCCGACGTAAAAGCCGAGATAACCATGAATTACGCGCCCGCCGGGCTCGAACTTGATGCCACGTTCTAAACCTTCGACCTGCAGGGGGGCCTTATGACGGAAGGCGAAATTCTCGTCCTCGAGGACGAGATGCTGATCGCGATGGATATAGAGGCGACGCTTCGCGATGCCGGCTATGAGAATCTGCGCGTTTGCTCCAGCGCATCGGATGCGCGTGCCTATCTGGACGAACATACGCCGGTGGTGGCGGTGCTCGACGTCAATCTGGGCCGCGGCGAGACCAGCTTCGATATCGCGCGGGAGTTGCATGCGCGCGGCTGCCCGCTTCTGTTCATGTCCGGCTATACCGCATCGACGGTTCAGCTTCCCGCGGAACTCGACGATGCGCGCCGGCTCTCCAAGCCATTCGCCGACCGCGATTTGCTGGCCGCGCTGTCCGAGGTCGTTCCGAGCTGATCGCGGCCGGGGCCGGATCGGCAGCCCCGGCCGATGGCGTGCCGGGGCTACCGGTCAGAGCACGCGGGCGATCTGCTCGGAGAGCTTGATCCAGGCGGCCTCATGCGCGGCGATGATGGCGGTGTAACTCGTCACCTCCGCAACCGGGGCGGTGATCAGGAACGGCTCGATCCGGTCGCGCCCGGTCTCGGACTTGAATGCGTAGGTGCCCGTCATCCGCAGCACGCCGTTCGCCTGAACGATCATGTCGTCCACGAAGATCGAAAGCTCGATCTCTGGAAACCCCGATAACGGCCAAGGCTCGGCGGCCACCTGCGCGTCGGTGATGACGTTGAGATTGCGCACCATCGAGGCCAGCATCGCCCGGTCGGGCAGATCGGCCCAGAGCCGATCGGTATCCGTCGAGAGGCTGCCATCAGGCTGCTGGATCGGGATTTCCTGATTGATCGCGTATTCGGGGATCGAGATCCTGTTGATCTGCACGCTCTCGGCCCCGACGGCGACGCGCAAGTCCGACTGCGCGGGCGGCGGCGCGAAGTAGAGCGTCTGTCCGCAGCCGGCGAGCAGCGCGAGGGGCAGCGCGAGGAGAAGAGATCTGGTCATGGCCATCACCGTCCGAGCAGAAGGGAATTCGGGTTGCGTTCGATCGTCCGGGCCAGCGAACTGACATCCTCGGCGGCACGCACGGCGGCGCGCAGCGCGGAATAGAGTTCGGTGTTCACGCGGCTGCCGGCCGAATAGGTGTCGAGCAGCGTTCCCGCATTCCCCGCCACCGTCTGAAGCCGCTCGACGAGTTCGGGCAGGTCCGTCGCGGCCGTGCGGATGCTGTCGGCGGCCTCGGCGGCGGAACTCAGCGTGGTGTTGAGGTTCTCCAGCGTCCCGCCGGTGCGGATCGTCTCGATGGTCAGGCGCAGTTCCTGCAGGGTCTCCGACAGGACGACCGGCACGTCGCCGGCCTCGTCGGAGGAGAGGAACAGATCCGCCGTGCGCATCAGGTCGGTCGTCGAGGTCACCAGATCGTTGAGCGGCAGGTCATTGGCCGTCGCCGCCAGCGCGCTGAGCCGCTGCGCCAGAACCTCCGCCTCGGCCAGCACGCGTTCGGCGCTATCCGTCAGGGCGGGCAGCTCCTCGGTCGCCCCGGCCACGCTGGTCGCGGCCTCGGCTGCGGCGTCGAGCGCGGCGGTGAGGCGGGCGGCGGCATCCGCCTCCGTCAGTTGACGCGTGATCGCGCGGATGTCGGTGCTGACCGCGGCGAGGTCCGCGAGGATCGTCTCGATCGCCGGATCCGCGACCAAGGCGCGGCCCTCGCGGATCAGCTCGACCGCCTCACCGGGGAGGGCCTGCGTGTCTTCGGAGGCGACGACGCCCTCCACCCCGTCGAGCACCCGTTGCGTCGAGGCGGCAAGCGCGTCGAGCCCTTCGGTCCCGGCGGCAATGTTTTCCGCCGCTGCGGTCGCGGCATTCAGCGCGCTGTCCAGCGTCGCCGCCAATTGCCGCCCCGCGACGTCGGCCGTGATCGCGCGCAGATCGCCCGTAGCTGCCTCGATATCGGTCAGCACGCCCGCCACCTGCGGCGAGGACAGGATGTTGCGCCCGTCGCGGACCAGGCCCTGACCGTCCGACAGCAAGGCCATCACCTCCGACGGGATCGCCCGCGTCGCGTCGTCGGCGGCAATCCGGTTGACGTTGTCGAGCAGATCCGTCGCCGAAGCCAGAAGCTCCTCGATAGGCAGGTCGTTGATCCGCGTCAGGACGTTCTCGGCGCTGGCGGCAAGGCCTTCCACGTCGGTCTCGATGCTGGGGATGATCGGGTTCGCGGCGATCCCGATCTCCAGCGCCTGCCCCGGAGCGGCCTCCGGCACATCGATCAGGTCGATGGCGAGATCGCCGCCCAGGATCGACGTGGAAACCAGCCGCGCGCGCAGGCCCTCCGCGACCAGATCGTCGATGAAGTCAATCCCTTCGAGATTGTTGCCCATGTTCGGCAGGCCCATCTTTGCCGGAAGCAGCGACATGACCGCCAGAAGCTGCACCTCGCCGGTGGGCTCGTCGGGGCGGATGAAGCCGGTCACGGCCGTGACGGTGCCGACGCGCACGCCCTGGAACCGGACGGGGGCCCCTTCCGTCAGGCCGGAAATGGCCGCGGGAAACAGCGCGCCCATCGTGATGGACCGCCCGTCGGGCGCGGCGAAAACCGAGGCGCGGGCCGATTCCAGATCGTCGTAGATGTTGTAGATGTAACCCGCCTGAACCGGTGCGCCGCCCGAAATCAGCGTGTCGAAATTGACGCCCCCCTCGAGGATCGAGGCGACCGATCCGATCCGCAGATCGACCCCGCTCGCCCCGAGCGACGCGGACACGCCCGAAGCGTCCCAGAACCGGGTCGAGGTCGAGAGTTGCCGGTCATAGGGCGCACGTACGAAGGCATCGACCCGCACCTCGGTGCCATCCACGGTCAGGCGCGGATCCGCGACCTCGCCCACTTCGATCCCGCGATAGAGGATCGGTGCGCCGGGCCCGAGGCGCGAGCTGTCCTGCGCACGAAGCACGATCGCCGTGCCCTCGACCCCCGGCGGCACGATGGGCGCCCGGTCGGCCCCGATGAAGGTGGTTTGCGGATCGCCGACCTCGTTGTCCCAGGTGCCCTGGATATAGGTGCCCGACAGGATGGTGTTCAGGCCCTCGACCCCGCGGGCCGTGACCTCGGGCTGAACGATCCAGAAGGAGGCGCTCTCGTCGAGATAGGGCGCGATCTCCGCGTTGACCCGGACATAGGCGATCACCTCGCGGAGGTCGGCGGTAAAGCCGATATCCTCGACCACGCCGACGCTCACTTCCCGGTAGCGCAGCGTCGTCTGGCCGGCCGTGACGCCGGAGGCATCGGGAAAGACGATCTCGATCAGGACGCCGCGATCCTGCCAGGACTGCCAGGCGATGGCGACCGCGATGATGATCGCGACGAACGGGACCAGCCAGACGGCCGATACGACGCCCCGTCGCCGCCCGCGGCGTTCGACATCGGGCGCGGCAGGGCGGGCGCTGCGGTCGGGATCTTCACTCATGGCTGGCGGTCTCGATCTCGTCCCAGATGCGGCGGCTGTCGAAACTCATGGCCGACAACATGGTGAAAACGACCGATAACGCGAAGGACACGGCGGCGATACCCGGATTGATCGTCGCGAGAAGGTTGAATTGCACCAGCGCCACGAGGATCGCGACGACGAAGACATCGATCATCGACCATCGCCCGATCCATTCGACGAACTCGTACAGATGCAGCAGCGTCTTCGGCTTGATCCCGTGCGCCCGGCGCACGACCAGCGCGAGATAGGCGATCGCGACGAACTTGCCCACCGGGATGATGACCGAGGCAAAGAACACGATCCCCGCGACGAAATAGGCCCCGTGATGGGCCAGCTCGATCACGCCGCCGACGATCGTGTCCGCGCTTGCACGGCCGAGCGTTCGGGTGATGAGCATCGGGTAGAGGTTCGCCGGAATGTAGAACAGCAGACCCACGAGCCACCACGCCCAGACGCGCTGCAGCGACGTGCGGTCCCGGCTCTCCAGAAGGGCCCCGCAGCGCTCGCAGATCTCGGCATCGATGGGCGAGACCGCCGTGCATTGGCGGCAGCCGACCATTCCCGCATCGCGGGCGGTATGGGCGTCGAAGGCCCCGCCATGCGACGGTCCGCTCATGCCGTGTCCTCACGCCGGGCCCGCTTGACCTGGCGCGCATCGTCGAGCGCGGACCAAACCGCGTGCTTGGTGAATTGCGTGTCCTTGACCGCGTTGACGAAGACCACCGCGGCGAAGGACCAGAAGGCCGGCCCCATCGACAGGGTCGCCAGATCGGCCAGCTTCACCAGCGCGACCGCCACGCCGACCATGAAGATTTCCGCCATCGCCCAAGGCTTCAGCGCCTCGGCCCAGCGCAGGGCCGTCCGCGCGCCCGGAAGCGGATCGCGGTCGAAGCTCAGCGGCCCCAGCGCCCAGATGAGCGTGGCCAGCCGCGCGACCGGCAGGACGATGACGAAGAACGCCACGGCGATGGAGAGCGGCGCCATGACGCCGCCGCTGAAGCTCATCACCGTCTGGAACACCGACGCGCGGCTGGTGAAGACGCCATTGCGAAGTTCGAGGAACGGATAGAACACGACAACGCCCATCAGGATGAGCGACGTCGTGGCCAGGACCACGATCCGGACGATCGCCTCGGGCCGGTCCACGGCGATGATCGTGCGGCAGCGGATGCAGCGCAGCCGCGTGCCCGGCTCGATCTCGCCCACCTCGTGCAAGGCGTCGCAGACCGGACAGCAGACAAGATCGTCGCGCGCCGCCATCAGTAATCCCGCTCGAAGAACACGCCGAGCGACGTGTCCCCGGCCGCGCCCGTCGCGCCGCGCACCGTGAGATTCGGCGTCACGTCGAGGTTGAGCGAAATCGACGCCGCGCCGTCCTGATCGACCTGCACATCCGTGTAGACGTTGTCGGACAGGTACTTGCCCGCCCGCAGGCCGACATTTCCCTCCGCATCGGTGGTCACGTCGAGGTCGTCGAGCCCCGTGCTGCTGCGCAAGTCGTTCAGAAGCCCGGCTTGGCCGCGGCCGGCCAGGGTGGCGATGGAATTCGCCAGTTGCAGCGCCTGTACCGGCGAAAGCTGGCTGAGGTCGCGGCCGAAGAAGATCTGCGCGACGACCTCCTCCTCGGGCAGTTCGGGCACGCTTTCGAAGCTGACATCGATCTCGCTGGGCGGGCCTTCGATCACGATGGACGCGGTGACCGTATCGGTCACCGTCGTCGCGACCAGCCGGACGATCGGCACGAAACTACCGGCGAAAGAAATCGACCCCTCATCCAGGGCGAAGCGCTGGCCGAGCAGGTCGAGACGTCCGCGGATAAGCCGGAATCCTCCCGCCGCGATCGGGTTTGCCGTCGTCCCCGTCAGACGCAGATCCCCGCCGAGTTCGGCGTTGAGGCCGCGCCCCCGCACGAAGATCTCGCCGGGCGCACGGATGGTCAGGTCGAGCGGGTAAGCCGGCCCGCCACCGCCGCGCGCGTCTTCCGCGTCGGACCCGCGGTTCAGCTGGTCGGCGCGCGCCAGCGTCCGCTGCACCGGCCGGGGGATGCCCAGATGCTCGATCTCGGGCAATTCCCCGATCGCGGTCAGCCCCGAGGCCGGCACGACGATCTCCGCCTCGTCCACCAGAATGTCGCCGGAGATGGTCGCGCCGCCGGTCAGCGGGCCCGTTACCGCGATCCGCCCCTCCAGATCGGCGGTATAGAGCGCCGGGTCGTCGAGCGTGATGTCGAATTCCGCCGAGAGATCGGCGTTGAACGGCGCGCTCAGCGTGATCGGCCCATCGATCGACAGGGTGCCGCCAGCTTCCGGCGATCCGGTCAGCGCGATCTGCGCCCGCCCGCCCGAAAGCGTGACCGTGGCCTCGATATTCTCCAGCCTGTTGCGCGCCGTCGGAAGAACCAGAGCGGCGTCCGACGTGCGGATCGTGCCCGATACCGCGTCGAGGCCCGCCGGCCCCGTCACGTCGAGGTCGAACTGCGCCACGCCCGTCAGCCGCTGCGGCGCGAGGATGCCATTGGCGAGACCCAGCGGCGCGGCCCCCTCAACCGACAGGTCGAGCGTGCCATCCGTGCCGATGGTGCCGTCCACCGCGGCATTCGTCCCCGCCGGGCCGTCGAGATCGACATCGAGCGCCCAGGCGTCGCCCTGCTGCGTGGCCGTCCCCGACGCGCTGAGCGGGCCGGAAATCTCCGGCACGATCCGGCCGATATCGGGCACCGACAGCGTGAACTCCGCCGAGGGCGCCCCGCCGGTCAGAACGCCCTGCGCGTCGAGCGACGCGTTCAGCGGGCCGGACGCGTCCAGATCGACGTTCCAGTTGCCGCCCTGCTGGAACAGGCGGCCCGACGCGTCGAGCGCACCGTCGAGACCGGGCGCGAAGGGCGCCACATTCGCCACCGACAGGTCAAAATCCAGATCGGCCTCCGGCCCCGTCGCGATGCCGTCGACGCTGGCCGAGATGCCCTGTGCGCCATCGACATCCGCCGCGACGCGCCATTGCCCGTCGACCTGCTCGGCCACGACATCGTAGGTCAGCGGCCCCGCAAGCTGCGGCACAAGCGCGCTCGAATCGGGGATGCGCCCCTCCGCGGTGATCCGCGGGCCGGGCCCGGTCAGGTCAACGCTCACGTCGAGCGTCGCATCGTAGGGGCCGGTCCCGTTGAGGTCGATCACGAAGCCGTCCTCGGTCTGCACCGCCTCGCCCGTGACCGACAGGCCGCCGGGCACGGGGGCGAGCGGCGACAGATCGTCGATGTCGGCCGTGAAATCCACGCGCAGCGGCTGCTCCGTCAGGACCGTCTCGGCGGTCACGACCGCGTCGTAGGGTCCGCGCGCCTCAACCTCCAGCGCCCAATCCTCGCCCCTGCGCGCCAGCGCACCGTCGAGGTCCAGCCGCCCCTCGATGGCGGGCACGAAATCCTGCACTTCCGGCACGGTGGCGACATATTCCAGCCGCGCCGCCGGGCCGGTCACGACACCCTCGGCGCGCGCAGTGATGCCGGACGGCGCGTCCGCCGCGACGTCGACGGCCCATTGCCCGCCCGGCTGCGTCACCACACCCGACAGCGTGACCGGACCCTGCAACGCATCGAGATCCGCGACCGCCGGGACCGGGTCGGAGAGATCGGGCAGGCGCGCCTCGAACGCGATCTCCACCGCGTCGCCGGTGACCGGGCCGGAAATTTCGGCCGTGGCGCCGTAGGGGCCCGCCGCATCGGCCTCCACCGACCACACGCCGCCGCGCGCAAAGGCCCGGCCGTCAAGCGACAGCGCGCCCGGCACGCCTTCGGCATAGGCCGACAGGTTCGGCACCTCGGCGGCGAAGGTGATGTCGGGGCTGTCGCCGGTCAGCGCGCCGCTTGCGGACACGGTCACGCCTTCGGGCGCGGTGGCGGCCACGTCGCCCTGCCAGATGCCCGCCGCATTCTGCGCAAGATCGGCCTGCAGCGTCACCGGCCCGTCGAGCCGCGGATCGATCACCGTGCCGTCGGCGATCCGCGCGGTCAGTTCCGCGGCGCTGGTCTCTCCGGTCTCCGCGTCCTCGGCGATCAGACGGGCCTCGCCCGAGACCGTCAGCTGCGGGTTCTTGAGGGACAGCGCCTCGAGGAACGTCCCCTCGACCGTGCGCCGCGCCGCGAGATCGAGCGTCGTCTCGCCCGCCAGCAGGCCATCGACCCGCTCGATCCCGAACGCCAGATCGCGCGCCAGCGCCTCGACCGACAGATCGAAGCTTCCCGCGATCGGCGCGATATCGCCTGACAGCGTCACCTCGCCTGAGCCCGCGAGATCCTCCAGCCCGGCCAGTTCCGAGAATTGCGAAAACGCCGCGATCTGCGCCACGAGGTCGGGCGACACGGTCAGCGGCGCCTCCGGGTCGGTCGCGTCGATCACGACCCCGCCCCGCAGCCCGTAACCCGACCCGTCGAGAACCAGATCGGCGATGCGCACCGGCGCCCCGGCTTCCCACGCGACATCGCCCGTCAGCGCCACGTCGGAGCCCACCGCGCGGGCAAGCGCGTCGTCGGCAAGGTCCAGCCCGATCAGCCGCGTCTCGACCGCGCCCGTCGCCGCCGCGACGATGCCGTCCTCGCGCGCCAGCGTGCCGGTCGCGCGGAGGGCGGCACGGGCGAAGGCAAGCGTCGGCGCGTCGTAGTCGTTCGCCGTCAGGACAAGCCGCCAATCCTCGGAGACCGACGCGTCGTGGCGCAGCAGGAACGCGGCGCGCCCCAACGTCGTGGCCTCGCCCACCGGCAGCAGGACAGGCGTTCCGTCATCGGCCGAAATCTCGCCCGTGATGTCCAGCAGCGTGGGCCAGCCATCCGCCCCGATCACCGCCTCGCCCGAGAGCGTCAGCGCCTGCGTATTCACCTCGAGCGTGTCGAGCGCGATGCGCCCGTCGTCGTAGATCGCCCCACGGGCCAGCAGGCCGACCTCGTCGCCGAAGAACGCCCGGTAGCGCGGCGCGAAGAGGGAGGTGACGTCGCCGTCGAGATCCACCGCGAAGCGCCGGCCGTCCTCGATCCCCGAGAGGGTGACGTCTCCGCCAATCCGCTCCACCCCGTCGGACGCGATCGCCACGTCGGCCTCGAAATCGTCGAGCGGGCCGGACCCGTCCACCGTCAGCCGGATCGCCGGCGCGCCAGGCAGTTGCAGCAGCGTCGCCGCGATGCCGCCTTCGCCCTCGGCGATGTCGAGATCGACCGAGAGTTCCTCCGTCTCCGCCCGGTAGGCGGCCTCGATCGAGAAGCTGCCTTCGACGTCGTCGAGCCTGCGTGCCTCGAGCGTCACGCTTCCCGACCCTTCGTCCAGCTCCGCCGACGCTTCCAGCGTCAGCGCCAGTTCCTGCCCCACGAGCGGCGCACCCAGTTCGATCCGCTCGGCGTTCAGCCGGTCGATATCGACCGAGACCGGCAGGTTCGGCAGCGAAAAGCCCCCCGAGGCCCCCGCATCTGGCAGCGCCTCGACCCCTTCGGGCGGCAGCGGCGCACGCTCCACCCGGATCAGGCCGGCCGAAAGCTCCTCGACCTCCAGCCGCCCGCGCAGCAGCGCCGAGCGGCTCCAGTCGAGGACGACATCCTCCAGCCGCAGCCAGACCCCCTCGTCGTCGGAGACCTGCAGCAGGTCGAGCGATGCCTGCGACGACAGCGCCCCCTCGAACCCCTCCAGCCGCACCTGCAGGCCGGGCGCCGACAGGTTGTCCTCGATCAGGCCGACGATGAAGCCGCGGTCGCGCGCCGCCTCGGCATCCTGTGCGGAAGCAGGTGACGCGACGGCGAGCGCCACGGCGAGAGGGGCGAGGAACTGTTTCATCAAAACGCCTGTCCTATGCCGATATAGACCGCGGCCCCGCCGTCATCCTCCGGCCCGGAGACGGGAAAGCCCACGTCGAGGCGGATCGGTCCGATGCCGGTATCGTAGCGCAGGCCCAGACCCGCGCCGGTATGGTCCCGCCCGTCCGAGAAGCCGCTGTCTTCGGATATGCGGCCGTAATCGAAAAAGCCCACCACGCCGATATTGCCGGTCACATCGCGCCGCAACTCCGTCGAGAGCCCGAGGAAGGAGCGGCCGCCGATCGTGTCGCCCCCGGCAGTCTCCACGCCGAGCGACTGGAACTCCTGGCCGCGGACCGTGCCGCCGCCGCCGGAGAAATAGAGCGTCTCGCCCGGCACCTCGTCGATGTCGGGACCGATGACGGAGCCAAGTTGCAGCCGCGCCGCGACCACCGTCCGCCGACCCTCGCCGAAGCCCTGATAGCCGCGCAGGTCGGCCTCGAAGATCGTTCCCGTCCCCGAGGTGCGAAAGCCGTAAAACGGCTCCAGCCCCGCCTCGACGTAATAGCCGTCGCGCGGGTTCAGCGGGTCGTCGCGCCGGTCGTAGGTCGCCGCGAGCGGGAAGGACAGGTTCGAGAATTCGCGCGTGCCGAGCGCGTCGGTCGTCTCGCTGTAATCGTAGCCGATGCCGTAGGAATAGCGGAACTCGTCGGACACGATCCGCCGCGCGCCGGTCTCGATATAGGCGCGGTCCGACGAGAAGTTCGGCTGGTCGAGGCTTTCGACCCCGCCATTCACGAACAGGTCGGTCTCCGGGTTGAAGGTCGCGGGCCGGTTATAGGCGAAGGACAGGGAGTAATCCTCGCCGCTCGTGCGGCCGCCGATGCCCTCGATCTCGCCATCGACGCGGAAACTGTCGGCGAAGCCGGTCAGGTTGCGATGCAGCCAGAACGCGGTGAGGCCCAGCCCCTCCTCCGAGGCGATCTCGGCGCCGACGCCGAAGCGGCGGGGCAGGCGCTCGGCCACGCGGATCGTCATCGGCAGGGTCTCGGACGGCCCGATTTCCTCGGCCTCGGTGATGGCGACGGAGGAAAACGCGCCGGTCCGCTGCAGGCGCCGTGCCGCCTCGCGCACCTCGTCGGGGTCGAAGATCCGCCCCTGGCGCAGGTCGGCGATGCGGGAAATCCGCCCCTCGCGCACGTCGTCCGCCCCGTCCACGAAAACGGGGCCGTATCGCAGGCGCGGGCCGGGTGCGACGGAGAGACGCGCATCGAGCCGCTCCGCCGGATGCCGGGCTGTAATCTGCTCGGCGGCGATCTCGGCCTTGGCATGACCGCGCGCGCGCCAGGCCTCGATGGCGGTCACGGCGGCTTGGCGGATCGGCTCCGTGCCCGCCGGCGCGCCCGACGCGAACCTCTCCGGCAATTCGGTGCCGCGCGGGACCGGCGCGATCTCGGTCGCGCCGAACAGGAATTGCGGCCCCGCTACCACCTCGATCCGCACGACATCCAGACCCTCGTCGCGGCCGACCACGGGCAGGGCGGCGGCCTCGACGCCATCGAGTTCGATGGAAATGGTCGGGCCGAAATGCCCCGCCTCGTACAGGGTGGCCAGCAGGCGCTGGTAGTCGGCCTGCGCGGCGGCCACGATGTCGCGCCGCGCGGCGTCTGGATCGTTCGCCGCCTCGACGGTCAGCGACGCGGCGCGCAGCGCCTCGGTCAGGTCCTCGTCGGCGGCGATCGCCAGCTGCACCTGCTGGCCCGTGGCGGTTCCGGCCCACATGAGGGCCGCGGCGGCGATGATGGATCTCAAGCTGCGGCCCTCACTTCAAGTCGCCCTGGCGCGCGATCCCCGCCGGATGACGAACACGACGGTTCCAGAAGGCGATCCTATCAAGCCTGCGCTCCGGGCAAAAGCGCCGCGTTCGGGGCCAAGACGCCGCAGGCAGGCGCGGGAGGTGTGCGACCGGGTTGCAAGTCCCGCGCGTGCACCGCAATGTCCTGAAATGACCGACACGCCCTATTTCGACGAGATGACGAACCCTGACGGGTCCATCCGCGACGCCTACAAGGCTTATGAAGCCTGGTTTTCGAGCCAGGATCCCGCACATCTGCGCGCGAAGGCCCGCGAGGCGGAGGACGTGTTCCGGCGCACCGGCATCACGTTCAACGTCTACGGCGATCCCGACGCCGCCGAACGGCTGATCCCGTTCGACATCGTGCCGCGCATCATCGCGGCGCGCGAATGGGCGCGCCTGTCCAAGGGGATCGAGCAGCGGGTCCGCGCGCTCAACGCCTTCCTGCACGACATCCACCACCGTCAGGAGATCGTCCGCGCCGGCCTGCTTCCGGTCGAGATGCTCGCCAAGAACGACGCCTATCTCAGCCAGATGATCGGCGTCGAGCCGCCGGGCGGCATCTACACCCACATCGTCGGGATCGACCTCGTCCGCACCGGCCCCGAGCAATTCTACGTGCTCGAGGACAATGCCCGCACGCCGTCGGGCGTCAGCTACATGCTCGAGAACCGGGAGACGATGCTCGGCATGTTCCCTGAGTTGTTCCAGCAAAACCGGGTGCAGCGGGTCTCGAACTATCCCGCCAATCTGCATTCCAGCCTCGCCGCCTGCGCGCCGCCCGCCGCCAACGGTGATCCGGTCGTGGCGGTCCTGACGCCGGGCATTCACAATTCGGCCTATTACGAACATTCCTTCCTTGCCGACGAGATGGGCGTGGAATTGGTCGAGGGGCACGATCTGCGCGTCGTCGATGGCCGGGTGGCGATGCGCACGACCCAAGGGTATCGCCCCATCGACGTGCTGTATCGCCGCGTGGACGACGACTTCCTCGACCCGCTCAACTTCCGCCCCGACAGCTATCTCGGCGTGCCGGGCATCCTTGATGTCTACCGCGCAGGCGGCATCACCATCGCCAACGCACCGGGGACCGGCGTGGCCGACGACAAGGCGATCTACAGCTACATGCCCGAGATCGTCGAGTTCTATACCGGCGAGAAACCGCTTCTGGAGAACGTCCCGACATGGCGCTGCTCCGATCCCGACAGTTTGGCCCACGTCCTCGACAACCTTGAGGAGCTGGTCGTCAAGGAGGTGCACGGCTCGGGCGGCTACGGGATGCTGATCGGGCCGACCGCCTCGAAAAAGGACATCCGCGCCTTCCGAAAGAAGCTGGAATCGCGGCCGGCGAACTACATCGCCCAGCCGACGCTGGCGCTGTCGACCTGTCCGATCTTTCAGCGTACGGGCCTCGCGCCACGGCATGTCGACCTGCGCCCCTTCGTCCTCGTCTCGCCCGACGGGATCGAGATCACGCCGGGCGGCCTGACCCGCGTGGCGCTCAAGAAGGGTTCGCTCGTGGTGAACTCCTCGCAAGGCGGCGGCACCAAGGATACCTGGGTGCTGGGGGATGATTGAGATGACCTGGAAATTTCCCTCAACCAGTTCAACGTCTTGCGCGAATTACCCATGGGTAATCGCTGTCGTCGGTCCCGGAGGTGCGCGCTGATGCTGGGCAAAACCGCAGGCGGCCTGACCTGGCTTTTCCGCTACATGGAGCGGTCCGAGAACCTCGCCCGTCTGGTCGAGACGGGGCACCGCATCGCGCTGACCCGGCCGGACCGGGCCGAAAGCGAATGGACCTCCGTGCTGGAGACGGCATGGGCGCGGCGCGGCTTCGAGGCGCATCACGACCAGATCAGCGCCGAGGCCGTCACCGACTGGCTGCTGCGCGACCGCAACAATCCGGCCTGCGTCCTCAACTGCATCGAGAACGCCCGGATGAACGCCAAGCTCGTGCGCACCGGCCTCACCCGCGAGGTCTGGGAGGCGGTCAACGAATGCTGGATGACGCTGAACGAGGCCCTGTCGCGCCGTGTGACGCCCAAGGACGTGCCGCGCGTCCTCGGACTCATCAAGCAGCGCTCGGCCTTCGTGCGCGGCTCGCTTCACGGCACGATGCTGCGCGACGATGCTTTCGATTTCACCCGGCTCGGCACCTTCGTCGAGCGGGCCGACGCGACCGCGCGGCTGCTGGACGTGAAATACTACGTCCTGTTGCCCACAGCGGCGGGCGTGGGCTCGACGCTCGACAACACCCAGTGGGAGATGATCCTGCGCTCCGTCTCGGCCGAGGCGTCCTTCCGCTTCGTCCACGGGCGGACGCGCCGGGCGCGCGACATCGCGTCGTTCCTGATCTTCGACGGCCGTCAGCCGCGCAGTCTCGCCTTCTGCTACAACAAGATCGGCGGCCATCTGGAGCATCTCTACCGCGATTACGGGACGCGCCTGCCCTGTCACGACATGGCCGACGCGATCTGCCGCGACTTCGAGCGGTTGACCGTCGATGCGGTGTTCGAGCGGGGACTGCACCAGTTTCTTCAGGATTTCCTGCGCCGCAATGCCGAACTCGGCGCGCAGATGGAAACCGATTACAGGTTCGCCAAATGACCCAGACGCATCGCCTGACCATCCGCCACGAGACGACCTACGAATGGTCGAAACCCGTCTCCTACGCGCTTCAGCGGCTGCGCGTCGTGCCCAAGGACCGGCCCGGCCAGAAGATCGTGTCCTGGAACACCGCGATCGACGGCGGCCGCGTCGAGGTCACGTTCGACGACGCCCATGCCAACCGCGTCCAGCTGGTCTCCGTCGAGCCGGGGCGGAGTTCGGTGACGATCACCGCCGAGGGGCAGGTCGAGACGGAGGACCATGGCGGCGTGATCGGCGAGCAGGTGGGCTACATGCCCAAATGGATGTTCCTGCGTCCGACCGATCGCACCCGGCGCGGTCCCGCGACCATGGCCATCGCGCGCGAGGTCCGCGACATCGACGATCAGCTCGATCAGCTGCACCGCCTGTCCGGCGTGATCCGCGAACGCGTCGCCTATCTGACGGGTTCGACCCAGGTCACGATGACCGCCGAGGAGGTTGCGGTCGAGGGCACCGGCGTCTGTCAGGACCATGCCCATATCTTCGTGACCTGCGCGCGGCTTCTCGACCGGCCCGCGCGCTACGTCTCGGGGTATCTCAAGATGGACGACCGCGACGAACAGGACGCCACCCACGCCTGGGCCGAGGCGCATGTGGACGGGCTGGGCTGGGTCGGCTTCGACATCTCCAACGGGATCTCGCCCGATCACCGCTATATCCGCGTGGCCACCGGCATGGATTACAGCGACGCCTCGCCCATCTCCGGCATCCGTCAGGGCGCGGGCGACGAGAGCATGCATGTCCGCGTGAATGTCAGCGAGTCGCAGCAGCAGCAGTAGGCGTTTCCCGCTCCGCGAAGGCATGACGTCCCGCCGCCTCCCACGGGCCGCCGCGATACCACCATAGCCGGAGCGCCGTGCCGTGCCCGTCCCAAGGCACGAAGCCGGCCTGTAGCGTCCGCATCGTCGCCTTGGCCTCCTCGGGGGAGACCTTGTTCTGCACCGTGACATGCGGTCGCTGGGCGCCGCGATCCTGCGGCACGATCTCGAACCCGTCCGAGATACGCGACCGCAGCGGGCCGAGCGCCGGCATCTCCAGCCTGTAGGCCGCCCCACGCCCCAGCGGCATCACCGACACCACGCGAAAGGGCGGGGCCGGCGTGGCGGCGGTGACATGGGCCAGCCGTTCCGCCACCGCGCCCACCCGATCGCCGGGCAATTGGTGGAACAGCGTCACATGCGCGGGCACAAAGTTGCGCGCGGCGGGAAACCACCGCTCCCGTGCCGCGTCGAAACGGGCCTGCGAGAGGGCATCCGCCTCCAGCGTGACGATCAGCGGGTCGGTCATGTCACGCCAACCCGCTTATCCGGCTTGCCGTTCCGTTGCCGATTGCCGCCGCGCGTGGCGCATGCAAGACCCGACCGCGAAACGGATACGAGAACATTCATGACTTATTGCGTCGGCCTGCAACTCGATCGCGGCCTCGTCTTCATGTCGGACACGCGCACCAATGCGGGCGTCGACAACGTCTCCACCTACCGCAAGATGCATAGCTGGGAGATCCCGGGCGAGCGGTCCTTCGTCCTGATGACGGCCGGCAACCTCGCCACGACGCAGGCGGTGGTGAGCCTTCTGGACGAGCGCAACCTCGCTCCGTCGGAGCGCAACCCGACGCTGCTGACGGCGCCGTCGATGTTCCAGGCGGCAAGCCTCGTGGGCGACACGCTGCGCGACGTGATCTCGGCGCAGACCAACGGCAAGCCGAAATCGGTGACGACCTTCAACGCGACGATCATCCTGGGCGGTCAGATCGCAGGCACGCCGCCGCGGCTTTACATGATCTATCCCGAAGGCAACTTCATCGAGGCGGAGACGGACACGCCGTTCTTCCAGATCGGCGAAACGAAATACGGCCGTCCCATCCTCGTGCGTGCCTATGACCGGGAGATGGACTTCGCGCGCGCCGTCAAGCTCCTGATGGTGAGCTTCGACTCGACGATCCGGGCGAACCTGTCGGTGAGCACGCCGCTCGATCTGCAGGTCTACGAGGCGGATTCGATGCAACTGGGCTACAGCCGCCGTATCCTCGACGGCGACCCGGATTGGCGGGCGATCTCGGATGGCTGGTCGGATGCCCTGCGCAGCGCCTTCGACAGTCTGCCGGATGTGGAGCTCTGACGCTTCGGGCCGCATTGATCCGCCGCGCCGGGCCGCTACCCTTGCCCGATGCTTCTGACCGTCCGCGACCTGCGCAAGAGCTACGACACGAGTGACGGCCCGCAATCGGTGTTGCGCGGCGTCTCCTTCGATCTGGCGGCGGGGCGGACGCTGGCGCTGACGGGCGAGAGCGGGTCGGGCAAATCCACCCTGCTGCATCTGGTCGCGGGGCTCGATGCGGCCGATGACGGCACGATCGCGATCGACGGGCGCGACATCGGCACGCTCGACGACCGGGGGCGGGCGGCGATGCGGCGCGACCGCGTCGGGCTGATCTTCCAGCAGTTCAACCTGATCCCGTCGCTGAACGTGGCCGACAACCTGACCTTCCATGCCCGTCTTGCCGGGCGCGATCCGGGCGACACCGACGCGCTGGCCGCGCGTCTGGGGCTGTCGGATCATCTGCGCCTCTACCCCGAGCAGCTCTCCGGCGGGCAGCAGCAGCGTGTCGCCATTGGCCGCACGCTTGCCGCGGGGCCACGCCTCGTTCTGGCGGATGAGCCGACGGGCAACCTCGACGAGGCGACGGGCGATGCGATGCTCGCGCTGATGGCCGATGCCGTGCGCGCGGCGGGGGCGGGCCTTCTGATGGTGACGCATTCGGTGCGGCTG
>NZ_CYPR01000156.1 GCF_001408515.1 Jannaschia seosinensis | reverse complement strand
ATGGACTGGGACATGGATCCCGAAGTCGACGCCATTATCGAGGCGTCCCGCCAGGAGACGGACAACGCGGCTCGCAACGCTATCTACAAAGACATTTAAACCGCATAATTCATGAAGCTGCGGACTTGTGCTCCGTGGGATGGTTTCCCCGGTCTCGGTTTTCTTGCGCGCACCCGGTGTTTGCGTCCGGTTGGCATGCCGGCCGGTGACTTGGGTCTTGGGCGATACGGGTTGATGTTTCTGGGTTTGTCGGGGCGCATGCGTCAGGCTGTTTTCGGTGGGGCGAGGGCGTCGAAGAGAAGGAGGAGAAGTCCCTTTCGGGGACACGATGCCGGCAGGGTCACGATGATCCGGGTCTTCTTTTCGACGATGGTGGCGGCCAGCTTGACGAGATGCAGCCGCAGCGTGTCGAACTGGGCGCGGCGCCACGGTGAGCGCTTCGGGCAAGCCGCGCGAAGCTTCCACCAAATCCAGTAGGCGCAGCCGTGCAGCATCAGACGCATCTGATTGGCGTTGGCTTTCGAGCACGACGTCCGGTCTGCTGCGAGGTGGGCCTTCCACGCCTTGATGTGGTTCTCGGCCTGGCCGCGAGCGGAATAGAGCTTCTCGTAAAGGTGCTTGCCGCGACCGCCCTCGAGGTTGGTGACGATGTAGCGGGTGTCCCGACCCATGGGGCCAACCTCGACGCGGGCGATGACGCGGCGGGGTTTCGACCACGAGCGGGCTGCGTAGGAGAAGATTTTGAACCGGCGCAGCTTCTGACCCGGCGTGCGGGCGTAGCGCGCCGCTGTCGATGCCTCCAATGCCGAGATGTTCCGCGCCAGACGGCCGTTCTTTGACAGACCAAAGATATAGCGCAGCCCGAGCCCGTCACACAGGTCCAGAACCTTGGGTGTGCAGTAGTGGCTGTCGGCCCGCAGCAGGATTTCTGTCTTGGGCCAATGCTTGCGGATTTCCCGGATCAACCGGCGGATATGGGCCGCGCTCTCGGCCCCATTGGGGCGGCGGGCCGGGCGCAACAGTGTCCCCACGAGCCGGCCCTCACCGTCGAAGACGACGATCGGCTGGAAGCCGAACTCGTCGTAGAACGCATTGAACAGGCGCAGCTGCTGGTGCCCATGCACCGCGTCAAAGGTATCATCGATATCGAGCACGATCCGGCTTGGCGCGCGCGCAAACGAGTGGCAGTAGAACCGGACCATCTCGCGGCCCATGCGGATAAGGGCGCGGGCGTCGGGCAGGTTTTCCATGCGCGAGATCGTTGGCTGCGAACACAAGGCCGGCCCTGTTTCCGGGCCACGCTCCAGTGCGATCCTGAAGCTGGGATCGTTCCGCAGGGCTGCCGCGTCGTTGCCGTCTTCATACCCCGCCGCGATCATCATGATCCGGAAACGGATGATGTCGCTCAGGCTATGCTGAACTTTCGCCGGATCACGCGGATCGCGCAGGCATCCAGCGAGCCGCTGCGCCAGATCCGCCTTGCGCTCGATCTCGCGCAGCAGGGTCAGGCCGGCGTCGGAGCTCATGTCGGCGCCGTCAAACCCGAGCAGGACCGGCTTGCCATTGAGGGGTGACAGGCGGGGCGTGGAGCACGTAGACTGGGTCATGGCGGAGGTCGTCCTGCTGAAATCTGAATCTTTGGCGTCGATAACCAAAAAATGCAGAGTTTCAGACGGTTACGCCACCTCCGCCGCCTTCTCGTGAATTATCCGGGTTAGCAGACTATCGAGCAGGCGCGCAGATGTATAGTTCGCGGGCATCGGGTTCTCCAGCGGGTTCGGGGCCAAGCAACATTGACCCGATCACCTCCTAACAAAGCCCTACCAACACGATTTGCTGACATTCCCGCAAGATCGGTTCTGAGGGACCTTCGAGACGGGGCACGACCATGCTGATACATCTTCCTTCACAAGCAGGCCACGACCACGCCGAAGGTGCGGGCGGCGATCCAGGCGAGCACGGAGCCTGCTCCGGTCCTGGCCGAGCGCTTCGGCATAACGGAGCAGACCGTTTACAAGTGGCGCAAGCGCGACAGCGTCGCGGATCGCAGCCACACGCCGCACAGGCTCCAGACGACGCTGACACCACCGCAGGAGGCCGTCGCGGTGGCCCTGCGAAAGGCGCTGCTGGTGTCGCTGGATGATCTGCTGGCGGTTGTGCGGGAGTTCCTGAACCCGAACGCCTCGCGCTCGGGGCTGGACCGCTGCCTGCGCCGGCATGGCGTGGGGAACCTGCGCGACCTGAAGACCAAGGCGGCCAAGCCGAAGCACAGCGCCTTCAAGGCCTACGAGCCGGGCTACCTCCACATCGACGTGAAATACCTGCCGCAAATGGCCGATGAGACCCGCCGCCGTTACCTCTTCGTGGCCATCGACCGGGCGACCCGATGGGTCTTCATCCGTGTCTTCCCGGCAAAGACCGCGGCCAACGCACGGCGCTTCCTGCGCGATCTGGAGCGCGCCTGCCCGATCCGCATCCGCACCATTCTCACCGACAATGGCAAGGAGTTCACCGCCCGCGTTTTCGGCCTGCGCAAGCGGACTGCCACGGGAGAGCACGCCTTCGACGCGCTTTGCGCCGCCCTCAACATCGACCACCGCCTGACCCCGCCGAAGTCGCCGCAGACCAACGGAATGGTCGAGCGCTTCAACGGCCGGATCGAAGAGGTCCTGCAGAGCCACCATTTCCGATCAGGCGAGGACCTGGAGACCACGCTCCACCGATACGTCTGGCTCTACAACCAGCAGCTCCCGCAATCAGCGTTGGCCAGCAAGGCGCCCTTGCAGGCCATGAAGGACTGGCACAAAATCAAGCCAGAGCTGTTCAAGAAACAGCCATACTACCTTCCGGAATGTGACACTCTACAATAGGCGAACCCTCGGGATCGTAGTGCTCCTCCGTCACGTCCTTCAACTCGTGACCGATCAGGCGTTTCCTGATCTCTAACGGGCAGTGACGCCTTTTCAGCATAACGTTGAAATTCGTGCGCAGCGCGTGGAAATCCCGCAGGGGGTCGTAGACCCCTTCGGCGATCCGGTAATAGGTGAAGGTTTTTGTGAACGTTCCCGAAAGACGTCCCTTCGCCGCGCAACGCTCGATCTCGGGGAAGAGCCATTCCTGCCCCTGCGCTTTGCGATGCGCGACGAGGCGCAACAAGCCGAGATCGAGAAGGGTCTTGT
The DNA here is from genome assembly GCF_001408515.1 of Jannaschia seosinensis. Lineage (GTDB taxonomy): Bacteria > Pseudomonadota > Alphaproteobacteria > Rhodobacterales > Rhodobacteraceae > Jannaschia > Jannaschia seosinensis. The sequence continues at coordinate 503 of NZ_CYPR01000156.1, read as the reverse complement.
GGATCGGTATGATCCGCGCGGCGGCCACCGATTTGAGGTGCTGATCTGCGCCGCTCTGGATGCGGAAGACCGGGATCGGCTCTGTTGCACGGAACGCCTGAAGGCCGAGCTTCCCCTTTTCCCCGTGGGGATCAGCCGACAGGTCGCGTGATGGGGATGCCGAGGGCGGTGTAGCGATTGAGGATGGCGATGCGGACTTGGAGTTCGGCGGTTTGTCTGTCGAAGGTGAGGCATCGAGCCGCCATCGGTCCGAGGCCGATGCCGAACGGCCATGAGTTTTTGCCCGAGCAGCTTCATGCAGTTCATCTTGGTCTCGGCGCGGCTTCGGCGGTGGTAGCCGCTCCATCGGCGCCAGATGGTCCGGCCAAGACGCTTGATCGCGCGTAAGGCCTCGTTCCTTCCTGCCGCCCCTGGGCTGTGCTTCTTCCACGGCTTGGCGTTGCGCCTGGGAGGGATGACCGCATCCGCGCCCCGGTTCGCGATGGCATCGCGGCAACCGCGGG
>NZ_CYPR01000155.1 GCF_001408515.1 Jannaschia seosinensis | reverse complement strand
CCTCGTGTTGGCCGTCATCACGGCCAGGTTCCGTGTCCCGTTGATGTGGACCATGCTCCCGCATTCCGGCAACAGCACGACCGCTCAGCGCATCGCGCTGATGAAGCGGTATCTCGCGTATTTCGACGCCTCAACCGTTCGGGTGCTGCTGGCGGATCGTGAGTTCATCGGTCAGGAATGGTTCACTTTTCTCGTCGAGCAGGAGATCCCCTTGGCGATCCGCATGAAGGAGGGCCAGATAGTCCGTACCAACGGCCGCGAGCTGAACCTGCGCTCCCTGCTGTCACGGTGCAGGGGTGTGCGGAGCTTCACGGCCGTCCTGCCTGGCAGAGCGAGTCACCCCGACCTCAAGCTCCACTTCGGTGCGCGCCGTATCAAGGGCGGCGAGCTTCTCGTGGTGGCTTCGCCCTATCCAGCCACTGGCGCGCACATCCTGCGGCAGTACAAGAAGCGCTGGCTCATCGAGTGCCTGTTCGCCGACAGCAAGACGCGGGGGCTGAACCTGGAGGACACCCGCCTGACGCTCGCGTCCAAATTGTCTCTGCTCATCGCCATAACCGCTATTGCCATCGCCCTCATCTGCCGTGCTGCAGCCCAGTTCATGGGACACAAATACCCCGCCCGAAAGAAGCACGGATACTGCTCGAAATCCTGGTTCCGTACCGGCTTCGATGAGGTCCGACGATGGATGCGCTCCAGTCCCGAAACGCCTCTCGTCGCCCGAAATCTCGTCGTCCCGAGACGGCTGCGGGTGGGAGTCGTGTAGTCTGAGCTGATGGAGGAGATGGACGGTAACCTGCAGTTTTGTTGGTTTGTCTGCCTTGGCATCGACGACGCCGTGTGGGGCGAAGCCCGGCGCCGAAGGCCCACAGTTTTTACTAAGAATCGCGGCCGGCTTTCGGCGACCGAGATGTCGCACAAGGTTATGACCGCGCTCCTGGCGCATCCTAGGGTCAAGCCGCTTCTGTCGGACGAATACGTCTCGGTCGACGGGACGCGGGTCATGGAGCGGGCTTCGATGAGGAGCTTTCAGTCAAAGGATAGGTAGGCGCGGCCGCACGACGACGTGCCCTTCGCAGAAACCGACCATCCCCAGCAGGCCGGGACGCAGCCGGTGACCGCCAAGCCCGCCACGTCGAAGTGGACTTCCGCGGTTGAAAGCGTTCGAATGCGGCTTACGCATCAATCACGGACCTGAATGCCCGCCTGTACAAGAAGTCGCCCGGCGCGGCGGCGATCCTGCTTCATGGAACATACGCTGATGTAGAGCCGCAACGGTTTGGTCGTGCAGGCGGAGCTGCCTCACGCCGATGGCAACGATGAGCGGAAAGCGGCGCTCGAGATGCTCCCCGGGCTCAACTCGGCGCCTGACGCCTGGAGCGGACAAGGATTACGACAGCGCCGCCTTCGTCGCCGAAGTCAGGCGCATGGTCGTGACCCCGCACATTGCCCAAGAGGCCCGTCATCCGCCATCGACGGACGATCCACCATCTCGGCTACGCTGCGTCCCAGCGGCGGAGGAAGAAGATCGAGGAGCCCTTCGATTGGGCCAAGACAATGGGCGGCATGGCTTGGACAGTTCCCCACAGCCTCGACAAGATCCGTACGCAGTTGATGATGGCCATGGCGGCCTGACGAACGAAGCGACCCAAGCGCCGGGTTTGCACCAGTGCGAGGCCCGCCTCAAAATCGTGGCGACAGGAAACCGTCATTAGGAAAAGCGTCGTTCCAAAACGACTCTCCAGTAGTCGGTTAGCAGGTAAGCATCCGGCGAGTGCCGTGGTCAGGCTGCCTTGACCTGGAGCGCAGCGGCGTTCCATTCCCACGGCAGCAACTCGTGCAGGCGTGAGACCGGAATGTCGGAGATGCGGGCGATGACGTCGGCGAGCCAAGCCTGCGGGTCGATGTCGTTCAGCTTCGCGGTGCCGATCAGGGAATACATGAAGGCGGCGCGCTGCCCGCCGCGCTCGGAACCCGCAAAGAGCCAGGATTTCCTGCCGAGGGCCACGCCGCGGAGCGATCTTTCGGCCGCGTTGTTGGTCAGGCAGATCCGTCCGTCGTCCAGGAACCGGGTGAAGCCCGGCCAATGGTTCGGCGCCAGCAGGTAGTCGATGGCCTTGGCAACCTTGGCATGCTTGGACAGGAGTGCGCGTTCGCCGCGCAGCCAACGCTCCAGATCCTCGACCAGCGGGGCCGACAGGCGCTGCCGGACCTCCAGTCGATCCGCCGGGCTATGCCCGTTGATCTCCCGCTCGATGTCGAACAGGGCGTCGATGCGCCGGACGGCATCGAATGCGATAGGCGAGATCTCCTTGGCGTCCTTGCCCTTGCGGATATTCCCTTCCACGTCGGCCAGTTCGAAGAACTTGCGGCGGGCGTGTGACCAACA
>NZ_CYPR01000154.1 GCF_001408515.1 Jannaschia seosinensis | reverse complement strand
CCGGCGCGCCACGGCCCGGACGAGGACGGGTGCGCCACCCTCGGGGGTGTAGACGGCGTCGCGTGCGACATTGCCATCCGCGAACAGGGCGTCCAACGCCATTGCGACAGCCATCATCAGGTCCGCCTTGCCGAGCGCAGAACCTGCGGGCGGGTGCAGATCGGCAACGGGTTGCTCTCGATCTCGAGGCGCACCCATTCGTCCCGGTCGCGGTCTGGGATCATGCGCGCGTAGAGCGGCAGACCCACCGTGTTGACTGTCTCGAACGTGTCGGCGGGGGCGTAGTAGATCTCGAACAGCCCCTCGACCCCCTCGGGGTAGAAGTACGCCTTGTCCGTGGACACGCCGAAGCCCAGCCCGCCCCGATAGCGCCGGAAGGTGATGCCGCCGAAGCTGACCTCCTCGCCCACGCGCCCGCGCAGATCTGCGGCCGCGGCAGTGTTTAGATAGGTCTCGCGCACCTCCTTGTGGGCGACCAGATCGGCGAAGAAGGCCGAGCCGCATTCGGCGCGCAGCTGCACCTGACCGGCGGCGAGACCGCCGAGGCTGTCCTCGACGCTTTCGATCATGGCTTGGCAGCGCTTGCGCAAGGCCCCCGAAGCCGGGGTGGCATTGTCCAGATCGAAGTCGACCTCCGCGGCCGGGGTGATGGCGAACTCGGCGTGGTAGTCGATGACCGTTGCCCCGTCCCTGGGATCCTTCACCACGCCCTGGATGCCGTTGAACAGGTGGAACTCAAACGTCGCCTCGGCATCGTTCCTGAGTCGGCCCAGTTTGCGCGCCACCTCGGTCTGCACCTGCTGGACGGCGGTTTCCGAACCAAAGTCACGGACTGCCTGGATCTCCGAGGCCCAGAGCACGTCCTGCTTCTTGAACTGTCGGCAGACGAAGGCGCGCATCTCGCGGCGCTCCGGGATCTGGCTCTCATAGGCCGAGCCGCGTTCGGAGAACGGGATCAGCGACAGGGTGCCGTCGCGGCTCTCGATCATTACGGTGCGGCTGCGGACGCCGCGGGCGCCGAAGAGCCCGGCCCCCGAGAGGATCGCGGGCTTGAAGGGGATGTTCTCGAGCGCGCGGGTCAGCTCGACAATGGTGAAGGCATCGCCTTCGAAGATGTCCATGGTGGCCATGGGAATGCCTCCGGGTCAGGAATTGGGGGGTGGCGCGGGATCAGCGGACGAGAATGCCCGCGGCGAGCAGCGCCGCATGGGCGGCCGTGATCTCGGCCTCAGCGAGCGTGCCAGTGAATACGAGGTCGTGAGGGTTGACGATGGCGGGGCCGCGGACGAGGGCGACGGCCGGTGCATCGCCGGCGCTCGCATCCGCCTTGCCCCACAGCACCGCGACCGCGGTCTCGGTGCCGTCGATTGCGGCGGGATCGTGCGCGGCGTATTTGCCCGAGCCGGTGATCTTGCCCAGGACCGTGCCGGGTGCGAGCGTGCCCGCGGCGACGGTGATGGTCTCGCGGGTGTAGTCGCGCAGCACTTCCCAGACGAGGAAGCCGCCGGGGTGCGTGCCTTCTGTGAGCGAGGGCATGGCTTATCCTTTCAACTTGAAGGTGCGGGCGATGACATCGCCCCAGGGGCGCGTGGTCTCGCTGCGCCCGGGTTGCGGGTGATGCGGATTGATCTGCGGCGCGGCCTCGGCCTTTGCGTCAAGAAGGCTCGCGCGCACCGCATCCAGGCTGGCGTCTTCCTCAAGGAAGCGCCCGGCCATCTGCGGCTGGCCTGCCAGGCGGCAGAGGTCGATCACGGCGCGGGCATGGGCAATGGCCTCGGCGCGGATCACCCCGGCGTCGGGTGGTCCGTTGGCGACTGCAACGCAGCTCTCCACTTCGCTTGATCGGGTGTTCCGGTCTGCAACACCCGGCGCGCTTTCCGCGAGCGGCTCTGCACCCGCAGCAGGAACAACATCGTTGGAGACGACAACGATGCCCGCCGCTGTGGAGGCCGGGTCCGGCTCGACGGGTTCGATGGCCTCGACGGGTTCGACCGCTTCAACCAGTTCTGGCGGCGCGTTCCGGAAGCGTCCGATATCGAAGCTGGCGGCGATGCGCACGGGCTCGGCCAGGCGCGTGACAAGGCCCGCCTCCAGCGCCTCGGCAGCCGAGAGCCAGGTCTCGGCGGCCAGCAGTGCCGCGATCTCCGCCTCGGGCTTGCCGGATCTGGTCGCGTAGCCGCGCGTCATGCTGGCCGCGATCTTGTCCAGCGTCCCGGCCATGTCGCGCATGTCCGCCGCGGTGCCCATGACCAGCCCGGACGGGTCATGGATCATCAGGAAGGCGTTTTCCGGCATGACGATCTCGTCGCCCGCCATCGCGATGTAGCTCGCCGCCGAAGCCGCGATGCCGTCGATCCAGACGGTGACAGTCCCTGCGTGACGGCTCAGTGCGTTGTGGATGGCGACCGCGTCGAAGACCGACCCGCCGGGGCTGTTGAGGCGCAGGTCGATGGGGGCATCATCCGGCAGCGCACCCAGCTCGGCCAGAAACCCCTTGGCGCTGACGCCATAGGCGCCGATCTCGTCATAGATCAGCACCTCCGCGCCCGAAGCCCGGGCGCGGATCGTGTACCAGCTCTTCATGATGTCACTCCTGTGTAGTGCGACCGTCCGCGCCGTCGGCCGGATTGGGCCGCTTTTCCGGCGTCGCGCGGGCGCCTTGCGTCTCGCCGGGGCTGGTGCGATAGCGCAGTCCCAGATCAGCCACGCGCGCGGCGTCGGCTGCATTCTCGCGGTCCACCTCCTCGACGTCATAGCCGGTGGCCTCGACCACCTTGCGCCGGGAGGTGATCCCGGCCTCCATCGCCAGGACCTGCGCCTGGATGTCCTTCAGCGGATCGACCCAGTCCCATCGCGGCGGGATCCACTGAACCATGCGCGCAGCGACCGGATCGGCCAGGTCCAACCGGCCTGCCAGCTGTCCCGTCTCCAGCCAGCGCGCCCAGATGGGGCGGCAGAGCTGATGCGCGATCACCCCGTGCTGAAGCTGCTGCACCCGTCGGCGGAACTCGACCAGTTCCGCGCGCAAGGACGAATAGTTGGCTTGGCGGACGTCGCCGGTCACCAGGTGATAGGGCAACCCCAGCGAGGCCGAGACCGCGAGCAGCGTCCGGTACTGGAACGCCTCGTAGCCGCCGCCGACATCCGCCGGAGACGAGAACTTCACATCCTCGCCCGGCAGCAGCACCTGCATCGTGCCCGGCTCCAGGCTGGCGATGGCGGTCCCGTCGAGATCCGGCTCGGTCTCCCCCATCATCGGGTCTTCCGGCGCGGTCTTGGTGATGAAGCCCGCGAACATCGCCGCGGTCTTCTTCCGGTCCAGCTCCGCGTCGTCGTACTGATCGAGCAGGAACAGCCGCACCATGGCCGGGGCCACATGCGGCAGTCCGCGGATCTGGCCCGCGTCGATGGGGCGGTAGATGTGCAGCACGTCCGCCGCCGGCACGCGCACCGTTTCCGGCACGGCCACACGCTGATCGGTGCTGTCGCCGGGATGGCTGCGGCGGAAGTGATAGGCCACCCGCCGCCCGATCGCATCGAACTCGATGCCGCAGCGGATGCGGTTGCCGTTGGCCGCCGGGCCCGTCTTCTCGAAGGGCAGCATTTCGGACTGGAGAAGCTGCATCTGCAGCGGCACCAGCAGCCCGTCCTCGGCCCGGCGCGGGCGCATCCGCACGAAGCACTCGCCCGCGACGAACATCTCGCGCGCCACCATGGCCTGCAGACCGTAGAAGTCGGTCAGCCCGTCCGCGTCCGCCTCGTCCGTCCAGGCGAGCCAGAGCCGTTGCACCCGATCGCGCAAGCCGGCGTCGTCGATCAGCGAGGATGGCTTGATCCCGTCCCCCACCATGTTGGACGCGAAGGCCTCGCAGGCATTCGCCGCGTAGCCATTCGTGACCACCAATTCCCGCGCGCGGGCCAGCAGCTTCGGGCCGCCGGAGGCGACCAGCGTGTTGATGTTCTCCAGCGGCGGGTTCCAGCCCCGCAGCCGGCGTTTGGACATCGCGCCCTCGAGCCGGGCGCGCACGGCTGCGGGGCCGCGTCCACGGGAGCGGCGAAACCGGTCGAACAGCCCCATGGATCAGAGCCCCTTGGACGTGGTGATGCGCACATGGCGGACAATGCGCCGCCCCTCGAGGGCCGCGATCTCGCGATCCAGCGCCTCGATCGCCCGGTCGATCTCGGCCACGCTGCGGTAATCCACGGTCTTGCCGTCATAGCTGACCCGCGCCACGCCTGATGACCGCTGCGCCGAGAGAGCCTCGCGGCGCGCGCGCAGGTCAGCAATAGTGGCCATAGATCACCCCATGTAACTCGACCTCACCGTGCGCCGCCGTACGGACGGGCGTGGCGCAGATTTGGCGGCCGCATCCCCGTCCGATCCGTCCAGTTCGACCGCCAGCTGTCGCTCCAGCTCCTGCCAACGTGCGTCCGCCCAGCGATCCGCACCTGCTATCCAGGCCGCGGCCCGCGCATAGACCCGACAGTCCAGCGCCTCGTTGCGCTCCCGCAGCTTCTGCCATTCCAGCTTCGAGAAGCCGCGCCTGGTGCGCACGGTGATCAGTTGCTCGGCCGTCAGCTGCTTGAGCCACTCGCCGTCGGCCCATGTCGGCAGGTGAATCGTACCAGCGGGGCAGGGGGCGCCGGCAGTGACGTCTTCCGCCATCGGCCTCTCCTGCCGCAGGAAACGGTAGGTCTCGGCCTTGAAGGTCGATGTCGCCACGGACCACAGCCGCGCGCCGCGTCGCAAGCGTCTGCCGCCGATGGTGGCGTCGACATAGGTCGGGCCCGTCACCGGGCTCGCGCGGTTGAACCCCTCGAGCCCCTTGACCGGGGCCACCTGCGCAAACCCGACCTGGCGCGCCCAGCCATAAACGGCGCTGGTCTCGTAGCCGGTATCGATGGCCAGCTTGGCGATGGTCAGGTGCTGGCCGCTGGCATGCGCCCATGTACGCCCCAGCAGCTCCGTCAGCGTCTGCCAGCAACCCGGATCGCCGGGACCGCCCTCGATGACAACATGATCGACCAGCCAGCTTTCCAGCCCGCGCCCCCAGGCCCAGACATCGATCTCGATCCGGTCCTTCTGCACGTCGACGCCGGCCGTGAGGAATAGACCACCCGCCGGCACGGTGCCCGCGGTCCATTCTTCGCGCCGCTCTGCCAGCCGCTGCCAGTCCGGCGCCTCGCCCGTCTCGAACCAGGTCTCGCCGAGGATCGTGTTGCGGAACGCGCGCATGGCCTCGTCGTTGCCCTGTGCCGCCTCCCAGGCCCGCGCGATCCGCGCCCAGCTGAGCCAGCCGATCGGCGAATAGAGCGCCGAGAGGTGATAGCCCACTGTGTGCGGGTCTTTGGTCTCCGCCGAGGCGCGCCATTCTCCGGCCGCCAGCATCGCCGTCTTGTGATGCTCGGCGATGGCCGTCTCACAGCCCTCGCAGTGATATTCCGCCGTGTCCGGCTGGCCCTTGTCCCACCGCAGCCGTTCGAAGCGCAGCCATTGCGCATGGCCGCAATGCGGGCATGGCACATGATAGCGGCGCTGATCGCTGGCCTCGAATTCCCGCTCGATCCGGCTCAGCCCCCGGATCGTCGGCGTCGAGATCAGCAGCGCCTTGCGCCGATGCGCGAAGGTCAGCGAGCGGGCTTCGGCCAGGCTGACAGGATCGCCTTCCTCATCGGCCGAGGCCGGATAGGCATCGACCTCGTCGAGAAACAGGTACCGCGCCGGGGTCGAGCGCAGCCCCACCGCCGAGTTCGCGCCGGTCATGATCAGGATGCCGCCCGCGAACTCCTTTGACAGCATCGTATTGCCCGCATCGCGCGAGCGCGCCGGCTTGATCCGCTCGCGCAGTTCCGGGCTTTCCTCGATCAGCGGGTCGATCCGCTGGCGCGAGTTGCGCTTGGCCAGCTCCACCGTCGGCTGGACCGCCAGCATCGGCCCCGGTGCGTGGTGCATCACGAAGCCGATAAAGCAGTTCCCCGCTTCCGTCGCGCCCACCTGCGCGGCCTTCATGAACACCACACGCTGCACCGGGCTGACCGGCGACAGCGCATCCATGATCTCGCGCATGTAGGGCGTGCGGGCTGTCCGATACCGCCCCGGCTCGGCGCTCGCGCGCGAGCTGAGCCAGCGGTGCCGGTCCGCCCATTGCGACACCGTCAGGTCCGGGTCGGGCCGCAGGCCCCGCGACCAGGCGCGCAACAGGTCGTTGGCCCCGTCGAAGGCGAACATCTCCGGCCCTTCGCTTGCGCTCCGGGCGTTCGTCCCTTGCGATGGTCCACCGGACCCTCGCATCCGCTCCGCGGACTGGTTCTCACCCAAGGCCGCTGCGGATATCGGCGAGGCTGTCGAGCTGGGCGCGGACATGGGCTTCCAGAACCTTCTGCATCACCGCCGCCTCCACCGTGATCCCCTCTCCCGGGGCGGCCGCCAGTTCCGAGGCCATGAGCGCGGCCACCCGCGCGGGCCAGGTCACCCAGGCATCGCGTTCCTCGCGCGCCAGCCGAAACATCAGCGTTTCCGCCCGCGCCTTGTCGACCAGCTCGCCTTTCAGCTTTTGCAGCCTGATACGGCGTTCCTGCGCCTTCAGCACCTCGTTCGCGGTCTTGGCCTGAAGGAAGGTCGTGCTGCCGCCGACGGCGGGGGCGGCCATGCCCTGTTCGCGCAACGTGTCGCTTACCGCAGAGAGGGCGGCCTCCGGCACGGGCTTCAGCTTTGACCTGGCCGCCGCAGACGGTTTCGCGGCGGCGCGAGTCTTCGACGGGTCGGTCGTCTCGGCCCGGCGCGTGTCCGACGCTTCCGCGTCGATGCTGCCGTCAGGGTGCAGCACCAGCCGTCCGGTCTCCTTGGCCTTCTGGATCGCTCCGCGCGACAGGCCGACGCGCGCGGCGTACTGGCGTTCGCTCATGCCGTCCATGCCGCGCTCCGATTGTCATTCTAAATCATGTTCTTATCGAGTTGATAAGCCTCCGCGCCAGAGCGAACGTCGATCCACAAGCACGATGCAACTCACGACGGAGTCCCCGCGATGACGACCCGCATGATCCCGATCACCACCCCGCGCCACGAACTCCGCGCCGAGAAGGCGCGCCGGAACAAGGAAGCCGCGCTCGCGGCCTTTATGGCCAAGAAGGCCGAAATCGACGAGAGGCTCGCCCGCCTGAAGGCGCTCAGCGACGACCACTTCAACTGCCACCCCGACGAGGCGGGCTGGGCGATGGTCGGCACCCTCGAACACTACGCCAGCCTGCTGAAGCGCATCACCGACAGCGCTTTCGGCGAAGGCGAACACGCCCGCTGATATCCGGCACAGCCGAAGCTCCTGCCGCGCCGACGCGCGGCTCGGGGTCGTAGGAGGGTCGCGGCGGTCGCGGCCCCCACCAAGGAGACGACACCATGACCAAGCTTTCCGACACGCAAGCGATCATCCTCAGCGCCGCCGCGCAGCGCGACGACCGCAACGTTCTGCCGCTGCCCGGCTCGCTCCGCGGCGGCGCCGCCGCCAAGGTGGTCGGGGCGTTGCTGAAGCGCGGGCTGATCGCCGAGACGGCAACCGACAACCAGACCAAGGCCGACGCGGCGCTCAACCGGATCTGGCGCAACAACGAGGACGGCCACGCCATGCTCCTGCACATCACGGACGCGGGCCTCGCCGCCATCGGCATCGAGCCGGAAGGCGGCGACCGCGCGCCCACGGGCGCCGACGCAGCGCCGAGCGCGGAAGCCCCTGAGGACGCCCCCGCTGAGGCCGACCCCGCGCCAAAGGCGCGCACACCGCGCACGGGCACGAAACAGGCGAAGCTGATCGAGATGCTCCGCGCCGAGGGCGGCGCAACCATCGACGAGATCGTCGCCGCCACAAATTGGCAATCTCACACAGTGAGGGGCGCCATGTCCGGCGCGCTCAAGAAGAAGCTGGGCCTGACGATCACCTCCGAGAAGGTCGACGGAAAGGGTCGCGTTTACGCCATCCGCGACTGACGCTGCGCACGGCCTCCCACTGCATGTCGCCGCCCCCGATGGGGCGGCGGTCTCTCGTCTCAGCGATCCGTTTTCCGGAACACGCTGTACTGAAAGCTCTGTCGGTTGCCCTTTGGCGTGACGTGCATGTGGCGTCTGGCCTCGAGCATCTCGAACCGGCCCGGAAGCAGACGATCGAGTTCCTGCGCCAGCTCTTCCGGCGCATAGCGCACCACGGGCAGGCCCGAGCACATCTCGGGCCCGTCGTCGGCGAACGTCGCGATGATCGCGATCCCGCCCGGGCGCAGGGCATCCGACAGGGCGCGGGCGTAGCCGGCGCGATCCTCGGCCCCGGTCAGGAAATGGAACACCGCCCGGTCGTGCCAGACCGCGTAATCCCGATCGGGCTTCCACGTCGTGATGTCCGCTTCGATCCACGCAACGTCGTCGGCCTTCGGGCCGAGCCGCTGCCGGCTGACGGCCAGGGCGGCCGCGGAGAGGTCCAGCACCGTGAGCGGGCCAAAACCCTCCTCGAGCAGCGCATCAACCAGACGAGACGCGCCGGCCCCGATATCGATGAACGGCTCGCCCGGTTGCAGATGTTCGCGGATCAGATCGAGAGATATCGCCGGCATTGCTTCGAACCATGTCAGTGCGTCTTCCGACCGCGCGCCGTAGACTCCGTCCCAATGCTGCTGCCTGCCTGCCATCTTGCCCGGTTCCTCCTCATGGGAGCGAACCTAGTCCATCGAGGCGCCGCGCGACACCGTCATCGCATCCCGAGCGTCCTCAAGAGCTCCGGACCCGGAACGCCTCGAACAGCCGCCGCAGCAGGTAGCCGCGCGCCAGCGACACGCCGAGGAAGGCGAGGCCGATGGTCAGATGCTCCGCGAGCCCCGTCTCGATCCCGAACCATGGGAACACGACGATCTGCGTCGCGATGGCCAGCACGTAGCCGACGACGACATTCGTCACGGCCTCGATCAGCGACATGGTGCGCGTCTGCTTCACGCGGCATTCTCCTGCGCAACAGCCCCCAGCCGCTCAGCCCTCACCTCGGCGAAGGTCTGTCCATCGCCGTCGAGGATCGCGTCCTTCCCGGTCTCGGCCTGCCAGCGTTCCACGGCGACATCGACATAGGCCGGGCTGATCTCCATTGCGAAGACGCGGCGGCCGTTGGCCTCGCCCGCCATGATCTGCGAGCCAGACCCAGCGAACGGCTCATAGCAGAGCCCGCCCCGCGCCACATGCTGGCGCATCGGAATGCCGAAAGCGTCCAGCGGTTTCGGCGTCGGGTGGTCGGGGCGCTCGTCCCTGGTGAAGCTGGGCATCTCCCAGGTCGAGGGCAGCGTCTGCTCGGCCACCTTCGGCGGGCGGTTCGGGCGGCGCCAGCCCATGAAGCAGGGCTCGTGCTTCCAGAGGTAGTGCGACCGCGTGAGCACCCCGCGGTCCTTCACCCAGATGATCTGCTGGTGAACGAAGGCGCCGGCCTTCTCCCAGCAGGCCTCCAGCATCGCCTGGCGGCGCGAGGCGTGCCAGCAGTACCAGGCCGCATCCTCGGTGATCGCCTCGGCCACCGCCGCGGCGATGAAGCCGTCGTAGAGCTCGGCGCCCTGGCTGCTGTCGTCCCAAGTGGTGCCGTAGCTCTGGCTCCAATCCTTGTTGCGCGTCGGATGGTTCGAGCCGTCGTAATCGACGAGGTATGGCGGGTCGGTCGCGAACAGCACGGCGCGCTCGCCATTCATCAGGCGGCGCACGTCTTCGTGGCTGGTCGAGTCCCCGCAGAGTAAACGATGGTCGCCGAGGATCCAGAGATCGCCGGTGCGCGACGCAGGATTGCGCGGCGGCTCCGGAATGACGACAGGCGGCACAGTGCCACCAGCGCCGCCTTCGCCGCCATCCTCCTCGGGCACATAGGCCAGCAGCTTGTCCAACTCACCATCGGAGAAGCCGACCAGCGACAGGTCGAAATCCTCGGCCAGCAACTCGTTCAGTTCGGCCGACAGCAGCGCCTCGTCCCAGGTGCCGAGTTCGGTCAGCTTGTTGTCAGCCAGACGATAGGCCCGCCGCTGCGCCTCGGTCAGGTGGCCCAGCACGATGACCGGCGCCTCAGTGAGGCCCAGTTGCGTGGCGGCGAGCACGCGTCCGTGCCCCGCGATTAGCTCGCCGTCTTCTCCCACGAGGCAGGGCACGGTCCAGCCGAACTCGGCCATGCTGGCGGCCAGCTTCGCGACCTGGTCCGCCCCGTGCTGCTTGGCGTTCTTCGCGTAGGGCTGGAGCCTGGCCAGCGGCCATTGCTCGATCCGCTCAGGGGCGAAGGCGAGGGTCATGGTGGTGATCCTGTTCGATTGGTTGCGGCGGGGCGCGGCGCAAGCTGGACTCCGCCAAGGCGGAATCCAGTGGATCCCTGGGTGGACTCCCAGGCGCCGGGTATCCACCTTGGAGTCCACCCGCCAAGCGGCTGTTACTGCGTGGTTATTACGAGTTTCGGGGATGGATTCCGACCGGGTGGACTCCCAAAAAAATGGCCCTGACGCTAGCGAACTTGCGCGCCAAGCCCGCCAGCATACGTTTCGGGCCGGAAAGGAACCGGAAAACAATGGCTTGGCGGCCTGGACCCCAGCTGGACTCCGAAATCCAGCCGCGGTGTCCACCTCGGGATTGGCGATGGTTCGCCCGAGCACACGACCCCGAGTATATCGCCATGGATACCGTCAGAGGGGCGATCCGTCTCGCCGTCCGGTGTCTCGCCGAAAAGTGTCTCACGCGCCCGACGTGCCTTGACAGGCTCGGTGCGACGCGTGCGCCACCACGAACTCCATCGACCGCTTCTGCGGCACGCGCCTCCCGTTCAACCGCCAGACGATCACGGCTATCCCGTACTGCCAACGACGGTTCGCGGTGGCACGGCTGATGCCCAGCTCCCAACAGATCGGTTTCCACGGTTTCCGGTTCGCCCGGAGCCAGAGCAGGCGCGCATCGGCGGGATCGAGCCAGCGCAGCCAGAGCAGAGCATCCTCGGCCTGCGTGATGTCGCGCGGGCCGGGTTTGGGCCTGCGGGTTCTGGGCTCCTGGCCGACCTTGTCGGCGAAGCTGTGGAAGTACTCGGGCCAGGCGTTGAAGTAGCCCTGCGGCTTCACTTCGGGCAGCGAACGGAACACGTCGGCGGCGCTCTCGAGCCGATCCTCGACCATGGTGGGCGTCCAGTCAGCCATTGGCGGCCTCCCGGTCGTCCGCCCGAGGCCCATACAGCTTCTCTCCGAGTTGACGGACCAGCTCGCGCTTCGGCCACGTTAGCCGGTCGTCGTCGACGGAGACGGCGAGCACACCCTCGTCATGCCAGCCATCGCGCTTCACCTGGTCGGGATCCCGACACGTGCCACCGTAGCCTTTCGGATACCACCTCATTCCACGCCTCCGTTCGTCTCGATCGCCCAATCCAGGATGGCGATCGCATCAGCCTCGTTGTCGTCCGCGGGTGAGAACCCTCGTGCTCGGGCCGCGGCGACCATCGCCTCCTTCGGCGCGTTGCCCCTGCCGGTGGCGTGGCGCTTGATCGTGCCGACCGGAACGCCCTCGTAGGGAATGCCGCGCAGTTCGGCCCACGAGGTCAGGGTTGCCATCAGCCCACCATAGACATGGGCCGCGTCGGTGCCAGCGTGCCGACGGACCTCCTCGAACCAGATGGCGGCGATGGGCCCCGACAGCCGGTCGAGTTCGGTTAGCCAGTTGGTGAAACGGAGGTAGCGCATGCCGCCGCCGTCGAAGCGTCCGGGGCGGAAGCTGACCGTGCCGCTGGTGATCAGTCCGTCATGGCTGCGGAGCGCCCAGCCGGTCGAGGTGCCGAGATCGAGGGCGAGGATGCAGGACCGGTTGATCGCGCCCGGCTCGGGGCGGACGTCCTGCGCGGGGATCGGTGTGTTCATCGTGAAGGCTCACAAGCTGTGGGCCTTCGGCTTCGGTCACCTCAAGATGTAGCATCCAGCGGTCCTCGGCCAAAGCGAAAACGACCATGGGCGCGGCGGCGGGCGGTGATCGACGTTCGATCCGCCCCGGTCCCAACCTCAGAACGCGTGGTCCCAACCTTTGAGGGGGTTGGGACATCCCTTTATCGTTCTCGACCAATGATTTAACCGGATGAGGTCCCAACCTCGGTGTCCCCAACGGGGGTCCTTCTCTTTTCGTATAGAAAAACATGTTCCCGACCTTTTCCGTTCTCCCACATGAATGTGTAGCAAAAGGTTGGGACCACGGGGTGAGGTTGGGGACACCGTTGTTTTTGAACGGCTTTTCGTGTCCCCAACCCCCTCGAGAGGTTGGGACAGGGTTGGGACCACCGGGGAGGTTGGGACAGAGCGCCGTGACGAGAGCCGAGCAGCGACTGAAACGCTGAGTGAGGACGACAGGGTGGGCGGAGAAAGCGGTCTGATGGCAGCGCCGTACGAGAACTGGCAGTGGGCCCGCCAAAGCGGTCGTCGCCCGCTTGGCAGCGTCACCGAACGCGAGGCGCTCACCATCTTGTCCAGAGGCCGATCAGAATGGCTGTGGTGTCGATATTATTTCCGGAAATGCCGATATTTTTTGGATTATGCCTTGTAGGATCGAGCTATCGGCGATATGAATCGGCAACTCACAAACCTGATGGTGGATTTTCGACATGGAGCACTTCGCGGTCATCCAGAGCATCGTTCGGGCCGGACTGGCCGGGGATCCGGAGGCTGTGGACAAGCAGGTGCTGCGTCTTCGTGAGCGCCTCGAGAAGGCCGGAGCGACGAAGGAAGCCGCCACGTTAGAGCGCTTGCGCGCCGCCGCGCGCGACACACAGGAACTAGCTCCGAGCCGCGTGGAGATGTCGCGCGGCCATATCTCCGGGGAAGTCCTCGAGCAGGGAGTTAACCCGCCGATCGATAGAGAGACCGGGGCCCGGTTGTGCACAGTTGATTTTCCGGGTCGGAACGGCCGGGCGCCCGTTTATGGGGCAGTAGTGTCAGAAACGGTCGAGGGTCTGCTGCGGGAATGGGCCAGCGAGGCCGCGCTGCAGGAGGTAGGTGTGTCGCCCACGCGCTCTCTGTTGATTTATGGGCCGCCTGGTTCGGGTAAGACCATTACCGCCCACTATATCGCCGTCCGGTTGGGATTGCCCTTGGTCGTGGCACGCATCGACGGCCTGATATCATCGTTTCTGGGCACTACCGCGCGCAATATTGCGAATCTGTTCGACTTCGCCAACCGATACGCCTGCGTTCTGCTGTTGGACGAGTTCGACGCGCTCGCGAAACTCCGGGACGATCCGCAAGAGATCGGCGAGATCAAGCGCGTGGTCAACACCTTGCTGCAGAATCTCGATCAGCGGCACAACTTCGGAATCACGATCGCTATTACGAACCATGACAGGCTCCTGGACCCAGCCGTTTGGCGTCGCTTCGAAACGCATCTTCAACTCGGCGAGCCGGACGAGCCCGCCCGCGAAAGCCTGATTGCGCGGTTCCTCCAACCGCTCGAACCGCCTGCCTCTACCCTCAGGGTATTCTCATATTGTCTCGCGGGGTGCACGGGGGCCGACATCGAAAGAGTGTGCACGGCCGTGAAACGGACGCTGGCGCTCAGCGGCGAATCTCATGACGGGCCAGGATTGTTCCATGCCTTGAGTTCTGTACTAGCCCGTGCACCGCAGCACGATCATGTGGCGGCCCGCATCCTCGCCGTCGATCAAGAAGCTTTTATCAGCCTGATCGCGAATGATGGTACGCTTTCGCTCAAGCAAACCGAAATAGGTGAGGCGACGGGGTACGGCCAGTCGCGGGTGAGCGACCTCAAGAAGGCGAAGCGCCATCTGCCACTGCTGGAGGCGTCGCATGCCCAATAATCCGGTTCAGATCATCCTGAATGATCGCGATTTTCATCAAGCGCCCGATCCGGGACAGCCGCCGCGGAACAAGGATTTTTTCGAAGACGCCGACAAGGCATTCGTCGCCCACAAGGACTCGCTGCTGGCCGCAATCGACCGGATCATCGACGAGCTTCGGACGAGCCGTTATGGTCCTGCGGCGTATCTGAAAATCCAGATGCGCAACGAGGCACTGGCGAAATCCTATCGACCTGTATGGTGGCTGTTCAAGCCCGACCAATTCCCGTGTGTAGGGGCAGACGCGGTCGGAACGCTCTATTTTCGAGCTCCGTTGATCTACCTGAAAGCTCTGCGACAGCGCATCGAGCAGGCTGAAGCCTCCGTCGAGACAAAGTATCGGAGGGTTGACAATAAGCCTTACAAGGCGCCGACCATCGCGCGAGCAGAAGTCGGCGCCATCGAGACCATCGAAATCGCACCTCCCGAGCAGAAACGTGCATTTTCTACCGCAGCAGCTCTTGCGGCGCTCGAGGATCCTCGGGCGGTCTCCGGCTATCAGGTCGAACTTTTCGAGACGCCTGCCGAACGGGTGATCGCCGATGACCCGCTCGGACGGATCGCATTACGGCGCTCACTTGAGCGGCTGTTATTGTCTCTCGGCCTGGGTGCGCGCAGTTATCTCGCCTTTGAGGTTGGACGAACCCCCGTCCTCGAAGTTCAGCTGACCACACAGCCTGTCGGCGCTCTGATCGACAATCGAGGAGGTGTGGCTGGAAGCGACTCAGGCCAGGAAATCAGCCTCTCTTCGATGGACCGAAATCCGGAACGACACGAGGCGACCCTGAATGCGCTCCAGAAGCATCCTTTGGTGCGTGCGATCTTGCCACCAGTTCTGCTCGAGCTGACAGACGACCGTTCAAGTTCTGATGCCACTGCCGCAGCCGAACCGGTTGCCATCCCCGTTCCGGAGGGCCGATCGACTTACCCGATCGTGGGTGTCATCGACTCTGGTGTGGCGCCGGTTCTTGAGGGCTGGGTTGCGGGACGGTTCGATTATCTATCGTCAGGAGAATATGACGCGGTCCACGGCACGAACGTCGCCGGACTGCTGACCATTGGGCAAACGCTCAATAGCGTTGACGTCGCGCCCGAGGCGAATGGCTGCCGTCTCTACGACATACCCCTGTACCCTAACGGGCCGTTCATGGCTCGTTATCGTCGAGGTTTCTCCGACTTCCTAGAGGAGATCGAGCAGGCCGTCGCAGAGGCGAAGAACGAACATGGCGTCAGAGTGTTTAATCTCTCCATAAACGCGGTCGCGCCGGTCGAGCGGCACCGGTACAGTATCTACGCTTCTCGCCTCGACCAGATCGCAGATACCTACGGCGTGGTCTTCGTGAATTCCGCCGGGAACCTGCCACCCGCTCAGGCGCGTTCCGCCTGGCAGAAGCGTCCAGTCGACGTCATCAACTATTTCGCGTCACGAACCTCACCCGACACGATCTTCAAGCCCGCCGAGAGCGTCAGGTCGATCTCGGTCGGCGCGCTCAATCCTCCAAACACCAATCAGATTGCCGACGCGCCGACCGTTTACACGACGCGCGGGCCCGGTCTCCAAGTTGGTGTCAAGCCCGATGTCGCGTGCTATGGCGGAACAGGAGGGAGTGGGCCCGGAAAGCCCACCGGGCTTGCGTCATTGTCTCCTTCGGGCGGCAGGCAGAGCGTCGTCGGCACGAGTTTCGCCGCGCCGCTGGTTGCGCGTACGTTGGCAGGCCTCGACACCGCTACAGAGGGCGGCTTGTCTGTCGAAGCGCTTCGGGCAATGTTGCTGCATCACACGGCGATGCCCGAGCCACTGACGAAGCGTGGTCTCAAGGACATTGGCCGGCAATTCGCGGGTTTCGGCAGGCCGCGAGCCGTCGCCACGATGCTGGAAACGGACGACCACCAGATCACGCTGCTTTTCCAAAGCCGCCTTAGCATTGGCGAGAAGAAGCCGGTCATACTCCGGTTCCCGTTCAGCTGGCCACAAAGCCTTGTTACAGACGGACGCTGCTCAGGCCTTGCCAAAATCACGCTCGTTTACGCACCACCGCTTGATCCAGCCTTCGGTGCCGAGTTCGTCCGCGTCAATCTTGAGGCATCGCTGAAGCAGCGTCAGCCGGAGCCCGCTTCCGATGGCAGTGTCCGCTTCACGAACCAGATCGCGGCCCGCTACCTACCCAAGTCAACCAATCTCGCGATACCCGAGAAGGCGCTCATAGACCACGGCCTCAAATGGTGGCCCGCTAAGCAGTATGAGAGCACATTCGTTGAGAAAGGAAGCTCGTCGCAATGGCGTCTGGAGGTTACTAGCCTCGTTCGTGCTGAGGCGCAGTTCCCCGCGGAAGGAGTGCCATTTGCAATACTCTTGACCCTGGCAGACCCAGATGGCAGCCACCCGGTTTTCCAAGAAATGCGGCAGTGGCTCCAAGCGAGCACTGCGCTAGCACAGGATGTTCGAACGGTAACGAGGCTGCGCCCACGCGGTCGGTAAGGGCCGGTTGCCACCTTTCTGAGGCCTATCCCGTACCTCGCCGATATCGCCATTCCCGCGGCGCCTCGCGCCCGCCCTCGTCGCGCCGCCGGTACCGCTCCCAGCCGTTGGCCTTGAGGTAGGCCGAGACGCGCATCTGGTCGCCTCGGGTCCAACGCGCGGGTTCGAGCCCGATGGCCTCCTCGAGGATTTCGCCGACCGACACATCCCTCAGCGGCTCCGGGCGCGGCACGGTCTCGGTGCGGGAGTTGCCGTAGTCGGGGAAGCCATCTGAGACGGTCCGGATTTCGTGCGTCAGCCAGTGCTCGATCAGGTCGTCCCAGGCGTCGGACTGGTAGCGGCGGTCCTGTTCCTCGCGGGCTTCGGCCAGCAGCGCCGGGTCGTCGATCCACCAGATCGCGCCGGCACGGAAACGGTGGACGGCTTCGGCCCAGAGCTGGTCCCGGTCGCGCGCGAGCGCCGCGATGTCGATGGTGCCGCAGCGGAGCGGCCAGAAGCGGCGGTTGCCGGTCTCGTCGCGCAGATAGGTGTCGGGGTTCACGGTGCCGGCGAAAACGCACTGGCGCGGCACCTCGACGGTGTAGCGGCCATAGGGCGGGCGGAAGCGGTCGGTGGTGCGGGTCAGGAAGGCCTTGATGCGCGAGACTTCGGCGCGGCCGATGGCGTCGAGTTCGGCGATCTCGACGATCCAGACGCCCTGCATGTGCAGCGCCGCGTCCTTGGACCCGAGCTCGGGCAGCTCGTCGGTGAACCATTCCTCGCCGGCCAGCACCTTGATCGCGGTGGATTTGCGGGCGCCCTGTGGCCCCTCGAGGATCAGCATGTGATCGGCCTTCACGCCGGGGCGGTAGGTGCGGGCGACGGCCGAGATCAGCCAGAGCGCGCCGATGGTGTCGTTGAACGCCGTGGGTTCCGCGCCGAGATAGGCGCTGGTCCAGGTCTCGATCCGGGGCGTGCCGTCCCATGTCAGGGTGTCGAGCCAGTCGCGGACGGGATGGATGCGCAGCTCGCGGGCGACGGCGCCGACGGCACGGCTCACGACCACCGGCGCCACGTTGATGCCGCGGAGTTGCAGCCATTCGGCGGTGCGGATGTCGTCGGCGTCCTCCCAGGGGCGCGGGAGGGACGCGACGCTGTCCCAAGGCAGCGGCTGGCGCACCACGATCTCCTGCCCGAACTCGTCGAAGGCGAGCGCCCCCGCGAAGGCCGGATCGGAGGTCAGCGCGACGATGACGTTGGCCTCGTTGCGCTCGGGCGCGCCGGCCAGATCGAGCCGGAGGCGTCCGAACCAGGCGGGCTTCGGGATCGGCGCGTGCGGATCGCCGGTGGCGTTCACGCGGCGGCGGAGCTCGGCCAGCTGCTGGGTCAGGACCGAGATACCAATGCCGGTCGCAGACTTGATCCGCGCGATGACCTGCCGTTCGGGCAGAGGATCGAGCTTCGCCAGCGCGATGCGCCCGAGCAGCGTGGACAGGGCTTCGAACTCGGGCGGGTTCGTCAGTGCCTCTGCCGCGGCGATCAGCGTAGCGGGATCGTCGGCGGAGGCGACGATGGGGGTAGCCGTTTCGGCGTCGACCGGGTCAGCGGCCTGCGGCTCGGCTGCGGTATCTGTCTCGCGCGCGTAATCCTCGGCGCGGGCGCCACGTTGCAGATCGTCGTTGAAGTCGTCGCCATGGAGCGGCGCGACGATCTCGTTCGGGATGTCGGCCCGGTTCAGACGGTCCGAGAGCGTCGCGGCCGCCTGGCGGCCGGCATCTCCGGCATCGGCGTAGATGGTGACGCGCCGGGTGCCCTTGGGCCACTGGAACCGCGCCAGACCGTCGGCCGACAGCGCCGCCCAGACCGGTGTGCTGAAGAGCGCGTGGGCGGCGAGCGCCGTCTCGATACCCTCGGCGATGCCGATGTGGCCGTCCTCGGACATCGGGAAGAGCCGGACCACGGCATCCTTCACGCTGCCGAGCATCTTCTTGCCCGGGGGCGCCTTGGCGCTGCCATCGTCGAGCAGGAAGATGCGGTGGATGCCGGGCGCACGCTCGCCGTCCCGCAGCCGCAATATCGCGATCAGGCCCGGCCAGCCGCGGCAGCTGTCGAAGTCCGGGAGATCGGGGTGGAACAGCAGGTCGGGCGATCCGGGATCCGACAGCCCGCGAGCGCGCAGATAGGTCTCGCCCAACGTGCCGGCGAGCGGCACGGCCCCGTCAACGAGGCGCGCAATCTCGGCAGAGTGGTCCGGGCGCGCGCGGACGGGGGACGCCAGAGTGGGCCGCGGCGCGGGATGATCCATCCCCGCGAGCCGCGCCGCCTCGTCGAAGAGCGCGCCGTCGCAGAGCCCTGTCGCCTGAGCGATCAGGTCGATGGGGCCGGCCCGCTCGCCTGTTGCGTAATCGAAGCCCCAGCCGGCATAGGGCCCGTCGAGATGGATGGTGCAGGACCCCTCCTTGCGCGGCGGGCGCCCGGAGAGGTCTGCGCAGCGCAAGGAACGACGGTCCCGCGCGAGCCGGGCCTCGGGGAAGAGCCCCGGCAGCCAGTCGACGGCCGTGCAGGCCAGCCGCTCCTTCACCGCCGCCAGATCGTGCCGGGTCTTCGGGACCGCGATGTCGTTGAGATCGATCATCGCACCCCTCAGGCCAGAAGGACGAGCCCGCGCTCGGCCCGGGTGATCGCGGTGTAGAGCCAGCGGCGCCGGTCGATCTCGGTGCGGCCCAGTCCGTCGTCCCAGACGATCACGTTCTCCCACTGCGACCCCTGGGCCTTGTGCGCGGTGATCGCCCAGCCGAAGGTGGCCTCGGTCAGCAGGCGCTTCTCCTTGTAGTCGCGGTCATGGCGCTTGTCGTCGTAGGCGACGTGGTCCTCGAAATGCCCCTTGTAGATGCGCAGCCGGCCCGGACGCCCGTCCTCATAGGGCTCGCCGATGTGGCGCCCGTCCTCGTCATGGACGACGGCGGAGAAGTAGAGGCTGCCCTCGTCGACGATGTCCTCAAGCGTCACGAACATCCCGTTGATCAGCCCCAGATCGTTCTGGTTCTTCAGACAGATGATCTTCTCGGCCGGTCCCGTGGGCAGCCAGGTCCCGCCGAGCCCCGCGGCCGCGCGCATGGCGTTGTTGATCTGCAGCCGCGTGGCGTTCAGACCGCAGATCAGCTGGCCGCCGCGGAGCGCCTGTTCCGGCGTAATGTCGCCCTTGCGGAGCTTGGCGACATGGTCGTCGTAGACGCCGAAGCCGATGGGCCGGCCCTCGCGCGCCATGGTGGCGAGGCGGATGATCGCGCTCTCGGCCGCCTGGCGGTGGATCTCGGTCAGCATCACGTCCGGCTCGTCGCGGGTGAAGGCGCCTTCGCCCCGGATTGGCGGCAGCTGGCCCGGATCGCCGAGGACGAGGATCGGTTTGCCGAAGCTCATCAGGTCGCGCGCCATCTCCTCGCCGACCATCGACACCTCGTCGAGCACGATCAGCCGGGCGTCGGCGGCGTCGCTCTGCGGGTTCAGCGCGAAGCGCGGGTGCTTCATCGCCGAGAGCCCCTGGCGCATCGCCTCGATCGCGGCATCGGCCGTGGTGCGCGCGAACCCGGTGAGGCGAAGCGCGTCGCGCTCGGCCACCGCGATCTTGCGGGCGGCCTCCTCGATCTCCTCCTCGGTCGACTCGATCACCGAGTAGATCAGGCTGTGGATGGTGCGCGCCGGCGTGCCCTTGCGGGTCAGCACCAGCGCGGCCTTGCCGGTGAAGGTGGCGGTGACGACGCCGGGGACGCACCGGCCGTCCTTCGCGTTGCGGTGGGGCGAGAGACCGAGCTCGTCGAGCGCGAACTTCAGCACGGTGGTCTTGCCGGACCCGGCAAAACCGAAGAGCCGAAACACCTGCTGCTGCTCCGTGCGGGTCTCGAACCACTCCCTGATCTCGCGGATCGCGGCGGCCTGCGTGGCGGATGGGGTGATCTCGGTCATGAATGGGGTGCCTCCACTGCGTAATCCTTGACGATCCCGCCGCGGTTCGGATCGCCCACCTCGCACTGGCGGACGAAGACCCGGCGCCCGTCGGCGAGCTGCCGCCAGTGACCGCGGCGGATGTGCCAGCGCGGGCTGGCGTGACTGCCGCCCTGCGGCGGAGTCGCCGTGCGCAGGCGGGCCGGATCGATGGCGACCTGCCGCCAGACCCATCCGCGCACGCCCTCGCGGGACAGGCGGGACCGTTTCGCGAGCGACACCTTGCGGTCGCGAATTTCAGGTGAGGCGCCGAGGATGGTCAGCGCGCGCCAGACGATGCCGGCGGCGACTTCGCCGTGACCGCGGACCGTCTCGTCGCTCCGCTCGGCGGGGTTGCCCTCGATCTCCGCCTTTCCGTCCGGATGCATCCAGATCCGCACGAGGCAATCCGTCCAGCCGCGCGGCGCCCGCTTGCGCATGAGGAACGTGGCCTTGACGATATCACCGTCGGCGCGGGCGCAGACGATCAGGCCCGAGGGAGACGCGCGCTGCTCGCGCACCTCGAAGATCACGGACGGATGCGGCAGCCGAAGCGGACCGGTCAGCACCTTGGCCATCGCGCGGTCGACGATATCGCCATCGAAGGCGGCCTGATCGTCGAAGAAATAGATCGGCGCGAACTCCGCCGCTCCGAGCAGGTCGGAGCACCAGAACCGCTCGCGATGCGCGCGCACGATCCGCTTGAGCTCATAGGCGTCGGGGATCATGACTGCTCTCCCCAGCATCGTTTCGCCCAGGCGCAGGGGGCGTGCCACTTGCCGGCCGCCATGCCGCCGCGGCAGAGGACCGCCGTGGGCTCGGCCGCGTCGCGCGGCAGCCATTCCCCCGCCTCGGATGCCTGCACCACGGCGACGGCGCGATCAGACATCTCCTGCGCGAGATGCGCGTCGAACGGCACGAGCTCGGCGTGCAGCTCCATCGTGTCGCGGTTCAGCGCGGTGAAGAGCGCCGGCGCTGGCAGCTCCATGTAAGCCTGATAAAGGGCGATCTGCGCCGCATACACGGGGCGCGCGAGGCTGACGCCGCGCTTGACCACGTCCTTCCAGCTGGCCGCGCCGAGCGCCTTGTTTTCCCAGAGCGCGGGATAGTCCATCGCGACGGGGCCAGAGACGAAGCAGCCGTCGATGTGGCCCTTGAAGCGCCCGCCGAGGGCTTCGAACCCGAACTGGCGGCCGTCGGGGCGTTCGGTGTGCAGGTCGAACCCCGCGATCCGGAACCAACCGGCGACGATGTCCTCGGCCCGGTGGCCCGCCTCGAAGATGCGCAGCGTGCGCGGCGCGAACTCCTGGCCCTCGTCCTTGGGCACCGCGAGGAAGTCGCACTGGATCTGGCGCAGGCAGTCGCGACCGAGACCCGAGGAACTGACATAGGTGCGCGGGCGCTCTGCGCGATGGCGCGCGGACAGCGCCGTGTCGATGGCGGCGGACACGGCCTGCGCGATGGGCGGGCGCGGCGCGCCGGCGCCGTAGAGGAAACCCGAGCCATGGTTGAGGTCGATCATCGCTCGCGCTCCCAGAAACCGCCGGCCTGCGCGATGCAGGCCAGCTTGTGGAACTGCGCGTCCGTCAGCCGGGCGCCGTCGCCGAACCGCTCGAGCTTCTCGCGGAGGCTGTCGCAGAACTCGATCTCGAAGTCGGTGACGGCGTTCTCGGTGGCCGCCTCGAGCAGGTGGGTCCAGCTGCAGGACGTGGTGTCTTCGTTCAGGTCGATCATCGCGCGCCCCCTCAGAACGGAATGGGGTCGTCGAGGGCCGTGCCGATGCGCTCCTTGCGCGCGGCCTGGTCCTGCATGCTGTCGATGTAGCCGGTGACCGCCGCCTCGATCAGGCGGTCGATGTCCTCGGCGCTGCGGTGGAAGAAGGGCTCCATGAGCCCGAGGTCGGTGAGTGCTTCGGCGAAGAGCGTCCGCGCATCGCGGATCGCTTGTCGCTCACGCGCTGTCTTGTCGATCATGCCGTTGTTCCTTTGGGCGATGGCGCTGCCCACGTCCTGACAGCGGCGCGAGCAGAAGCGGTGGTAGGGTTGGCGATCCCAGCGAAGGCCGTGGCAGTAGCCGAAGCCGCGCGCCTCGCGGGCGCAGACGGCGCAGAGCGCTACCCGAGCAAGAAGGTCGCGATCGGGTCCTCGGGCGGCCAGCCCGCCCTCTGGAGCTTTTCGGACTGGAGCACGATCCAGCGCGAGATCGCGTTGCTGGCCATGGCTTCGAGATCGCCGAGGCCGAGGCTTGCGATGGGGGCGTGCAGTCTTCCTCGGGACTCGAGCCATCGTCCGATCTCCAACGCCGCCTCGCGCGTCACATGCGCCTGCCATTCATCCGGGGTCATCGGCCCGGCAGGATCGCGCCGGGCCTCGGGCAGCGGCGAAGGCCGGTTTGACCTCCGCCGCCGCGCTGCCGACCGCGCCTCAGCCATTGAGCCAGGCGGGCATGCCGGTCGCCGGCGCTCCGCCCGGCGCGGACGGCGGGGACGCGGGCGGCTGCTGGGCGGGCGGTTGCTGCGGGGGCTGCTGCGGAGCCGGAGCCTGCGCGCCCCAGGCCGGAGCCGCCGCCGGGGCTTGCGGCTGCGCGCCCCATGCCGGCGTGGGCGCCTGCCAGCCCGGCGCCGGCGCGCTCGCGGCCTTGCGCGGCGGGGCGTTGACGGGCTCGGGGGGAACGGCTTCGCCGCGCATGATCGGTGCATGCTGCGGCTCGTCGGGCAGAACGACGTTCGCGATCCGGTTCTGGTCCCGGTACTGGGGGTTGGAGGCGGGCTCCACCATGATGCGCGCGGCGAAGACGATGCCGTCGAGATGCTTGAGCCCGGGCAGCACACGCTTGGCCTTGGCGTCGGGGCTCTCGTCCCTGGGATCGAGCCCGAGAGCGCTGTCGACCATCGCCCGAAAGGTGGATTTCGAGATCTTCCAGCCGATCGACTGGCCCTTCTCGTCGACCTTGCCGCCCGCCACGGTGAAGCTCTGCCAGAACTTCCGTCGGGCATGTGGCCCCTCGAGGATGGTGAACTCGCAGTCCAGCATCTTCGCGTCGCTCGACTGCGAGGCCTTCAGGAGCTTCGTGTCCATCGGGGTGGCGCCGTCCACACCGCCGGGGCGCACAGTCAGGCGGACCTTGGCGAAGGCGCCGTCGGGGATCAGCTCGCCGATGGGGGCCATCTGCGGCTGGGCGTCGTTGAGATCGTAGCTCATGGATCTGTCCTTTGCGTCTGGATCAGGAAGGGGTGGCGGTGTGGGCGGGGGCGCGGCCGTCGATCTTCGCGATCAGCGCGCCGAGATCGGGCGCCTCCGTCGTGTCGAGACGACCGGAGCGGTCCTTGGCGGGAAGGCCCCAGGGGTTGCCTGAGCGGCAAACGAGCCGGCGCTCGGCGGAGGTCTCATCGAGGGTCCAGTCGCCCTTGGCGTCGCGGCCGAAGAGCTGCATGGAGACCACCTGGTCGACGATGCCCGGCAGCTCGCGCCCGGCTTTTGTTCCCTCCATCTGCGGCTGCCAGGTCGTCGCGCCGAACTCGTCGGTGACCTTCTCGAGCACGCCGACGAAGATCACCGTCTTCCCGCGGGCATGTTGCAGATGCTTCAGCGCCTGGATCACCTCGCGCCCCAGGAGCCCGTAGGCGCCGCGGACATCGGGCTTGCCGGTCCGCTCGGAGAAGGCCTCGGGCTGCTGGCGGGCATAGGCCATGGCCTGCCGCGTCAGGTCGGTGATCGAGTCGACGAAGACGATCCGCTTCCTTGCGAGGAAATCCTCGATGCCGGTGCCGAGATACTGCTGCTGCAGCCAGGCGTGATACTCGGCGCCGTACCAGGACTTCGGATGCTGGGCCGGATCGTGCCCGCCGATCAGTACGGCGAGGTCGCGGAAATCGGTGAAGCTGCGCACCGGGATCGAGTCCCCGCGCCAGTCCTGCACCGACTTCATGCCGGCCTCGAGGTCGAGGCAGACCGTCTCCTCGGCGGGCAGCGTCTTCAGGAGCGTCGTCTTGCCGACGCCGGGCGGGCCGAAGATGGCGAGGGACGTCTTGTTCTCGACGGCCGAGAGCCGTTCGTCGGCGGTGATGATGCGGAAGGCCATGGGGTTCTCCGGAAGTTGCGTTCAGGGTGCGCGGCGGCGGGGGTGACCGGGTGCCGAAGGGGAACCTGCCCGGCGTTGCCGACCGGGCGTCCCGCCGCCGCGCGTCACCGGTCTCGAGCCTCGAGCCGGAAGACAGGTTTGCCGGTGGTCTCGCTGCGCGCGTCCGCGAAGCCCTCGCGCATCGCCGCGGGCCAGGCGCCGAAGCGCCGCTCGGGCACGCGGTAGGCGATCTCGAGATACTCGGTCGGATCGTCGCCGGCGGCGCAGATGCGCTCGGCCATGGCAGCGAGCCGATCCTGATCCCACGTGACCTTCTTCGGCAGGTCGGCGACGATCACGACACCCTCGTCCTCGACGCGCACGGTGCCGCAGGTCTTGCCCTGCGCAGCCCGCTCGGCCGCGACGGCGGCCTCGTAGCGTTGCGCAATCCCGGCCTCGAGCCGGTCCCGCAGCCGCTTCACGCGGGCGGTTTCGGCGAGCGCCGTGGTCTGCAGATCCAGCAGCATCTCGGGCGGCAGCGCCGCGATGTCGCCGAGGGCGAGACCTTCGAGATCAATGAGGCGGGGGGCATTGTCGGGGTGCGGCATGGCGGGGTCTCCGTTGGAAGGGAACGGCAAAGCCATCACGCGGCGCGCTCTTCGAGGAGCAGCGCCGAGAGCGAGGCGTTGGCGGCTCTGGGTCTGGGTCTGGGTCGCGCGACGGCGATGTAGGCGAAGCAGTCGGGGCCCACGCGCTCCTGCACGAGGTGGACGAGGCCTTTCTCGAATGCGCCCAGCGCGGCCTGACCGAGGTCGGCGAGCTGGCAGCGCTCGGGCTCCGGCAGGGTCGAAATCACCGGCGTGACATCGATCCCCAGAAAGCCGCGGTGATACTCGATCCGGGCGCCAGCATCGGCCTGAGCGATCCAGGCGTAGAGTTCGATATCGGTGAGCTTCGGCGTCGCCACGCGGGCGCCGATCGGGGTCGCGGCGACCATCAGCATACCCGTGCGGCCCGCGCGCGGTCCGCGGTCAACCGACGGGGCGAATGACCGGCGCGCGCGACCGCCTCGCTGATCTTCAGGGCGCGCTGAAGCTGGCTCTGCTCGAAGGCTTCGATGTCGGCGAGCCGGTAGAGCACGCGACCGCCGAGCTTGAGGAAGGCCGGCCCCTGGCCGTTGTAGCGCCAGCGCTCCAGCGTCCGGTGGGAGATCCCCCAGCGCCGGGCCAGCTCCTTCTGGTTCAGGCAATGCCTCTGCAGCATCGGTGTCTCCTCTCGTGTCGTCGTTGAGGAGACAGTGCGCAATTACGGTGTGGGATGTCGTGGGGACTGGCGGGGGATACGGAGGGGGATCAGGCGGTCCTTGCAGGACTGGCGTTTAGCGGCCGGCGGGGCGCCGTCATCCCCCACCATCCCTCACTCGTCCCCCTCCCGATCCCACAGGGGACCGGGCGGAGGGGGATCCGTCAGTCGAGATTCAGACGGTAGCCGCCGCGCCGGTCTGAGCGGATCAGATGCCGCCAGTCCTTCTGCGACTTGAAGACGTCGGCCATGCGCAGGCTCTTCGAGCCAGCGCGCGACAGGATCGCCTTGCCGTTCTGCCAGGGCGCCCCGGCCTGTGCCGCTTCGTGCAGCGCGCGCACGACTTCCGCCTGGATCGGGCCGAGCTTGAACCGGCAGCCGTTGCAGCGAACCTCAAGGTAGTCGGCCGAGTGGATGAAGGTGGCCTCCTCCATCGGCTGTCCGCCCGGCGTGAACCCGGTCTCGATCTCGAAACGGTCGCGCTCATCGCGCCTTAGCAGCAGGTCGCCGATCATGACGAGGACGGGCTTCGCATCGCCCCAGGTCTCCGCGTAGTCGGCCCTCGGCGCTCGAAAGCTCTCGAGATGCACCTCGCCGCACCGGAAGAGCTGGAACACGTCGCGGGCATGGAGGTCGAGCAGACCGCTGTAGTAGCTCTGCTCCCACGGTATCTTGAAGGGCTCGCCTCGCGTGTCCTCGTCGATGTCGCCGAACTCAATGGGCGCGCCGAAGACGCGCACCGACAGACGCAGCTTGTCGTTCTCCGCGAGGTAGATCAGGTCGGCCTCGGTGATCTGCCACCGCTCGAGGATCTCGGGGAGCGTGAAGTACGATTTGTCGATGTGCATTCACTGCCCTCCGCACCGATTCCCGTGTAAGATGTTTACCTTCTGTTCTTATTCGCTTGACGGGCTTCGATCAATCCGATTTTATCCTATTTCATCCACAGATGGGTGGGGATGACATGACCGAGCACCACACGCTTTCCGACCGCCTCAGAGCCCGGGCCAACCAGCTAGGCATCAGTCCCGCCCACGTCGCCGAGATGGCCGGCGTGAACCGTTCGTTCGTCTACGACATCCTCCGTGGCCGTTCAGCCCGCCCTGGCATAGACCGGCTGGCCGAGGTCGCCCGCGTGCTGAAAGTGGATCGCGACTGGCTGATCCATGGCATCGGCGAGGTGGAGGGGAAGCCCCCCTTCCTGGACAATCCTGACGACGCCTTCGTGGCCATCGCCCATGCCACCCCGCGCCCGGCAATGGGCGGCGGAGCGGTCGTGACCGAGGACGGCGACACGCCCGGTCGCGTCTACCACTTCCGCCGCTCCTGGATCCGAAACAGCCTCAAGGCCACTCCGTCGCAGCTGCGCATCATGCATGTCGAAGGCGACAGCATGGCGCCGACGCTGCTCAGCGGCGACGCCGTGCTGGTCGATATGACCCGCCGCGCGCCCAACCCGCCGGGCATCTTCGTTCTGGACGACGGAATGGGGCTGGTCGCCAAGCGGCTCGAGCACATCCCCAACAGCGACCCGCCCGCGGTGCGCGTCATCTCCGACAACAAGCACTACCCCGAATACGAAAGAACGGCCGACGAGATCCACATCGTCGGCCGCATCCGTTGGTTCGCGCGGGAGTTATAGCTGTGGCAGGTGACGGAGATTTGGATGATCTGTTCGAGCTGGCGGGCTGCTGCTTTCGGGATGCCATGAGGGCCGTCGATATCGAGGCATTCTTCTCCAGACGCGACATCCCACTTGCAGAAGGGACCAGCAAGAAGACTGTTGCCCAGAATACGCTCGCAAGCCTTTCACGAACAAAGGCGCTCGAGTTGGTCCTCGAGTTTGCGCGAGAACGGCGGGATATCGGCCTGCAGGACAGGGTGTACATCCTGCAGGACAAGGACCAGCCTGAGATCTCCGCGATCACTCGCGACCGGGTGGCCGATCGCCTTGGTGCAGGGATCCATGGACAAGGCATTCGTCCGGACGTGATCGAGGGGCTATTCGATCTGAGTTCGCCCGTCGACTTTTTCGATGGCCCCACCAAAATCGACGATCTCAGACAACACGCGACTGGCTCGGATCCGTTGTGGAACGCGAAGGAGGTCTTCGAATTCATCGGGGCAATAACATGTCCTTCGAGGAGGTTCGCGCAGCTGATCGAGACCGTTCTGGATCCCCGGTTTCGTGATGCCGACGACCAGGCTGCGCTGGCAGCGGACTTGACCCGCATCCTGCAGCTCGATGGTTACGAGGTTGCTCAGACAGGAGAGGTCTCGGGCCGCGCAACATTCTCGGTACGCCCCGTTCGCCGCGGCGTCGACGGGCGGCCGAAGAACCTGATCTTCGCTTCCAACGGACCAAAGCCGAGGCTCGGGTTCTCGGATGCGATCGACAACGAAGTCGTCGTGCTCGAGCATGCCGACAGCTGCCTCATTTACGAGCGCACCATCGGCAATGGATTGTCATGGCTCGATCTGGCCCGTTGGTGGATGGAGCAGAACGGGATAGTCGACCTCGCCGAAGCGCGCATCAGCCTCGGACGGCGTCTACTTGAGTCGCTTGACGACGGTCCCGAGCGGGCGTTCTTCAAGGCATATTTCAACAATTTCGCTGAACGACTTGGAGACCGGCTGCCGGCGCTCATCCCGCAGGTCTACCTGCACTACGATCCGGAGATCGCGAGGCGTCTCGCTGACAAACGCGTTCTGTTCCGGCAGCGCATGGACTTCCTCATGCTGTTGCCGGGCCGACAGAGGATCGTCCTCGAGATTGACGGCAAGCACCACTATGCGAACGGCGAACGCGCCGATCCCGGCCTGTACGCCGAAATGGTTGCGGCTGATCGCAACCTTCGCCTTCGCGGCTACGAGGTGTTTCGGTTCGGTGGCTCGGAATTCTCTCACCCCAAGGGATCGATGCAGGAATCTGTCGACAAGCTTGTGAAGTCATTCTTCGAGGAGCTGTTCGTCGTCCATCGGTTAGGATAGCGCATCCCAGGAACACCGCAGAGTTACGCAGCACTCCCCTAAGCATCTGAAAGTAATTGTTTTCGAGAGCCGGGCGGATAGCGTTTCTCCCATGCAAAACGCGCCGACATATCCGCGGCTGGGATCGAACCCGCTGCCACCCGACCAGATGACTCCCGCCGAGCGCCGCGCAGAGTTGTGCGGCCTGCTGGCGCTTGGCCTGGTTCGACTGATGCTGCGCGAGCGCGGCGAAGCTTCTGACCATACTGGAGAAATTCGCCTACACTCTCCGGCCGACCAATGCCGTCATGCAACTCCAACTCACCGGAGAACCGCATGACGACCCACGATCCCATCCCCGCGCGCCTGGCCGCGCTCAAGACCGCGACAACGCCGGAGCTGAAGGCGCAGTGGCGCGAGCTGTTCGACAGCGAGCCGCCGCCGTTCAACCGCCGCTACCTGGAAAGCCGACTGGCCTACCGCATCCAGGAACTCGCCTATGGCGGGCTGAAGCCCGAGACGATCCGGCGGCTGGAGCGGCTGGCCGAGGAACTCGACGGCGGCGACCGGAAGAAGAGTCGGATCCGCGCCGACTCCATGCCCATCGCCGGCACCCGGCTGATCCGTGAATGGCAGGGCGTCGAGCATGCCGTCACCGTCACCGCGGACGGCTTCGAATGGCAGGGGCGGCCCTACAAGTCTCTGTCCGCCATCGCGCGCGCGATCACCGGGACGCGCTGGAATGGCTGGGTGTTCTTTGGCCTCAAGAACCGGAGAGCGCGGACATGACAAAGGCCCCTGCGAAATCAGGAATGATCCGGAAGCAGCGCTGCGCGATCTACACGCGCAAGTCTTCCGAGGAAGGGCTGGAGCAGGAGTTCAATTCGCTCCACGCCCAGCGCGAGGCCTGCGAGGCGTTCATCGCCAGCCAGCGCTCCGAAGGTTGGGTGCAGGTCCGCGATCAATATGACGACGGCGGGATCTCGGGTGGGACTCTGGAACGGGCCGGCCTGAAGCGACTGCTGGAGGACATCGAGGACGGGCTTGTCGACGCGGTCGTCGTCTACAAGATCGACCGCCTCAGCCGGTCGCTGGCCGACTTCGCAAAGCTGGTGGAGGTGTTCGACCGTAACGGGGTGACGTTCGTCTCCGTCACCCAGTCGTTCAACACGACCACGTCGATGGGGCGGCTGACGCTGAACATTCTGCTCTCGTTCGCCCAGTTCGAACGCGAGGTGACGGCCGAGCGCATCCGCGACAAGGTCGCCGCGAGCCGGAAGAAGGGTATGTGGATGGGCGGGGTGCCGCCCTACGGCTATCGGGTCGAGAACCGGAAGCTCGTCGTCGACGACGAGTACGCCAACCATGTCCGCTGGATCTTTGCCCGCTTCCTCGAGATCGGGTCGGGTACGGAACTGGCGCGGGAGGTCGCCAAGCGCGGGATCCGCACGCCGCGCGGCAACCGGATCGACAAGAAGTACCTCTACCGGATGCTGAACAACCGAACATACATCGGCGAGGCGGTCCACAAGGGCGACAGCTATCCCGGCGAGCATGATGCGATCATCGACCGCGAGACGTGGGACCGCGTCCACGCCATCTTGCAGGAAAGCCCGCGCAAGCGAGCCGCGCGCACCCGCGCCGATACGCCCGCGCTGCTGAAGGGGCTGCTGTTCGGGCCCGATGGCGCGGCATTCTCGCCGACCCACACCCGCAAGGGCGACAGGCTCTACCGCTACTATGTCAGCCAGACCGTGTTGAAGCACGGAGCCGGGGCTTGCCCCGTGGGCCGGGTGCCAGCGGGCGAGATCGAGGCCGCCGTTATAAACCAGCTCCGCGCCGTGTTCCGCCAGCCGGAGATTGTTGCGGGGACCTGTAAGGCGGCGCGTGCCTACGCCGAAGACATCTCCGAGGCCGACGCACGCGCGGCCTTGCAGCAGCTCGACCCGCTGTGGGACGAACTGTTCCCCGCCGAGCAGGCGCGTATCGTGGCGCTGCTGGTCGAGCGCGTGGACATCGGTACGGACGGGCTCAACGTGCGCCTGCGCGTCGACGGACTAAGCGGCCTCGCGCGCGAGATGCTGGCCGGCAATATGGGCGCAGCAGCATGACGCGCGGAGCACCGATCAAAGAAACCTTGACGCTGCATGTCCCGTTCCGCGTCGTGAAGCGCGGCGGGCGGAAGGAAATGCATTTGCCGGAAGGCGCCACGCACTCGCGGCGGACCGACAACACGCTGGTCAAGGCGCTGGCACGCGCCTTCCGATGGAAGAGGATGCTCGAAACCGGGGAGTTCGCCACCATCGCAGAGTTGGCCGAGCGCGAGGGGATCGCACCCTCCTACATGACCCGCGTCCTGCGGCTGACCCTGCTCGCCTCGGACATCGTCGAGGCGATCCTGGACGGGAAGCAGGGGCCGGAGGTGACGCTCGCGCAGGTGCTGGCGCCGTTTCCCGTGGAGTGGTCAGAACAGCAACAATTCTTCGCAAAGTCGAGGTGAACGGCCCCTAGTGGCAAGTCAGCCTGAAGCGTCGAGCGATGGTTCTCCGCTTCCCCCGCATCTTGGGCGGCGCCGATGCAGAAGCCCATGATATGGTTAGCGTTCTCTTGATGTTCTTTTGCAAGCATGGCAGAATGATTCCCAGCAAAACAAAGCACAAAGGGGCCGGGCGGTGACAGAGTTCTCCAGACTTCGCAAAGAGGCGGGCCTCAGTATTCCCGATGCAGTTGAGGCGCTTGGCTACTGCGAGCGGACGATCTACCGGTGGGAGACTGGTGACAGTGCCCCGCGCAAAGCAGCTCTGGAGATGCTCCGTCAGGTCGCGCGCAACAAGCCGCCTCTCTCCCATAGCTTCACCTTTATCGATCTGTTCGCGGGCATCGGCGGCCTGCGGAAAGGCTTCGAGCCCATCGGCGGCAAGTGTGTCTTCACCTCTGAGTGGGACCGCTTTAGTGTTGCGACCTACCTTGCCAACCACGCATGCGACCACGAGGTTGTAGGCGACATCACCAAGGTGCCGGCAGGGGAGATACCATCGCATGACGTGCTGCTTGCTGGATTCCCGTGTCAGCCGTTCTCGCTCGCGGGCGTGTCGAAGAAGAACGCGCTTGGCCGTCAACATGGTTTCCGCTGCGAGGCGCAGGGTACCCTATTCTTCGATGTCGCAAGGATAATCGAGCATCACAGGCCGAAGGCTTTTCTGCTCGAGAACGTGAAGAACCTTGTCAGCCATGATCGCGGAAGAACGTTTGAGGTAATCAGGAAGGCACTGACTGAAGAACTGGGTTACCACGTTCAGACGCGCGTGATTGATGCAAAGTCTCTCGTACCGCAGCACCGCGAGCGCATCTTCATCGTGGGCTTTAGGGAAGAGAATGATTTTGACTTCGACGGGCTCGCGCTGCCCGACCGTGACAAGGGGCCCCGCCTAGACTCCATCCTGCATCCGGAAGATGGCAGCGAAGATCCTGAGGAGCGCTTTACGGAAGGCGCCAAGGCCCGCGTGCTGCCCAAGTATACGCTTTCAGATCATCTATGGGGATATCTGCAGAACTATGCAGAAAAGCACCGGGCGAAAGGTAACGGGTTTGGGTTCGGTCTTGTTGACCGGTATGATGTCGCAAGGACCCTATCGGCAAGATACTACAAGGATGGCTCGGAGATCCTGGTCCGGCAGAGAGGACATAAGAACCCACGCAGGCTTACCCCGCGTGAATGCTCACGGCTCATGGGTTTTGACAGACTCGGCGAGCAGCCTTTCGCTATTCCAGTGTCGGACACCCAAGCCTACAAGCAGTTCGGCAATGCCGTAGTTGTGCCCGTCGTGGAGGCGGTCGCGCGTCATATGGAGCCTTTCCTTCGTCAGGACATCGCGTCACCACGAAAGGTGAAGGAAGTTGCCTGACATCGTCGATCCGGAGACACGCAGCCGGATGATGTCCGGCATCAAGGGGAAGAACACGAAACCGGAGCTCATGGTGCGCAAGGCGTTGCATGCCCGGGGGTTTCGATATCGGCTGCATGACCCGAAGGTGGCCGGAAAGCCCGATATGGTCTTCCCAAAATTGAAGGCCGTGATCTTTGTGAATGGCTGTTTCTGGCACGGCCACGATTGCTACCTTCACAAACTGCCAGCGACCAGAACGCAGTTCTGGAAGGCGAAGATCGTAGGAAACCGTCAGCGTGACGACACTGTGCGCAAGACTCTGCGAGATTCGGGATGGCGGGTTCTCACGATCTGGGAGTGCGCTTTGCGTGGCAGGGAGAAGATCGGACTAGATGCAGTTGTCGACCGCGTTGTCGGATGGCTTCCCAGTGATGCCGACAGCACCGAGATACGAGGCTCGGCATGAGCGCATGGGCGCTTGAAGGGCAGACCCTGGTGTTGAGGGGAAATGGTGTCGACGCAGTGCCGACTGCCGAGGAAGTCTATTCATCCGTTATCGAGGGATCGTCGCCCTGGCCTGATGTTCCGCCAGGCAAGACTGGCGAAGCGAGCAGCCTAAAGTTCAGCCGCTATCCTGCCGAAGTGTATTTGGTGATTGAGGATCGTGCCGAAGGCGAGATGCCAGCCACAATACTGATGGCGCAGCCGCAGTCTGGTAGTGGCTTTCGTATATCAGCTGAGTTGCTCAGTGTCGGTCACGTTGTCGAGGCTGGAACGTGGTTCCCTCTTACTCCATCCAGCGTTTCGACCATCCTCGACCTACTCCGTGAGGGGGAAGTGGACGGGGTGGGCGTGGTATCGTCTTTCAGGGGCCTTCTCGCGCTCAAAAAAGCCGCAGCCAACGGAGAGCCGGTTACTGATCTGACGTCCTCAGATCGGCAGAGCGCCACGCGCCTTTTTCGGGGTAGCGACGAGGCCCCGGCAGGTGTCGACGCAAAGCTCTACACCTACCAGATTGATGGCTGGAGGTGGCTTAGCTTCATTCTTCGCGAAGAACTTGGCGCCCTGCTTGCCGACGAAATGGGTCTTGGAAAAACCCTGCAGGTCATCAGCGCCCTGCGCGATCCGGGCACCGGTAGCAAAGTGTCCCGATCACTAATCGTGGCGCCTGGATCGCTTCTCGAGAACTGGAAAAGAGAAATCGACAAGTTCTGTCCTGATCTGAGTGTTCTCAAGCATCAGGGCAGCATGAGAACCGGGCGGCCCAAAGATCTCGAGAGGTACGATGTGGTCGTAACTTCTTACGACACCGTCGTCCGCGACCTGTCGCTGCTTAAGATGATCGACTGGTCCGTCGTGGCACTCGATGAAGCGCAGAACATCAAGAACCCGAAGGCCAAGCGGACGCTGTCAGTCAAGCAGTTGCCACGGTCTGCGTCCCTCGCGATCACGGGTACGCCGATTGAGAACCGGCTCACTGATCTATGGTCGATCATGGATTTTGCGCTTCCGGGATATCTCGGCAGCCTGAAGGAGTTCAGCGAGACATATGATAACCACGTCGGCGCTGCAGCGAGCATCGAGCCACTGATCTCTCCGCTCATGCTCCGTCGCAGGGTCTCAGAGGTCGCTAGTGACCTTCCCGAACGCATCGACATACCGGAGATTATTGAACTCTCTGAAACAGAGGCTGAGGAGTATGACCGGATCAGACAAGCCATCTTGGACGAGTATGGCCAATCCGCGACGCTGGTCTCCCTGACGAAGCTTAGGCAGTTCTGCGCACACCCGGGTCTGCTGCCGGATCACGATCCTGAGAATCTCCCGGAAGAGTTCGTGAAGTTCGCGCGGCTACTGGAGATCATTGAAGAGATCATTCAGTGTGGCGACAAGGCAATCATCTTCACTTCCTATACGAGTATGGCTGACAGGATTGCGACCGCTGTCCGGGATCGTTTTCGTGCGTTCGCCGAAGTTCTTGACGGGCGGACACCCATTGATGATCGGCAACCGCTGATTGACAAATTCAGTCAGGAAGGGGGGGCCGGCGTTCTGGTTCTCAATCCGAAGGCTGGCGGCGCCGGTCTGAACATCACCGCAGCCACGCATGTGATCCACTACAATCTCGAATGGAACCCGGCGCTTGAAGACCAGGCTTCGGCACGCGCTCATCGACGGGGCCAGACAAGGCCAGTGATGGTGCGACGTCTGATCTGTGAAGGAACGGTCGAAGAGATCGTTGAGGAAAGGGTACAGCGTAAACGCCGGATATCGGAGACCGCCGTGGTCGGCGTTAGCGGCGCCGAGGGGGAATACGCTGACCTCATGGCGGCCCTTGCGCAATCACCAATGCGAAGAGGAGATTCATGACTTTTGAGACACGCTCCATAACTAAGGTTTTGAGTGCAAACGACACCGGTGAAACCGGCGGACATCAGGCTGGTATTCTCGTGCCGCGAGAGCGGCGGCTACTTTCGTTCTTCCCCAGCCTAAATGAAAAGGATTACAACCCAAGGGCGCATCTGAAATTTGTGGACGCCTCGGGGCTTGAATGGGAGTTCGCGTTTATTTATTACAACAACAAGTTTTTTGGCGGAACGCGAAACGAATATCGCCTTACTCGAATGACTAGGTTTATTCGAGAAGCAGGGCTCGCCGCTGATGACGAAGTCATACTGTCTCGAAGCGAAGCGGATGAGTACAGTATCGATTTTAAGAGGAAATCCGAAGCAAGACCGGATGAGAGGGGCGTTCTCAAGCTGGGCTCGGGATGGAAGATAGTTGATATGGAAGGGAGGCGATAATGTCATCAGAGGTAGGAATTGAGTCGGTCCCTGATCCCGGGAGGACCATGGAAGGCCTCAGGGATACCGGGTATGAATTTGAGACGGCAATTGCGGATCTCGTTGACAACTCAATTGCTGCTAATGCCGATGTTGTCGACATTCGCATCAATCAGGACTTCAGAGGTAACGTCCGGGTCTCGATCGCAGACAATGGTGAAGGCATGGACCGTGATGGACTGGTTGATGCCATGCGCTACGGCTCGCCGAAGCGTTCTGATCCTGCAAGCCTCGGGAAGTATGGGCTCGGCCTGAAGACAGCATCAACAGCCTATTGCCGCAGGCTGTCCGTGATATCCCGCAAGGATGGCTCCGCCGCTCTTCATATGGCCACATGGGATCTCGATCACGTGATGCAGTCACAGAAGTGGCTTCTGTTGATGAGTGATGAGCCCGACGAAGAAGCCGTAGAGCATCTGAACGAGGTCGCGCCAGAGAGATCGGGAACAGTAGTTGTGTGGACAAAGGTTGACCGTCTGCTCGGCAACTATCAGGACCCGGGCGGCAAACCTGCTCAGAAAGCGCTCGCAAAGAAGGTGGGCGAACTGAACGAGCATCTTGCTGAAATCTACCAGCGTTTTCTGGACACCAAGGACAAGCGTGCCCGTAATGTGAAGATCACGCTTAACGGAGAAGACGTTAAGGCATGGGACCCTTTTCAGGCGGGGCTGTCCGAGCTTGTCGCGGCAGAGAGTATTCCGACAGAGACGGAGAGCGGCGCTGAAGCCGAGTTCACGGTCAAGGCATACATTCTCCCACGCCGGGAGGAGTTCCCAAGTGATGAGCAGGCAAAGGCTGCGAAGCTGTCATCGGATCGTCAGGGAATTTACATCTATCGCCAGGACCGGCTAATCCACGACGCCGACTGGCTTGGTATGTTCCAGAAGGAACCGCACAGCACCCTACTACGCATCGAATTCTCTTTCGATCACAGACTTGATGAAGCCTTCCATCTCGACATCAAGAAGTCGCAGATCATCCTAAATGATGATCTCTGGACCTGGCTGAAGGATCAGTTCCTGCCCGCACCTCGTCGAGAGGCTAACCGACGGTATCGAGAGGGTCAGAAGAAGGATATCAACAAGAAGAGCAAAGGCGCGCACGACGCGAGCAACAGGAATATCGGCAACAAGGAGGCTGAGGTCGGCGGGGCCGAGGTCAATGTCACTGACCCCAACACCGGTGACGTGACGGTCGTAAATTCTCGCGGAAAGTTCAAACTGAAGCTTCCGATAGGTGCTGCTGCCAAGCCCGGTGAGGTCTTCATCCAGCCCGCCGATGATGTGAGCGATGGTCTGCTCTTCGAGCCCGCGATTATCGAGCAGCACAAGGCGGTCAGGATCAACACAGACCATCCATACTACCGCAAGGTCTACGTCCCAAACCTAAATACCAGCGTTACCATACAGGGGATGGATTCCCTTTTCTGGGCGTTGTGTGTCGCCGAACTCAGCGCGACAACGGACAAAACTGCTGAGAACTTCAGTGACATGCGTTTCGAGGTGTCACGTATCCTCCGTAAGCTCGTGGAGAGCCTGCCAGAGCCGGTGACGGACTCGGATGCCGATGTTGCATGATCCCCGTGCAATTGGATCGATTGTCAGCCTCGAAACTGGACTGGATTTCGAGACTAGCTCCCGTAAGGATAGTGACGGGTGCCAGATCATCTCGCTAACGCCGGCGGGCCACAACCCTGCCCATACTTTCGGGATTGATGTCGAAATTGGGTGGCGGCGACTTGAACTGAGCTTTGTTCCCGGGAAATTCGCCGGGCCGCTGCTGCAGGCGATGTCAGAGGCTGATGACTCGGGGCGGGCTGTGTTCAGGGCCGTCCTTAGGGACTGCGAAAGCCAGGGCGCGAAAGTCAGCTTTAAACTGAACGGAACGGAACAGCGCTATGGTGAAGAGTCCATCTGGGACGCTACATGGCGGCGGTTATCCTTTCAGCTAAGCAAGGGGAACCTCGAGTTGGGTACCGAGGATGGCATCCCGGACTTTGAAATCGTTCAGAGCTGGACCACGCGCTTCGCCGCCGCAGTCATATCGCTGTTGCCACTAGAGCAACATGAGGCGGAGGAGCTTGAGGGATATCCCGAGGGCGCTGTCCAGAAGGTGGAGGTAAACCGCTACGAGCGGGACAGGCGTAACCGTGCGGCTGCCCTAGCGATACACGGTAGCGCCTGCCTTGCCTGCGGGATGGACTTCGGAAGAACATACGGCCCTCACGCGGACGGGTACATCGAGGTCCACCACGTTGTGCAGGTCAGCCAGCTGGGGAGCAACTACGTGATCGATCCGAAAGAGGACCTCGTTCCACTCTGTCCAAATTGCCATGCCGTGGCCCATCGAAGAAACCCGCCATTCACGGTCGATGAGATAAAGGGCCTTCTTCGGCTTGGTACTGGTGATCCCTCACGTGTGAGCGAAGTAGGATGACCTGCGAACGTTCGATTTCCGTTCCATCTCGCCGAACGCGACACCAGTCGAAGTGCTCAGGATATCCTGCCGCAACGTTGTTGTTTTACAAAGCCTTACAAACAATTCACCAAATAGGCGCAGTCATGAGGTCCGGAGAATAACGGCCCGGAGAGACCGATTCTGAGCCTCCTGGCCACGTGGCCAGTGCTCAGCCCCTCCCACATAACCCTCGAAAACAACGGAAAAATCCGGCCGCAGCCGGATGGAGAGAACGCTTTCGCGAGGGCAAGTGGCGGACAGGAAGGGATTCGAACCCTCGAGACGGTTTCCCGCCTACGCACTTTCCAGGCGCGCGCCTTCGACCACTCGGCCACCTGTCCGACGGTGGTTCTATGGAAGGTGAACCGGGTTCGCAAGAGGTGCGGCCAACATCTTGACCTGAAGCGATGCCTTTTAGCGAAAGCTTTTGCACCTTCTGGAATACAAACAGTTGCTTCGCAGCTTGAAGCTAAGCTTTGAGTTGGACCGTGGTGACGCTCGGAACGCGCCGGGTGATATGGCGCGACAACCGGGGCAGCGGGATTACCTAGGTCTGCGGCATCGAAACATGAGCCTGTTGGATGTCACGGAGAACTGACCCAGCATTGTCACCGAGATCTGACCCGCCCGGTAGTTATGGTTGTTGGTTCATGATGGGGTCAATACTGCTGTCTCCTTCCGTTTCTTCTTCGCTGTCTCGGAGCTTGCCTTGAAGCGGTAGCTGTCGTTTCCGGTCTCCAGGATGTGGCAGCGATGGGTGAGGCGATCGAGCAAGGCTGTGGTCATCTTGGCATCACCGAAGACGCTCGCCCACTCGCTGAAGCTCAGGTTGGTGGTGATGACCACGCTGGTGCGCTCGTATAGTTTGCTAACCCGCATAATTCATGAAGCTGCGGACTTGTGCTCCGTGGGATGGTTTCCCCGGTCTCGGTTTTCTTGCGCGCACCCGGTGTTTGCGTCCGGTTGGCAGGCCGGCCGGTGACTTGGGTCTTGGGTGGTGTGGATTGATGTTTCGGGATTTGTCGGGGCGCTTGCGTCAGGCTGTTTTCGGTGGGGCGAGGGCGTCGAAGAGAAGGAGGAGAAGTCCCTTTCGGGGACACGAAGCCGGCAGGGTCACGATGATCCGGGTCTTCTTTTCGACGATGGTGGCGGCCAGTTTGACGAGATGCAGCCGCAGCGTGTCGAACTGGGCGCGGCGCCATGGTGAGCGCTTCGGGCAAGCCGCGCGAAGCTTCCACCAGACCCAGTAGGCGCAGCCGTGCAGCATCAGGCGCATCTGGTTGGCGTTCGCCTTTGAGCACGACGTCCGGTTTGCTGCGAGGTGGGCCTTCCACGCCTTGATGTGGTTCTCGGCCTGGCCGCGAGCGGAATAGAGCTTCTCGTAAAGGTGCTTACCGCGACCGCCCTCGAGGTTGGTGACGATGTAGCGGGTGTCCTGCCCCATGGGGCCAACCTCGACGCGGGCGATGACGCGGCGGGGTTTCGACCACGAGCGGGCTGCGTAGGAGAAGGTTTTGAACCGGCGCAGCTTCTGGCCCGGCGTTCGGGCGTAGCGCGCCGCTGTCGATGCCTCCAATGCCGAGATGTTCCGCGCCAGACGGCCGTTCTTTGACAAACCAAAGATATAGCGCAGCCCGAGCCCGTCACACAGGTCCAGAACCTGCGGGGTGCAGTAGTGGCTGTCGGCTCGCAGCAGGATTTCTGTCTCGGGCCAATGCCTGGCAATCTGCCGG
>NZ_CYPR01000153.1 GCF_001408515.1 Jannaschia seosinensis | reverse complement strand
TTTCCTTGCGCGCCAGTTCCCGTTCCAGCTGCTGCACCCGCTTGTTGGCGTCCCGTGTTTCCCGCGCGATCTGGCGGGACGCCGCTCGTTCCCAGTCGTCGGCCCGCGCGCAGGCCTCCCGCCAGACAGTCAGCTGATCGGGGTAGATGCCGCGGCGCCGACAATATTCGCC
Source organism: Jannaschia seosinensis (assembly GCF_001408515.1). GTDB lineage: Bacteria > Pseudomonadota > Alphaproteobacteria > Rhodobacterales > Rhodobacteraceae > Jannaschia > Jannaschia seosinensis. Next base: position 1,362 of record NZ_CYPR01000153.1, on the reverse strand, counting down.
AAGCTCCACTGCATTCAGTGACGCCGTCTCGATCACCGCAGCGAGCTTGTCCGCTGAGGTCCAGCCCTCCGGACCTGCCTTGGCGTCGGGTAGAAACTGCCCCTTCGCCCGCGCCTCAGCCCGCCACTTCGCAAGCGTCGCCACGCTGATCCCTTCCTCCTTGGCCAGCCGGCCCAAGGGCATGTTGTTCGGCGGCAGCATCTTCCCGATCACCGCAGCCTTCCGTTCAGGTGAGTAAGCCATTTCGTCGTCCTGTCCCGCCCGCCTCAGAATACACTTTCTGCATCAGAGCAGGCGACAACTTCCCTGACAGAGGGGGGCCGGCCGGTCTAGGCGAAGGATGTGAACCGCGAGCCTCTGTCGGTTTTGATGATCCCGTGAGGAAGACCTGGTCGGGCCGATCGAGCCACAGGCGTCCCGGCAGGTAGGGGTAGGTCTTGTGCCTCTTGGCGCGCTTGCCGATGTCGGGCTTCCGGTGGATCGGCATGAGCCGCATCAGCCGCCGGATGCGCTTCACGCTCACCGGGGCGAGCGTTCGCACCGCTGTTCAATTCGAAAGGTTCCGAGTAGGGTTACCTAAGGGAAATCCTACTTTGAAGTCCGCCATGTCGTCCATTGCCTACGTCGTTCTTGCCGATTTACCCGGTAGCATTGGGATTGCCGGAGCGCTGATTTAGCCCGGATAATTCACGAGAAGGCGGCGGAGGTTGCGTAACCGTCTGAAACTCTGCATTTTTTGGTTATCGGCGCCAAAGATTCAGATTTCAGCAGGACGACCTCCGCCAGGACCCAGTCTACGTGCTCCGCACCCCGTCTGTCACCCCTCAATGGCAAGCCGATCCTGCTCGGGTTTGACGGCGCCGACATGAGCTCCGACGCCGGACTGACCCTGCTGCGCGAGATCGAGCGCAGGGCGGGTCTGGCGCAGCGGCTCGCAGATTGCCTGCACGATCCGCGTGACCCGGCGAAAGTTCAGCATAGCCTGTGCGACATCATCCGGTTCCGGATCATGATGATCGCGGCGGGGTATGAAGACGGCAACGACGCGGCAGCCCTGCGGTACGATCCCAGCTTCAGGATCGCGCTGGAGCGTGGCCCGGAAACAGGGCCGGCCTCGTGTTCGCAGCCGACGATCTCGCGCATGGAAAACCTGCCCGACACCCGCGCCCTTATCCGCATGGGCCGCGAGATGATCCGGTTCTACTGCCACTCGTTTGCGCGCCCTCCAAGCCGGATCGTGCTCGATATCGATGATACCTTTGACGCGGTGCATGGGCACCAGCAGCTGCGCCTGTTCAATGCGTTCTACGACGAGTTCGGCTTCCAGCCGATCGTCGTGTTTGACGGCGAAGGCCGGAAAAA
>NZ_CYPR01000152.1 GCF_001408515.1 Jannaschia seosinensis | reverse complement strand
ATCACAAGGGGCTGCGGGCGGCTGCGCGTCGGGTGTTCGACGCGACCCACCAGCGCTGCCGCGTTCACTGGATGCGCAATGCGCTTGCCCATGCCCCGGCCAAGCAGCGTACGGCGGTGGCGGCGATGCTGAAGACGATCTTCGCGCAGGAGACAAAGGCCGAGGCCGAAGCCCAGTGGGAAGTGGTCGCGGATGCGCTTCGCGAGAAGCAGGAAAAGCTCGGCGCGTTCATGGACGCCTCCCGCGACGACGTCCTGGCCTACATGGACTTCCCGCGCGAGCATTGGACCCAGATCGCATCCACGAACCCAATCGAGCGAGTAAACCGCGAGATCAAGCGGCGCGCCGATGTCATCGGGATCTTTCCAAACGACGAAGCCATTGTTCGTCTGGTCGGCGCTCTGATGCTCGAGACAAACGACGAATGGACAGTCGCCCGGCGGTACATGTCGCTTGAAAGCCTCGCGCGCGTCACCGACAATGCAGACGTCAGATTGCCCACCGTGGCCACCTGATCAGCTTCGGACCTCTCCGAAGGTCGGCGCTCCTACACCACGCAATGGGGCACTATCCCCGGTTCAGGCCGTTGATCAAAGGATCGAGCGTCGAAGGGGTAAGCTTGTCGAGCCGCCCAAGGTTCGCGACCACGCGGACGCGGGACTGCCCGCGGTCATTGCGGTAGGCCTCGACGAGTTGGAGATACTGGCGGCCGCCGGTCTTCGCGATGCGCGTATACATTGTGTAGCGATGATACCTGAGCCGAAGCTCCAGAGGCAATGGGTAATACAACCGCATCGTGTGACTACACCGACCATCCATATCGACCTCGGGGCGTCCACTAAATTATTGAAACTACGTCATCGGCCAAAGCAGATGATCATGAAACCGCCCCTGAAGTGTCGAACTTGGGTCCTCCTTCCGCCACATAACACCGCGAGGATCCCGGGCTGCTCAAATAGGACCAATTTCGTAGCCTAGTGCCCGCATAGATCTGCGAGTATACCGCCAAACAGTAACCTTTTGGCGTAGAGACAAGTCGTTGCGCCAACCACCCTTGCCGCGCAGGCGTGCGAACCCGGCAGGGTCCTTCCGTTCCTCCTGCATGGTAGCAAAAAGTTTTAGGATTTTTTGCGTCTCGTGCGGCGTCCCTTTGGGCAGGACGAAATCTAACATTTGGTCTAGCATCGCCTCTGTATTAGCCAGCGCATCCTCATATCTGATTGTCAAAAAAGGATGACTTGGGTTCCGTGTATGCCAACCACGGATAGCCTCGATGTAGCGACGCCACACAATTGCCGCGTCTCGCACGTTATCAGGAGCCCAGTGGCTTCCCCATCCCTTGCCGGCATTAATTAATGACGCCGTCACTGCTCGGCTGTCACGCGTCAGGAAAATGATCTTAGCATCGGGAAACAAGCGTGTGATCTCTTCCAGATACAGCGAGTGGTCCGGTGTCTTCTCCAGATGTACACAAGCTCCTGGGTTTTCTGAGTAAAGTCCCACAAAGATCCGGCCCCAGATCTCCCTGATTGCATTCTCATATGTGTCCCGATCGGTATAGACTAGGGGGCCGATCTTGCGATCGCTATTTCTAGACAACATACGATCGGCGGCCTGCATTGGGTGGGCAAACAGAGTAAAAAAATGGCTTTCCTCGCCGCCGCAGATGGCCGGATGAGTTTGCAGTAGGCGTTGGATCCATGTCGTCCCGCTGCGGGGAGCACCCACGAGAAAGCAGATGGTTTTCGGAGAGGACATTGAAGTTACCTTCACTTGAGTGCGTTACCAGGGGATTGTCAGGTTGTTTTATGTGGATCAGCAAAGTGTCGCCGGCGACCGCTCACGCGGACAGTTCGGTCGTGTAGGCTGCCCATAGGTCGAACGCGTCCTGTCTTGCGTGATGATAGGAACGGGCGGAGAGGCGGTGACGGCGTGGGCGGAAGATGGCGTCGGTCTGATCGTGGGCCGATAAGAACCTCTGGGCCTGTCGCGGTGACTTGAACCCGCCCATGACCTTCTCTCGTCGGCGGGTATGCCGATGCGATGCTTCTGCCGCGTTGTTGATCCCCTTGTGGCGACGGTGCTCTACGCCGGGTGCGAGTTTCGCCTTGGCCGCCGCATAGGATCCGAGCTTGTCGGTCACCATCATCCGCGGCAGGCCCCATCTCTTGAAGAGCTTGCGCATGAACTGCTTCGCGGCCGCGGTGTCGCGGCATGACTGCACGAGGATGTCCAAGACGTCGCCTTTCGCGTCGATTGCCCGCCACAACCAATGCTTTGTGCCGTTGATCTTGAGTACGACCTCGTCGAGATGCCACTTGTCGGCTGGCCAGGGCCGATCGCGTCGGATCTTCGCGGCGAACTGCGTCCCGAACTTCGCGACCCACATCCGTATCGCCTCATAGGAAACGGCGACGCCCCGCTCGGCCAGAAGGTCTTCGACATCTCGCAGGCTCAGGGCGAAACGGTGGTACGCCCAGACGGCGTATCCGATGACGGTGCGCGGAAAGCGGTACCCCTTGAGGCGGGAGAGATCGTCGAGGTTCAGCATCCAAGCGAGCTACCGGCCTTCCATGACGCCATCAACCTGACAGTGCCGTTGCGAGACAGCCCGGTCCGCCGCGCGATCTCGCGGATGGGCATCTTGTCCCGTAACGCCCAACGTCGAATGACGCTCAAAAATCCCATGTCGATCACTCCAATAACCCCCGACAAATCCCGTCAGGGGCAAGCTTCCACATGGGTCAGTTCTCAGTGACATCCAACAGTCGTTCGTCATCAGGTCGCCCTCGGGTGCCGCTTGGCCTTCTAATTTCAAATGTTCTACATTTGAATATATCCTGCCAATCACTTCCACCATCGTTCATCCTCTTTTAGCAGGCTGCTGAAAAAGTCTTGAGTGCCCATCTTCGACTCCTACGACGACACATCATATCGGTTTTGGAAGCGCCTGCGCACAATATCTTGTCATCCCTTCGAGACGGCTGATGCAGTTCGTCGAGGTCCATTTCCTTTTTCAGCAGCCTGTTAGAGAACAATCAAGCCTCGATGCCGAACGAAGACGGTTGAGCCACGCGACCGAGCGAGAAGCTGAAGCATCCCCTCAGAGGCTCTGAGAGCAGCCCTGTGGAGCAAAGCTGCTGTTTCGGGTGTCATGGCGGCCAGCA
>NZ_CYPR01000151.1 GCF_001408515.1 Jannaschia seosinensis | reverse complement strand
GGCCCGAAAGTCGATCCCAGAGGGATCATGGCTGGCACGCCTGCTGCACCGCAAGCCGCTCATGCTGGTCGCCATCGCGCTGGCCAACAAGATGGCAAAGGCCATCTGGGCAATGATGACAAAGAAGGAGGACTATCGAGATCCGGCGCGAGCTGTTTCTGCATGAGGGCTACAGACCCCATGTGAGCGGGCGTCGGTGAAGGAGGTGGAAGAAGTCGATGACCTGAATGGGCGCAATGATCGAAATGATCTGGATGGGGAAAACCAGACGTCGTTCTCGAGCCGAAAAGCTCTTGCAGAAGATATGGACCCGATCCGCAGATCACCATCCCGGCCAGCGGCTTCTTGAACGGCCGCAATCATAAAGGCCTAAGAGAAGAACGCACTCGATCACGAACCAAGACAGGTCAAAAGCGTCTTGCACCACGGGCGGCAACCAGAGAAGAATGATGGTGAGGGGGACCGTGGCGCCGGTGGCGCCGCGTAAGCCGACGAACGATGCCGAGGCGATCTGCGAGGCGGTATTGCGGCCGACGATGCGCTTCGTTCCGGTGAAGAGCGAAGAGACCCAGGGCGCGGCCATGGTGTTCCGCGTGCGCGAGCTTCTGATCCGGCAGCGGACGCAGGCCATAAATGCGCTGCGCGGTCATCTGGCCGAGTTCGGGGAGATCGTGCCGCAGGGGGCAGCGAACGCATCGAAGCTGATTGCACTCGTCGAAGATCCGGAATGCACTCTACCTGCCGATGCCATCCCCACCCTCAAGGTTCTGGTCGCGGCACTGACGCAGTTGGAGGAAGAGATCACCAAGCTTGATGCCGAGATCACCCGACGCGCCAAAGAGAACGAAGTGGCGCGGCGTCTGATGACGGTGCCGGGTATCGGTCCGCTGATTGCGACAGCCCTCGCAACTTTGGCCCCGCCGCCTGACACGTTCCGCCGAGCGCGCGATTTTGCAGCTTGGCTGGGCCTCGTGCCCCGGCAGCACTCGACCGGCGGCAAGCAGCGGCTCGGAGCCACGACGAAGATGGGCGAGCGGTCCCTGCGACGCCTGCTGATCATCGGCGCCAACAGCGTCATTATCAAACGGCATACCCACGCTTCGGCCAAGCCCGGCACGTGGCTGGGCGGCATGCTGTCGCGCAAGCCGCCGATGCTGGTGCGCGTGGCACTGGCAAACAACGAGCCTTTGTGCGCCATTGGTTCGAGCACAATGGCGAGTGCGCGCATCGTCTGGGCCCTGATGGCCAGGGGCGGTGTCTATCAGTCCCCGGTCGCGGCGGCATAAGCCGACCGTCGATCGCGAGGACGTCGGAGCGGAAGAGGGCAAGGAGCAGTTTGGCGCAACAGTCGTGAGACGGGATCGGGAGAACCAGTGTGCAACAGAGTGCCATCGAGCACGCGGCGTTGATCTGGACCCGACCTTCAAACACCATACGGGCCCGCGGCATGCATGAAGCCGCATCTTGAGGCCGGACACATGTCAGCACCCGGTGACGCGCTGAAGCCAGCTCTGAAATTACCTCTTGCGCATGGGGCGGTTACACATGTTGCACAAACCAATACTGGGATTTACATTGGTTGATCAACGGGATGGCAGGTCAGCATGACGAGACCTGCTTCGACCTGCTATCGCACCCTGCACTGGACCGCCTACAGCGCCGCACTGCCTGAGCGTGGCTCACTGACGCGTTAATCTGATCCGAAGATGACATAGGATGCGACGCCGACCGGCGGGCGGGGTGGCCAGCAGGCCTACAGCGACGCGGCGATCCCGGCGTGCCTCACGATCAAGATCTTGTTCGGCCTGCCGCTTCGTCAGACGGCGGGCTTCGTCGCGGACCTGTTGCGGCTGTCGGGGCTCGACCGGACTGTACCAGATTACACTACGCTGTGCCGGCGTCAGCGGTCCCTGGCGCTCAGATTGCCCTATCGGTGTTGGATATCACTGAGAACTGACCCAGCAGCAGTCTAAATTGTCACTGAGAACTGACCCATGTGGAATCTTGCCCCTGACGGGATTTGTCGGGGGTTTTCGGAGTGATCGACATGGGATTTTTGAGCGTCATTCGACGTTGGGCGTTACGGGACAAGATGCCCATCCGCGAGATCGCGCGGCGGACCGGGCTGTCTCGCAACACCATCAAGAAGTATCTGCGGGCGGGGATCGTTGAGCCCCGGTTCCAGACACCGGCGCGGCCGAGCAAGCTGGACCCATATGCCGAGAAGCTGACAGGCTGGCTGGTGACGGAGCAGCGCAAGTCGCGCAAGGACCGGCGCACCGCCAAGCAGATGCACGCTGATCTGGTTAAGCTTGGCTATGACGGCTCGTATGAGCGTGTCGCAGCCTTCGTGCGGACTTGGAAAGGAGACCGGCAACGCGCGCAGCAGACGACCGATCGCGGGACATTCGTGCCGTTGGTGTTCCAGCCGGGCGAGGCTTTCCAGTTCGACTGGAGCGAGGACTGGGCCTCTGTCGGCGGCGATCGCATGAAGTTGCAGGTGGCCTATATCAAGCTGTTGCACAGCCGGGCGTTTCTGGTCAGAGCCTATTTGTTGCAGACGCATGAGATGCTGTTCGACGCGCATTGGCATGCGTTCCGGGTCTTTGAGGGCGTGCCGGGCCGCGGGATCCACGACAACATGAAGACGGCGGTGGATCGCGTGGGCGTTGGCAAGAAGCGCGATGTGAATGCGCGGTTCATGGCCATGACCAGCCACTACGTGTTTGAGCCTGATTTCTGCAACCCGGCGGCCGGCTGGGAGAAAGGCCAGGTCGAGAAGAACGTCCGCGATGCGCGCCACCGGCTCTGGCAGGTGATGCCGGCCTTTCCGGATCTTGATGCGTTGAATGTGTGGCTGGAAGAGCGCTGCAAGGCGCTGTGGACCGAGACCGCTCATGGCAGCCTGCCTGGCAGCATTGCGACATCTGGGAGGTCGAGAAGCCTGCGCTGATGCCGTTGCCCACGGCCTTCGATGGCTTTGTCGAACACAGCAAGCGGGTGTCGCCCACCTGCCTGATCACCTTCGAGCGCAATCGCTACTCTGTCCCTGCCAGTTTTGCGAACCGCCCCGTCAGCCTGCATGTTTACCCCGAACGGCTGGTGATCGTGGTCGAGGGGCACGTGGTCTGCGAGCACCAGCGCATCATTGAACGGTCGCACCGGCAACCTGGCCGCGTCATCTATGACTGGCGCCTTTACCTCGCCGTGGTTCAGCGCAAGCCGGGCGCGCTTCGTAACGGCGCCCCGTTTGTCGAGATGCCAGAGGCATTCCGCCAGTTGCAGGATCAGATGCTGCGCAAGCCCGGCGGCGATCGCGAGATGGTCGAGATCCTGTCGCTGGTCCTGCATCACGATGAACAGGCGGTGCTGTGCGCCGTGGAAATGGCACTGGAGGCGGGCGTGCCGACCAAGACCCATGTGCTGAACCTGCTCCACAGGCTGGTGGATGGCACACCGACCGACCGGCTCGATGTGACGCCCCCTTCAAGTCTCGTTCTGACGAAGGAACCTGAGGCCAATGTCGCACGCTACGACGGACTGCGGGGAGGAACACGTCATGCGTCATGATCCCGCCGGAGCCGCCAT
>NZ_CYPR01000150.1 GCF_001408515.1 Jannaschia seosinensis | reverse complement strand
CTAGTCAACGAGCTGATGGAGGCGCGCGACGAGCGCCGTCTGCTCCGCCTGCAAAAGCAGCAGGCCGCCGTCAAGCTGCTCATCATCGACGAACTGGGCTTCGTGCCGCTGAGCAAGACCGGCGCAGAGCTCTTGTTCGAGCTGATCTCGCAGCGCTATGAGCGCGGCTCCACGATGATCACCAGCAACCTGCCGTTCGACGAATGGACCGAAACCTTCGGCACCGAACGCCTGACCGGCGCACTGCTCGACAGGCTGACACACCACGTCAACATCCTCGAGATGAACGGCGACAGCTATCGGCTCGGCCAAAGCCGCGCCCGAAAGGCCCAAGCCAGAACCTGATCACCCGCCACAGGATTGGCCCTGCGGGCCAATGCGCCATGGCACGCGCCAGCTATGCGGCAAGCGCGCGCGCCATGGCGCTTGGCGCCCTGTCGCTGGCCTGGTTTTGCGCCGCCGCGTGGCCGGTTTTTACTCCGCCGTTGACAGCCGGACGCCCATGCTCAGCACGGAGCAGATGAGCGAGCTGGCGGCGATCGTCGAAGCGGGGCCGGACCCGGAGATGGACGGAGTTGTGCGCTGGCGGCGGGTCGATCTGTGCGCAGTGGTGGAGCGCCGCTTTGGCATTCGCGTGGCGGAGCGGACGATGAGCTCGATCCTCCGCCGGCTCGGCTTCGTGAAGCTGTCGGCGCGGCCGCGTCTCAAGCGAATTTCCAGACCTGAGGGTACAATACCATCGATCACGGCGGTCGAGTTCAGCTTCCGGTCGATCCTGATCGCCAGGCACTCCCGTTTGAACTCGTCGATAACGTTCAGCATGCGGAACTTCCGTCCGTCATGGGTCCGGCTCTCGAGGAAGTCGTGAGGTGCAGACATGGTTCGGCCGCTCCGGCCGCAGGCGGATGCACGACCCATCGTTGAGCCAGAGCCGGCCCTTCTTCGGTTGCTTCCGGGGAACCTTCAGCCCCTCCCGCCGCCGTTCGACCCTCTTCACGTTCACGACCCAGCCTGCGTCACGCAGCAGCGCCGTGATGCGCCGATAGCCGTAGCGGCCGTATTGGCTGGCGAGCGCGACGATGTCCGCAGTGAGCGCGTCCTCGTCGGGACGCCCGCGCGGCACCTTGCGGCTCGTGTCGAGCGCTGCTGGCCGAGCACGCGGCAGGCGAGGCGCTCCGGGACGGAGAACTTCTGCCGGACATGATCGACACAGGTTCGGCGGCGGGCGGAGCTTAGAAGTTTCCCGAGGCGTTCGCGCAGGCGCTCGGACCGATGGCGCACCTGCGCGCGCCCCGCAGGATCAGCTTCTCCAGTGTCAGCTCGGAGACAGCCTTCCGCAGGCGCTCATTCTCTTTCTCCAACTCCTTCGCCGGACGGCTCTCTTCATGGCAAGATCGATCCTGAGCGAGGTTTGCGACGGGGGGGCGACCATGCTGATTTCTCTTCACAAGCAGGCGACGACCACGCCGAAGATACGCGCCGCGATCCAGGCAGGCACAAAGCCGGCCCGGATGGTGGCGGAGCGCTACGGGATCTCCGGGCAGACGGTCTGGAAGTGGCGCAAGCGGGATAGTATCCATGATCGGAGCCACACCGCACACAGGCTCCAGACGACACTCACGCCTTCGCAAGAGGCGGTAGCGGTGTCGTTGCGCAGGACCCTGCTTTTGCTGCTCGACGACCTTCTCTGCGTGGTGCGGGAGTTTCTGAACCCGAACGTCTCCCGCTCGGGGCTCGACCGCTGCCTGCGTCGCCATGGAGCGGGCAGCCTGCGCGACCTGAAGCCCGCCGCGCCACGGCCCACGCACAAGCCTTTCAAGGCTTAGGAGCCGGGTTACCTCCACGTCGATGTGAAATACCTGCCGCAAATGGCCGATGAGGAGCGGCGTCGTTACCTCTTCGTCGCCATAGATCGCGCCACCCGCTGGGTCTTCGTGCGCATCTATCCGGCCAAGACCGCCGCCAACGCGCGGCGCTTGTCTCACGCGACCTGGAGCGCGCCCCGCCGCTGCGGATCACCCGGGTGCTCACCGACAACGGCAAGGAGTTCACGGATCGTCTGTTCGGCCTCCGCCGCCGCCCGGCCACCGGCAACCACGACTTCGACCGCCTCTGCGCTGAACTCGAGATCGAGCACCGCCTGGTCCCGCCGATGCACCCCCAGACCAACGGCATGGTCAAACGCTTCAACGGACGGATCGAGGACGTCCTGCAAAACCACCACTTCCGCAGCGGCGAGGACCTCGAACAGACAATCCTGCGCTACGTCCGGCTCTACAACAGCCAGCTCCCGCAATCAGTGCTCAAGGGCCGAACGCCCATCGATGCCCTCAAGGGATGGCAACGCCAAAAACCGGAGCTCTTTAAGAAGCGACCGTAGAATCACGCGGGATGTGACAGCTCATAAAGCCTAAATTCTTCGCCTGTGGAACGTCGATCATACTCTTCCGCTTGCCGAAAGCAGCACGGCAATCGGGCGAGTCATCTTTATCTCGGAAAAGACGAGCACCAAGCTCGCCGTCAGCGGGACAGCGAGGAGAGCTCCGGGCAGCCCCCAGAGCGAACTCCAGCAGGCCAAGGCCAGAAGCACGACGAAGGGGCTGAGGTTGAAGGCCCGGCCCATCATCTTCGGCTCCAGATAAGCGCCGACAAAAACCTGTGCGGCCGTCAGCGAAACCAGCACCACCCCGGCCATCCAAAGCGTTCCGAATTGTGCGAGACTGAGCAATACGGGAAAGATCACGCCGAGCAGCGACCCAATGTAGGGAATGTAGTTGAGGAACGCGATCAGAACCGCCCAGAAAAGCGCGAATTCGATGCCCAGAAACAGCATGATTCCATAGGAAATGACGCCGAGCATGCCGTTGACGACGGTTTTCACGAAGAGGTACTGACCGATGCGCTCGTTGACCCGAGACAACAGCGAAAGCGCCCTCTGACCCGCATCCTCTCCGCCCATTGCTATGACGACCTTGCGGGCCATCATGCCGCGCTCTCCCATCAAGAAGCTGGCATAGAGAACGACGAGAAAAAGCGTGACGCCAAACCCGCGCAACGACAGCAACGCCGGTGCGACCCAAGAACGGACATTTACCTGATCTAGGGTGGCACGTCGCAGATTTTCCCAGGTCGGTTCATCCTCGAGACCCAGCAGACTTGCCCGCCGGGTAATCAGCGCATCAAGATTGGATTCGTATCGCGGCAGCGCGGCCAGCACCTGTGCGAGGTTGTTGATGACGAGAACGAACAGCAGGACCACGCCGATTGTGAAGGCGCCGAGAATAATCGTGTGGCGGGCCCAGTCCGGAAGACGACCTATGATCGGCACGCGCCGCATGTTGGTTGCGGCGGTGAGGAGGACGTAGACAGAAATGACTGCGGCGAGCACCGGTAGCAGAACAGGCTGTCCAATCCACAGAAACCAGCCCAGCATCAGGGTCAGCGCAAGAGCGTAGGTCGCATTTCTCATGTTTTTCCTACAGCTGGAGGCATAAAATCTCCGCTCCCCTCCGAGCGTTCCTGCCGAAGCCGTCAATCATCTCGGCTAGGTCGCATATTTTGCACTTTTACGGACAGGATCGGGATGCACCGCCTTCTCTTGCTTCCGCGCCACGAGATGTCGTTCTGGACGATGAGGCGGTGACTCTCAATCTCCATTTTGACTTTGGTCCGGCTTGCGACACACCGTGCGCTGCGTCGGAGCCAGCTTTCAGGCTTGGTCAGGCAAATCCTTGAGAGACAGGCTCTGTTGCGCGGATCGGCTATAGGATTTTTTTATCTTTCCAGCGGGACGCCTCGGATAGTGTCCCAGCGGTTGGTGTAGGAGGCCGCGGGCGAAGCCCTTGGCGTAGCGTAGCGCGCGGCCGGGTGTGACGCTGGTGGTCGCCGTCGATCTTCGAGAAGGTTCGGGTTGCGAGACTCGAAACCAAGAACGGAGACGACGATGACCGACGACAGAATGGCGCTGCTTGAGCTGGTTGAAAAGGAGGCCGATGGCGATCTCGTGCGCGAGATGCTGGCTTTCGCGGCCAGGCGGATCATGGAAGCGGAGATTGAGACCAGAACTGGCGTAGCAAAGGGCGTGCGTTCGCCGTCGCGTGAGGTTCAGCGAAATGGATACCGCGAGCGGGACTGGGACACCCGCGCCGGACGGATATGGCTGGAGATCCCGAAGCTGAGGAAGGGAAGCTACTTGCCGAGCTTTCTTGAACCGCGTCGGACAGCCGAAAAAGCACTCGTGGCTGTGATCCAGGAGGCTTACGTGCAAGGCATCTCGACGCGCTCGGTGGACGACCTGGTGAAGGCCATGGG
>NZ_CYPR01000149.1 GCF_001408515.1 Jannaschia seosinensis | reverse complement strand
GCTCCCAAGTCACGCGGCGCCGCTCGCCTTCGGCCAAACTCTCATAATGACCGAACTCGACCGGGGCCTCGAAGACGCGCACCGAAAGGCGCAGCCGATCGTTCTCGGCCAGGTAGGTCAGGTCTGCCTCGCTGATCTGCCATCGCTCAAGGATCTCGGGGAGCGTGAAATAGGTCTTGTCGATGTTCACGCGCGTCCCCTCTCGACGAATCTCTTGCCAGATGTTCACTATGCGTTCCTATTGGCTTGACGGGAGCCCATCAATCCTGTTCTGTCCAACATCATCCATGAGCCGGTGGGAACATGACCGAGCATCACACGCTATCCGACCGCCTTCGCGCCCGAGCACAGCAGCTTGGCCTCAGCCCCGCTCATGTCGCCGAAATGGCCGGTGTGAACCGTTCCTTCATCTACGACATCCTGCGCGGCCGGTCGGCACGTCCCGGCATCGGCAAGCTGGCCGAAGTTGCGCGGGTGCTGAAAGTCGAGCGGGAGTGGCTGCTACATGGCATCGGTGAGGTCGAGGGGGCGTCGCCCTTTATTGAAAAGCCCGACGAGGCCTTCGTGGCAATCGCGCATGCCAGCCCGCGGCCCTCGATGGGCGGCGGTGCGGTCGTGGCCGAGGATCACGAGGCGCCGGGCCGTCCGTATCACTTCCGCCGGTCCTGGATCAAAGGCAGCCTCAAGGCGAGCCCGTCACAGCTGCGCATCATCCATGTCGAAGGGGACAGCATGACGCCCACATTGCTGGACGGGGATACCGTGCTTGTCGATCTCAACCAGCGGGCCCCGAACCCGCCGGGGATCTTCGTACTCGACGATGGACTGGGGCTGGTGGCGAAGCGGCTGGAGCACATCCCCAACAGTGACCCACCGGCAGTCCGGGTGATTTCGGACAACAAGCACTACCCCGAATACGAAAGAACGGCCGACGAGATCCACATCGTCGGCCGCATCCGTTGGTTCGCGCGGGAGATCTGAGGTGATCGCGTTCAGGGAGGTCGACGATGCCGATCCGGCGCTGGCGTTCTCGCCGCTGGTGCGCGGGATCGAGAAGACCTTTGCCTGGATTGGCGAACACGGCGGCATCCCCCTGACGCCGTCCAAGGCGTTCAAGCGGGTCTTCGTGCACTGGGCCGCGTCCGAGTTCGACTGGCCCGGCCACACCGAAGCGGACCTCTTCGCCGTCAACAAGGTGCTGAACGAGCCTGACTTCGCCCCGCTCATGGTTCTGCACGACCTGATGATCGCGATGAAGCTCGCCCGGCACTACAAGGGGCAGTTCCGGCTGACAAAGGCCGGTCAGGCGCTGGTCGGCCACCCCGGTCGGATTTTCAACACCGTCGTCCCGTTCTTCCTGTTCCATGTCGACCACGCCGCCTCGTCGCGCTTCGACGATGAGCCCGTACTCGGCAACTGGGACATCTTCCTGAACGTGCTCAACGTCGAGACCGAGGACGGTGCGACAGGCGCCGACCTGCGGCGCGTCTTCTATGGCGAACCGGAGCCCGGCTTTGACGCCATGATGAGCGGCCTCTTCGTCCAGGTGCTCCGCCCACTCAGCTGGGCCGGCCTTCTGGAGAAGCAGGACGGCGCCAGCCGGTACCGGTCGGAGGACGCGCTGTTCGTCAAGACACCGCTCTGGCGATCGGCGCTGCGTCTCGACAACGACGCAGAGGTGACGCCCGCGACCCGTCACTGAGGTGCCGCACTTCCCACTCGGTGCGCAGGTTTACGCGGAACTCCCATAAGCCATTGATTTCGATTGTTTTCGGGGGGCGTGCGGGTAGCGTTTCTCCTATGAGAAACGCGCCGACATATCCGCGGCTGGGCTCGAACCCGCTGCCTCCCGACCAGATGACCCCCGCCGAGCGCCGCGCCGAGCTGTGCGGCCTACTGGCGCTGGGGCTCGTCCGGCTGAGGCTGCGAGAGCGCGGCGAAGCTTCTGACGAGACAGGAGAAATTCGCCTACACTCTCCGGCGAACGCATGCCGTCATGCAACTCCAACTCACCGGAGAACCGAATGACGATCCACGATCCCATCCCCGCGCGCCTGGCCGCGCTGAAGACGGCGACGACGCCCGACCTGAAAAAACAGTGGCGCGATCTGTTCGACAGCGAGCCGCCGCCGTTCAACCGCCGCTACCTGGAGAGCCGGCTGGCCTACCGCATCCAGGAACTCGCCTATGGCGGGCTGAAGCCCGAGACGATCCGGCGGCTGGAGCGGCTGGGCGAGGAACTGGATGGTGGCGACCGCAAGAAGAGCCGCGTCCGCGCCGACACCATGCCCATCGCAGGGACCCGGCTGATCCGCGAATGGCAGGGCGTCGAGCACGTCGTCACCGTCACCGCCGATGGCTTCGAATGGCAGGGGCGGCCGTACAAGTCGCTCTCTGCCATCGCCCGGGCAATCACCGGTACGCGCTGGAACGGGTGGGTCTTCTTCGGGCTCAGGAACAGGCGGGGACGGTCATGACGGACGTGAAGATCAAGCGTCGCTGTGCAGTCTACACCCGCAAGTCCTCCGAGGAAAGGCTGGAGCAGGAGTTCAACTCGCTCCACGCGCAGCGCGAGGCCTGCGAGGCATACATCGCCAGCCAGCGCTCCGAGGGCTGGGTGCTGGTTCGCGATCAGTATGACGACGGCGGCATCTCGGGCGGCACGCTGGAACGACCCGGCCTGAAGCGGCTGCTGGAGGACATCGAGGACGGGCTGGTCGACGTGGTCGTGGTCTACAAGATCGACCGCCTCAGCCGCTCGCTGGCGGATTTCGCCAAGCTGGTCGAGGTCTTCGACCGCAACGGTGTGACCTTCGTCTCGGTGACGCAGTCCTTCAACACGACCACGTCGATGGGCCGGCTGACGCTGAACATCCTGCTGTCCTTCGCCCAGTTCGAACGCGAGGTGACGGCCGAGCGCATCCGCGACAAGGTCGCCGCCAGCCGGAAGAAGGGCATGTGGATGGGCGGGGTGCCGCCCTACGGCTACCGCGTAGAAAACCGCAAGCTGGTCATCGACGAAGAAACCGCCGCGCATGTGCGCTGGATCTTCGCCCGCTTCCTCGAGATCGGATCGGGCACGGAATTGGCGCGGGAGGTCGCGAAACGCGGCATCCGCACGCCGCGCGGCAACCGGATCGACAAGAAGTACCTCTACCGCATGTTGAACAACCGCGCCTACATCGGCGAGGCGGTGCACAAGGGGGAGAGCTATCCCGGCGAACACGACGCCATCATCGACCGCGAGACGTGGGACCGCGTCCACGCCATCCTGCAGGAAAGCCCGCGCAAGCGCGCCGCGCGCACCCGCTCGGACACGCCCGCGCTCCTGAAGGGGCTGCTGTTCGGGCCCGATGGCGCGGCCTTCTCGCCGACCCACACGCGCAAGGGCGACAGGCTCTACCGCTACTATGTCAGCCAGACCGTGTTGAAGCACGGTGCCGGATCATGTCCGGTCGGCCGCGTGCCGGCGGGCGAGATTGAGGCGTCAGTCATCGACCAGCTGCGCGCCGTGTTCCGCCAGCCAGAGATCGTGGCGGGCACGTGGAAGGCCGCGCGCGCCCACACCTACGACATCACGGAAGCCGACGCCCGCGCGGCGCTTCAGCAGCTTGACCCGCTGTGGGACGAGATGTTCCCCGCCGAGCAGGCGCGCATCGCAGCGCTGCTGGTCGAGCGCGTCGATATCGGCACGGACGGATTGAACGTCCGGCTGCGCGTCGACGGCCTCGGCGGCCTCGCGCGTGAGATGCGGGTCGGAGACGTGGGAGCAGCCGCATGACCCGCGGAGCACCGATCCCCGAGACGGTAACACTCCACGTCCCGTTCCGCGTCGTGAAGCGCGGCGGGCGGAAAGAAATGCAACTGCCGGAGGGCGCCGCGCAGCCGAGGCGGACGGACAACACGCTGGTCAAGGCGCTGGCGCGGGCGTTCCGCTGGAAGCGCCTGCTGGAGTCGGGCGAGTACGCCACGATCGCCGAACTGGCCGAGCGCGAAGGGATCGCGCCGTCCTACATGACCCGGGTCCTACGCCTCACCTTGCTCGCGCCGAACATCGTCGAGGCGATCCTGGACGGGAAGCCGGGCCCGGTGGTGACGCTGGCGCGTGTGCTTGAACCGTTTCCGGTGGCGTGGGGCGATCAAAGAGCCTTTGCCGGGTCCACGATTTGAATCAGTTAGTCACGCCACGCCGACAACGGAAGTGCATTAAGCTCTTGGCGCACTTGCCGCCATCGCGGCATCTCGCGGTCCAGAACGGCGGTGAAGAGCTCGTCGTGCCTGGGTGACACGAGGTGCGCGAGCTCATGAACGATCACATAGTCGATCATCCGCTCGGGCTTCTTCGCAAGCTCCGAGTTCAGCCAGACGATGCCCTTTTCGGGATTACAGCTTCCCCACTTGGTCTTCATCGGGCGGATGCCCCACTTCTGAGATCGCACGCCCATGCGCGCTGACCAATACTCGATGCGCGGCGCGGCCATTTTTCGGAGTTCTGCCTTCAGCCACGCGTCTATCCATCGGCGCAGTTGTTCAGGTTCACTGCCCACAGGTATACTCAGCCGGAGCTTGTCGTTGCCCACCCGGGCGATCCGATGGACCTTCTTGTCCCAGTGATGAACTTCGAGCCGTAGCGGTCTGCCGAAAAGGAAATGCGTTTCCCCCGAGATGTGGCGGCGCGGGGGCTGGCGCTCCTGATTCGCGAATTGCGCCTGTTTTCGCCTGATCCACGGCATCCTCGTAAGGACGGCGAGCCGGATTGCTTCGGCGCTCACGTGACCCGGGGCGGCGACTCTGACTCGGCCCTCCGGTGGGTAGCAGCCGATATGCAGATTCTTGATCTTCTTGCGCACGATATCGACGTTTATGCCGCCGATTTGCGAAACTTCAGTATTCACTCTGGTTTTTCAGGATCTCAAAGATCCGCTCCACTGTGTCTGGGTCATCCAGAACCTGCGCGAGGCAGCGCCGAACCTTTCTTTCCTTCATCGCGTTACCGCGCCATCCGAAAGGTGCTGTCTCGCGCACAGCGCGATCGACCTGCAAAGCCATAGCTTCGTCCGTGTCGAGGTTGTCGAACAGCGCTTTCAGGCCGGCGCTCTTGATCGAGGGGGGATAGGTGTTGCCATGTCCAGCTTTCGCATCCCTGACCAGCGCCGCGATCCGTTCGAGATATTCCGCGTATTCGATAGCGCCTTCCCGCCGTTGCCGAACAAGATCGGTCAACAATTCGGACATCTTCTCGTAAAAGCGCGGATTGACGGGGGTCTCCTCGATGATCAGCTTTCGAACGTTGTTTTCGATCGCCTCGGCCACGTTTTCCCGCTTCCGTTTCGATGCTGGCGGCAGGTCGTTCTCGGCATCGGCACCCTTGCTCTCGACCAGGTCGATCAGGCTGATGTCGTCGAGATGCGAGATGATATCTGAGTCATTGGCACGGATGTAGTTGTCGATCAGGTGGCGCATCGCCGGCTCGTAGAGCTTCATGTCAACGGCATCACCGCTGTGCAGCCTAACGGCATCCCTGATCCCGATCGCGCACTCCACCTCACGGCGGATTTCGCCGAGTTCGAGATCGTTGAAGCCCGACCCCTCCGGCTCGGCCGCAATATTCGCGAAGGCTCGGGCGTATCGGCCGGCGATCTTGTAGAGCGCCTGACGCCGACGCGCTTTCTCCTCTGCATCAGGGTCGATGTCGATGCCCTGCGGGCTCGAAAAGTAGACGAAGATCTCGTCATCCGACTTCGGCTGTTCCACGCCGTCCATGAGGCCCAACCAGGCGTCGCGGGCGAGCCGCAGGTCCTGGTCAGCCTGCTCGGCGCGGTCGGTGATCAGTCCTTCCACGTCTTCCTTGTCGAAGGCATCAAATGCTTCGGATGTGTAATCATCCACCGCGCTCTCGATGTTCCGGAACAGGTCCTTGTAGTCGACTATGTACCCGAAATCCTTGTCATCCCCATCCAACCGATTTACGCGGCAGATCGCCTGGAACAACCCGTGATCCTTCATCTGCTTGTCGATGAAGATGTAGGTCGCCGTGGGCGCATCGAAGCCGGTCAGGAGGCGGCTCACGACGATCAGCAGCTTCATCCGCCCCGGCTCCTTCTTGAACAGCCGCAGCGCCTCCTCCTCGTAGTTCTCTTCGGAGGTTTCGCCCAGCAGGTCCGTGTAGACCCGGTGCACATACTGTTTCTCGGTCTCGCCCATTCCGGTCTCTTCACCGGTGATCTCGGGGGCGGCCCGCTTGTAGGAGGTCACGATGGCGCACCTGTCGGCCAGAACCGAGCCGGACTTCCGGAAGATCTCGAAGAACTTGCAGGCCTCGGGAATGGACCCGGCCACGAGCATGGCATTCCCCCTCCCTGCGTTCAGGCGAGGCTTCATCTCCATGTCCATGATGATGTCCTTGGCGATCTGCTCCAGCCTGTCGCGGCTGGACAGGACCCGTTGCAGAGTGCCCCAGCGCTGCTTCAACGTCGCTTTGGCAATGGGGGTCAGCATCTTGGTGTGAGCCTCGAACCAGGCGTCGATCTTGGCCGGGGCGCTGATCCGCTGGTCGATGTCGCGGGCCTCGTAGCGCAAGTCCAGCACCACGCCGTCGTCGACAGCCTCGTCAAATCGGTAGGGCTTGCCGATGTAGGGCCCGAAGGTTTCTAGCGAGGTCTCCTTGTCGGACTTCAGCAGGGGCGTACCCGTGAAGCCGATGAACATGGCGTCGGGCAGCACCTGCCGCATTGCCCGGGCCAGTGTACCCGATTGCGTCCGGTGTGCCTCATCGATGAAGACGTAGAACTCGCCCACCGGCGCCCCAATCTTGGCGCTCTGGATGTCCGAGATCAGCCCGGCCATCTCGGTTTCCTCGCGCTTGCCGAACTTGTGGACGAGGGAGCAGATGATGCGATCAGTCGGATCGGCCAGCGCGGCCATCAGGTCGGTGCCGGAACGGGCGCGACGGACCTTGTCGCCGGTGCCGCCGAAGACGTCTTCCGAGATCTGCCGGTCCAGCTCCTTGCGGTCCGTTACCACCAGGATACGCGCATCCGGCTTGGCCTCCCTGATCCAGCGCGCCAGCATCACCATGATCAGGCTCTTGCCGGAGCCCTGGGTCTGCCAGATGATGCCACCTTCCTTCGCCTGCACACGCTCCTGCGCGGTCTTCACGCCGAAATACTGGTTCGGGCGGGCGATCTTCTTGATGCCAGCGTCGAACAGGGTGAAGTCGTTGATGAGCTCCAGGAACCGCGCGGGTGACATCATCTGCGTCACGTCGCGGTCGAGTCGGGCCGTAATCTCGCTCTCTTCCTTCCAGGCCAGCCAGTACGGTTGGGGCGTCTGGATCGGGGCGTAGCGCAGCCCCTCGCTGTCATTGCCGGCAAAGGTGATCTGCACCGTGGTGAAGAAGTGCCGGATGAACTCGGGCCGCTGGTTGTCGAGCGTCTGGCGGATGCCCTCGCCGACGCCGACGGTGGACTTTTTCAGCTCCACGGTGCCAAGGGCAATGCCGTTGACGTAGAGCACCAGGTCGGGGCGCTTGTTCCAGGCCTTGGCGTCCTTGCCCTTGATGGCGACCTCTTCGGCGACGCCCATGTCATTGGCGGCCACGTCGGCCCAGTCGATGAAGCGCACGGTGACGGGAGCCTCGCCCGGGCCGGGGGCGACGGCCAGGCCGTAGCGGAGCATCTCGTAGAAGCTCTGGTTGGCCTCGTAGAGCTTCGTGTCCTCCATCCGCGCTTCGCGCTTCAGGAGGGTGATGGCCTGGGTGACGATCTCGGGCGCGTAGCCGCGGGAGAGGAGCCAGAGGCGCAGCAGATCCTCCTCGATATTGGCGTTGCCCTCACGCTTTTGCCAATCGCCGAGGTAGCGCCAGCCGAGGCCGCCGGGCGCGTCGGTCTGGTGCGCGCTCAGCAGGTCGATGACCCGGTTCTGGGCCTTGCGTTCCGCCTCGCCGATCTTGCTCATGGGAACCTCTCCGTTCTGGAAAATCGCTACTTGAAAATGTCGTCAGACCAGCCTGATCCGTCCGGTCAAAAGGTTCTGCATCATGCCCTCCTTCACCTGCCGCGCCTTTTCGAGGCGGGCTTCGAGGGATTGGATTTCGGCGTCCATGTCGGTGAAAAGTTCTGACATGGCCTGCTGCTCTTTGATTGGAGGCATAAATAGAGGCATCCGGCCAAGGTTGCTCCGAGCAATCCGCTTCCTCGTGGTCCCGCCGCTGGCTTCATCCACACGCGCGAACCAGCCGGATTGGCTCATAAACTCAGTAAGGAGCTTTCGGTCGGCCAGTGCTTCCTTCGGTCTGAAGATCGTTACGTCTACAGATGTCAGCATCTTCTCTTCGCCGTAAGCGCCGTCCCCGCCCCATTGATTTCCGCGGTTCCGTCGCGCTGAGCCAGCGGCGAGTCTCGTTCTGAGCATTCAGAAGGAGCTTATGATGGCGGACGGCGGGGACGGATTTGGTGGCTGTATCGAGGTTGTGGAGCGGACGCGTGGATACCGGCGCTGGCCGGATGAGGTAAAAGCGCGGATCGTCACCGAGAGCTTTCAGCCTGGAGTTCGTGTGGTGGATGTCGCGCGGCGACATGA
>NZ_CYPR01000148.1 GCF_001408515.1 Jannaschia seosinensis | reverse complement strand
CCCGCGCCGTACACCCGGAACGCTGGTCAGGTCAGACCCGCGACTGGCAGCCCATCGGCTCGGTCTGGCTTAACCCCGAGCGACCCGATGCCGGGCGCAGAGGCCATGGGGCTGCCGACGCGCTCCCCCATGAAGCTGGCGGCGGCGGCCCCATGGCCGGCCCAGCCGAGAACGCAGCGTGAAAACGAGTGCAGGCGACAACTACCTTGACGAACACCGCCACTCCACAACACCAGATTTTCGACGACGTGTAACTACACGTGTTGCGCCGCTTCATACACCTAACCCACTGAAAAGACTCGCGCGCGCCAGGCTAAACACCTTATTTTCCGGAAGATTCTGTCGAACTTCGGAAGAACAGCCGCCGCGTCGCCACCCGCTACGACAAGACCGTCGAAAGCTTCCTCGGCTTCGTCGACGTCGCCTGCATCCGCCTCTGGACACAACGTTCTGTCAACACGGCCTAGACCGATCGCAGAGCCCCCTATCGCAGTCAGCACCGCACCGCACTGGGCTTGGCCTCGCGTCTCATTTTAAGCTAAAGCGCTTCAAAAATCGGTATATGGACGCAGGACTCCTGCCGTACGACTGGACGTTTTGCACTGGCTCGGCCAGGAGCGCTGGCGTACGCCCCAAAATCCTTTCCGTGGAGATGCATTCCACCGACCGCGGATTCTCTTCGCATCTGTCATTGCATCAAGAGCCCTTCGGCCTCGCACGCACCAATCGAACACACTATGCGCAGACCGGCACTAGACGGGCGACCATCCTTTTACACGCCCGGTATTCCGCTTCCTCCTCGGACAGTCGGGTTGGCGTCTCAAAGCCCTGATCTTGGAGAATGCGAAGCTTGCGAAAGTTCTAGCCGCCGGAGTTCTCGGCAACCAGCTCCCAGAGGTTAGCGCTAAGCGATCTCTTAGACCGCCAAATCGAAACTAACCGTCCCCAGCCTGTCAACGGCGGAGTAAAAACCGGCCACGCGGCGGCGCAAAACCAGGCCAGCGACAGGGCGCCAAGCGCCATGGCGCGCGCGCTTGCCGCATAGCTGGCGCGTGCCATGGCGCATTGGCCCGCAGGGCCAATCCTGTGGCGGGTGATCAGGTTCTGGCTTGGGCCTTTCGGGCGCGGCTTTGGCCGAGCCGATAGCTGTCGCCGTTCATCTCGAGGATGTTGACGTGGTGTGTCAGCCTGTCGAGCAGTGCGCCGGTCAGGCGTTCGGTGCCGAAGGTTTCGGTCCATTCGTCGAACGGCAGGTTGCTGGTGATCATCGTGGAGCCGCGCTCATAGCGCTGCGAGATCAGCTCGAACAAGAGCTCTGCGCCGGTCTTGCTCAGCGGCACGAAGCCCAGTTCGTCGATGATGAGCAGCTTGACGGCGGCCTGCTGCTTTTGCAGGCGGAGCAGACGGCGCTCGTCGCGCGCCTCCATCAGCTCGTTGACTAGGGTCGCG
>NZ_CYPR01000147.1 GCF_001408515.1 Jannaschia seosinensis | reverse complement strand
GGCCATCAATCTAGGCTTCCGCTGTCGCCGCGGGATAAGCGCGCACAAAGCAGGCATCGCTGTGCGGCAGGTCCATGACGAAGAAATGCGCCTTCTGCTCGACGCCGTCGATGATGACCACCGCCTCGCCAAAGTCGGCCTGGGCATGACCGGGCGGATGCGCCAGCGGCACGAACATCTCTCGGCCGCGCCGCTCGCGCTCCCGCATGTAGTCCTTCACGATCGTATAGCCGCCGGTGAAACCATGCTCATCGCGGAGCCGTTCGAACAACCGCTTCGCCGTGTGCCGCTGCTTGCGATGGACCTCGCGATCGCCATCCAGCCAGCCGTCGATGATCCCGGTGAGCCCGTCCAGCTTCGGCCGCTTCACGGGCGCCGTTCGCCGGTATCCTGGAGGAATCGAGAACGCCAACATCTTCTGAACGCTGTCGCGCGAAATCCCGAAGTGATGCGCCGCCGCCCGCTGGCTCATGCCCTCCGCACAGGCCAATCGCACCTTACGATACAAGTCCACGGTGAAAATCCTCCCGCCCTCCCTGCCGCCAGAGAGGGTAAAGGTGGACGACTTTTACGCCGCCCGCAGCAGGCTCATCCCGCCGCTACCGTGGCAGACTTTTGCACCGCCGTTCTCACCTCTGTCGTCCGAGGTCTGGCCCGGCGTCACATCGGTGCGCATCGGCAGGCTCCAGCCGTTCGTGCGGAGGTGGATCTTGGTCGTCTGGCCACCTCTTGAGCGGCCAATACCCTATCGCGGAGTCCCCCTTTTGCGCCGGCTGCATGCTGATGCGCACGGATCACCGTGCTGTCGATCCTCTGCAAGCGGTCGGGCGGGTGATTGCGCTCGGCCGCGCCCTCGTTCAGGGCTTCCAGGATCGTCCCCCACAGCCCCGCGAGCGTCCGACGGCGGAACTGGCGGTAGACACGCGACCATTTGCCGAACTCCTCGGGCAGGTTGCGCCAGGGCGAGCCCGTCCGCGCGATCCAGAACACCCCGTCGAGCACCCGCCGGTGATCGCTTCCATGCCGCTCGTTGCGGGCTCGCACCCTCTGGATGAACGGCCCGAAGAACAGCCATTCCGCATCCGCATCAGTCTTCGTGCCATCACATCACCCGCCTGACCATAGTCCGGCAGCGCGATTTACACCAAAACCGTCAGGGGGGAAGGGTTTTGTCAACACCGTCTAGAGAGTCACCGCTATAAAATCTACCCGCTTATCCACGAGAAAAAGCAGTCAAAAATCCAAGTCCCTGATCGTTCCCCTTTTCGCAGTGTTTGTGCGCCATCTAGCGTGAAAATAGTGCGGCGACTTCGTCGTGGGCCAGTATGGCCAATATCGCCGGTTCCCTAACATTGCTGACGAGGTGTGCCTTGATCGACGAGATCAAATCCATCCAAGACGTCTGGCGCAAGATGCCAGGCGAGCATCACGCAAGCGTCTTTCTCGAAGACCTCATCTGGGTCGGCGGACGACACTGTCTGCTTTGCGGCAGCCTGCTCTCGACCAAGTTGGCGGGCGAGACGGCCCGGGCCGGACTCTACCAGTGCAGCGAGATTGAGTGCCTTGGCCAGTTCACCGTCACCACGAAGACGCCTCTTCACGCCACCAAGTTGGATCTTCGAATCTGGATCTTCGCAATGTTCCTCGTGCTCACATCGAGCAAGAGCATCTCGTCGGTGGTCATGGCTCGCTTTCTTGGCATCAACAGAAGACCGCGTGGAAGATGGGGCACCCCATCAGGGAGCTGATGGACCACCGGAACGCCGAGTTTCTGCCGCTGGAGGACATCGTCGAGGTGGACGAAGCGCATGTCGGGGGAGCCCCGAAATCTCTGTCATGGGCCTATAATCAGCCCGGTAAGGGAAGTGGGAAGCCGATGAACTTCGTAGCGGCCTCACGCGATGGACAGGCGCGCGCAAGGGTCGCTTCCGATGACAAAAACGCGACACTCGACCCGGTTCTCTTGAAATGGATCGACCCCGAGACGACAAGCCTGATGACCGATGGAAGCAAGAGCTACCGGGGCTTGGGAAAGACCATGGCCGACAGCCAGTATGTGATCCACAGCCAGAAAGAGTATGCCAAGGCGAATGGCCTCGGAACTGATCTCGACGCACCCAACGGGGCTCCGCCCAGTCAGGCGACGGCGCGTTCCCGCCGCCGCCCGATCCGCCTCAAGCCAGGTTTCTGCAACAAGGCCCGAGCGGTCACCTCCTTGCCCGAAAACTCGGATCAGGCGGCGCGTGAAGCCGTCAGGGCGATGACGTCGCTCTTCTCCTCGACCAGCGCGCGGTGAAGAACCTTGATCGTCTCCTCCATCTCGTCGCGCGGCACGAAGAACTGCGTATCCACGCCTCGGGCCGTCTGCTGGCTCGCCACGGTCTGGATGTCGGCCTCCTCGAGCGCGGTGAGACCGCGCAGAAGCGGCTTGACCCCCACCAGATCGCGCCCGATCGCCGATACCACCGCCAAGTGCCGGACCGTGACCTGCGCGCTGGGATAGAGGCTAGCGAGGTCCCGCTCCACCCGGCGCACCGCCTTGAGCGGCGCATCGACGTAGTG
Organism: Jannaschia seosinensis; assembly: GCF_001408515.1. Classification (GTDB taxonomy): domain Bacteria; phylum Pseudomonadota; class Alphaproteobacteria; order Rhodobacterales; family Rhodobacteraceae; genus Jannaschia; species Jannaschia seosinensis. The sequence continues at coordinate 13,319 of NZ_CYPR01000147.1, read as the reverse complement.
CGTGATCGTGTTGGCGTTCGAACTCTTGGCCACGATCCGCACGCGGTGGCGGGTCAGCACCTCCAGGAAGGCGCTGTCATAACCCTTCACGCCTACCATGTCCTGCTCGAACAGTTCGACCGCCAGAACGCCGAGGCCGGTGATCATCTCGACCGCCGGCGTCTCGGCTGGCTGATCGTCGATCAGCGTGCCTGGATCGTGCGGCTCGAAGGCGTTCGTTACGCGCAGCGGGATGCCCGCCTGGCGCAGCGTCTTGGCGGCCTTGGGGTGGATCGCCTCCATCCCCATATTCGAGAGCTGATCGGCCACGTCGTAATTTGTGTGACCCAGCTTGCGGACGGCTTCCGCCCCCACCAGCCGCGGATCGGCCGAGCTGAGGTGGAATTCCTTGTGGATGATCGCCTCGCCCGCGCCGGTGCGCGCGGCGATGCGGCTGAACGTGACCTCGGAATAGCCGCGGTCGAATTCGCGCATCAGGCCTTCGGTGCACTGGGCATAGCCCGTCACGATCGGCAGTTCGGCGCTCACGTCCACATCGGCCAGTCCGGCGGCGATGCGTTCGTCGAGGTCGTATTCGCACTCGTCGCGCCAGCCGCTGAGATCAACGAACCGCGCCTGAACGCCGGCCCGGCGCAGCAGCAGCGTGGTGCAGAAGGCCGAATGCGCTTCACCCAAGCCGGACAGAAGTTCGCGGATCAACTGCATCTGCTGATTGAGCCGGAAATGCCCGTAGGAGCAGAGGCGCTGGAGATCGATCAGGCAGGAGCGTGCGCCCTCGATCCGGTCGCGCACGAAATCGCCCGCGTCGGCAAGATCAGCCGGATGCTTGAGAACCGCCGAATGGGCGGCGACCATCGCCTCGACCACGCGGGTCAGCGCGTTGGACCAGCCATGGTCGCGGTCGGCATTGACGAAATGGCCATAGACGCCCGGCTCGCCGGATTTCTTGTTCTCCAGCAGCAGGTCGGTGATGCCGCCATAGGCGGATACGACGAAGATGCGGTTGTAGAGATCCGTCCCACTGCGCCCGCCCACGAGGAGCGTGTCCAGCAATTCGTCGGAACGGCTCATCGAAGTGCCGCCGATCTTCTCGACGGTGTGTCTGCGTTGCTCGGTCACTATCGCTGTCCCGTTCTGTTTCGGTATGGGCCGGCTCCCGCGCCGGCCACTCGCTCGCCGCAAGTCAATCCGCGGCGGCGTAGGAACCATCCGCCTGGTGCACTTCATTGCCGGTCACCGGCGGATTGAAGCAGCAGGCCATCACCAGTTCTTCCTCGGCGCGCAGAACGTGCTGGTCGTGCTGGTCGAGCGCATACATCACGCCGGGCTTGATCTCGTGCGTCTGGCCGGTGGCCAAGTCGGTGATCGAACCCCGCCCGGCCATGCAATAGACGCTCTCGAAGTGGTTCTTGTAGTGGAACGTGTGTTCCGAACCCGCCTCCAGCGTGGTGATGTGAAAGGAAAAGCCCATCCCATCATCGGCCAGCAACATGCGCACCGAGGTCCAGCGCGCATCCGAGACCGCACGGTTGGTGTTCTTGAGGTCGTTGAAGTCGCGAACGATCATGTCAATTACTCCGCAGCGATCCGTGTGGCGGCCGTGTGCTCGCGCACCGCAGCCTCGAGAATGTCGAGCCCCTTGTCCATCAGGGCATCCGAAGTGGTCAACGGCGCCAGCACCTTGACCACCTCGTCATGCGCGCCCGAGGTCTCGATGATGAGCCCGTTCTTGAAGCAGGTCGCGCAGATCGCGGCGGCCAGTTCGCCCGAGCCCACGTCGAGGCCCTGCATCATGCCGCGGCCCTTCAGCTTCGCACCCGGCACCAGCCCGGCGATCTCGCCGAGACGCTGGCCCAAGCGCTCGCCCTTGCGGTTCACGTCCTTGGCGAAGCTCTCGTCGCTCCAGAACTTCTCGATCGCGACCCGTGCCGTGACGAAGGCATGGTTGTTGCCGCGGAAGGTGCCATTGTGCTCCGCCGGCTTCCAGATGTCGTGCTCGCGCTTGATCAGAAGCGCCGCGAAGGGCAGCCCCATCCCCGAAAAGCTCTTGGCCTGGGTGATCATGTCGGGCTCGATGTCGAACGCCTCGGTCGAGAAATAGGTGCCCGTCCGGCCACAGCCGGCCTGGATGTCGTCCACGATCAGCAGCGCGCCGCGGTCCTTCGCGATGCGGGCGATGCCCTGCATCCACTCCTTCGACGCGGCGTTCAGACCGCCTTCGCCCTGCACCGGCTCCACGATGAAGGCCGCCGGGGCGTCGATCCCCGATGAGGGATTGTCCAGCATCCATTCGATCTGGGCCAGCGTGTCGATCGCGCCGTCCATCGCGCCCTCGTAGGGCATGTGGGTGACATCGGCGAGCGTGCTGCCGCCCGCGCCGCCACGCTTGCCGGCATTGCCGGTCAGCGCCAGCGCGCCCATGGTCATGCCGTGGAAGCCGTTGGTGAAGGCGATGACGTTGCGCCGCCCGGTGATCTTGCGCGCCAACTTGATCGCGGCCTCGACCGCGTTCGCCCCGGTCGGACCGGTCATCATCACCTTGTGATCCATGCCGCGAGGCTCGAGGATGTTGCGCTCGAACGCTTCCAGGAACGCGGCCTTGGCCTCGGTGAACATGTCCAGCCCGTGCGTGACGCCGTCGGCGGTGATGTAATCCACCAGCGCGGACTTCATGTCGGGGTCGTTGTGCCCGTAGTTCAGCGACGAGCAACCCGCCAGAAAGTCGATGTAGTCGCGGCCGTCGCGGTCCGTCAGGACCGAACCGCTGGCCTTCGTGAACACCGCGTCGAAGCTGCGGCAGTAGCTGCGCGCCTCCGACTCGCGTCTCGAAAAGATCTCTTTACCGCCTGTATCTACAGTCGACATGAGTATACCTCGATTTTTGATGAATGTCGCGCGATGGGATCGGCCGTCAGGCGGCCGACTGCATCTCGCCGTCCTCGGTCAGCGTGATCGTGACCATGTGTTCTGTCGCGTGCGCGCCGTCGAAGTGATCGTCGCGCTTGAAGTGCGGCTCGTCCTCCAGGTCGCCGCCCACCTTCTCGGCGAAACGACTGAAGAGCGCCCAGGATGCCTCGTTGTCTCGGGTGATCGTGGTCTGCATCCGCGAGACTCCGGCGCATTCCTCCCGCGCCAGCAGGTTACGCAGCATCTTGGAGCCGAGCCCGCGCCCGCGCGCCAACTCCGAGACCGCCACCTGCCAGACAAACAGCGTCTCCGGCTCGTCCGGGCGGATGTAGCCCGAGATCCAGCCCACCGGCTCGCCCGCCAGTTCGGCGAGGATGCAGGTGTCGGCGAAATGATCGCACTGGATAAGATTGCAGTACATCGAGTTCTCGTCCAGCGGCTTGCAGGCGCGCACGAGCTCCCAGATTGCGGCCCCATCCTCCGAAACGGGTTTGCGGAAGGTGATGTCGTCGTTGGTCATGGCTATCTGCGCCTGTGTGCGGCGATCCTGTTGTTCCTCGTTCGCATGGTCATATAGTTAGCCACGCGATGTTTCAACAACCAAAGCGATCAGGTGGAGAGCATTTTGCGTATTCTGTCGGAAATCCTTCCGGATACACCTGCATCTTGTGGTGCTTAGGAAGGAATTTTTTGCCAAGCGACGGATTTCCGTTCGATAGGCTAAAGATTCTGCTTGCGATGCTCTTTCCTCTGTGGCACGGGCGCAGAATTGCTGAACGAAGCCTCCGATGAAACGCTCCGACATTTCCCTGATCGCCCTGCGGCGCATCCTGCGCGCCACCGAACTCTACGGCCGGGAGTTGGCGCGCGCCGCCGGCCTCACCGCAGTGCAGGTGCGGGTGCTTCAGATCATGGCGGAGAAGGGCTGGAGCACGCCCAAGGAAATCTCCAGTCGCATGGGCGTCAGCCAGGCGACCGTCTCGACGCTGCTCGATCGGCTTTCCGGCAAAGGGTTGGTGGAGCGGCAGCGCTCGGCCACCGACCGGCGCCAGACCAACATCAGCCTGACCGAGGCCGGAGCGCAGGCGCTCCATGATGTTCCCGACCCGCTCCACGACCGCTACGTCAAGCAGTTCGAGAGCCTGCCCGACTGGGAACAGGCGATGCTCGTCGCCGCGCTGGAACGGGTGGCGTCGCTGCTAAATGCCGGCTCGATCGACGCCTCGCCCAATCTCGACCTCGGCGAGTTCCACAATCCGGACCCGCCGCGCGACTGACGCAAAAAGTCCGCCTCCGCGCGCCTTCCGTCCCGGGCACGCTGCGCGGGCGGCCTCAATATGCCCCCGACCATCGAGCGATTGGAACAGGCCGTCGGGCGTGCCTGCCCGATGCCGAGGAAGCGTCCATGAGTTGGTGTCAGGCCAATCCGACGTACCGCGGTGCAGCGGTCAGGAGCCTTGCTCGATGGCAGCTCCGGGCCGCCTATTCCCATGGCGCTCGTCAGTCAGCAGTTAACCCGGATAATTCACGAGAAGGCGGCGGAGGTGGCGTAACCGTCGGAAACTCTGTATTTTTTGGTTATCGACGCCAAAGATTCAGATTTCAGCAGGACGACCTCCGCCATGACCCAGTCTACGTGCTCCACGCCCCGCCTGTCACCCCTCAATGGCAAGCCGATCCTGCTCGGGTTTGACGGCGCCGACATGAGCTCCGACGCCGGACTGACCCTGCTGCGCGAGATCGAGCGCAGGGCGGGTCTGGCGCAGCGGCTCGCAGATTGCCTGCACGATCCGCGTGACCCGGCGAAAGTTCAGCATAGCCTGAGCGACATCATCCGGTTCCGGATCATGATGATCGCGGCGGGGTATGAAGACGGCAACGACGCGGCAGCCCTGCGGAACGATCCCAGCTTCAGGATCGCGCTGGAGCGTGGCCCGGAAACAGGGCCGGCCTTGTGTTCGCAGCCGACGATCTCGCGCATGGAAAACCTGCCCGACGCCCGCGCCCTTATCCGCATGGGCCGCGAGATGATCCGGTTCTACTGCCACTCGTTTGCGCGCCCCCCAAGCCGGATCGTGCTCGATATCGATGATACCTTTGACGCGGTGCATGGCCACCAGCAGCTGCGCCTGTTCAATGCGTTCTACGACGAGTTCGGCTTCCAGCCGATCGTCGTCTTCGACGGCGAAGGCCGGCTCGTCGGGACACTGCTGCGCCCGGCCCGCCGCCCCAATGGGGCCGAGAGCGCGGCCCACATCCGCCGGTTGATCCGGCAGATTGCCAGGCATTGGCCCGAGACAGAAATCCTGCTGCGAGCCGACAGCCACTACTGCACCCCGCAGGTTCTGGACCTGTGTGACAGGCTCGGGCTGCGCTATGTCTTTGGTTTGTCAAAGAACGGCCGTCTGGCGCAGAACATCTCGGCTCTGGAAGCGTCGACGGCGGCGCGCTACGCCCGAACGCCGGGCCAGAAGCTGCGCCGGTTCAAAACCTTCTCCTACGCGGCTCGGTCGTGGTCGAAATCCCGCCGCGTCATCGCCCGCGTTGAGGTTGGCCCCATGGGGCGGGACACCCGCTACGTCGTCACCAATCTCGAGGGCGGCCGCGGCAAGCATCTTTACGAGAAGCTCTATTCCGCTCGCGGCCAGGCCGAGAACCACATCAAGGCGTGGAAGGCCCACCTCGCAGCAGATCGAACATCGTGCTCGAAAGCCAACGCCAATCAGATGCGTCTGATGCTGCACGGCTGCGCCTACTGGCTCTGGTGGAAGCTCCGTGCGGCTTGCCCGAAGCGCTCACCGTGGCGCCGCGCCCAGTTCGACACCCTGCGCCTGCATCTCGTCAAGCTGGCCGCAACCATCGTCGAGAAGAAGACCCGGATCATCATCACGCTGCCGGCATCGTGCCCGCGACGGGGACTTCTCCACCTTCTCTTCGACGCCCTCGCCCCACCGAAAGCAGCCTGACGCGAGCGCCCCGACAACCCCGAAACATCAATCCACACCACCCAAGACCCAAGTCACCGGCCGGCCTGCCAACCGGACGCCGATGTCGGATGCGCGCGACAAGCCCGAGACCCAGGTAACCGGCCCCCTAAGCAGAAGAATACGGCTTCATGAATTATCCGGGTTAAGCGCGTTTTCGAAAATTTCCGGCTCCATCAAGGCATGCTTCTCGATTTCGGAGAAACTGGAATGCTTGGCGTCCACGACATGGTGTCCGTTCTCGTCAACTATATCTTGATTGGGAATATTAGCCCACTGGAAGTTTCGCTTGAGCGTCATTGCAGTGGCTGAACTGGCGGTCCGAGGATTCAGAACATACAGCAAATTGAGTTCGGGAAACCATACTGCCATCTTTCACCTTCCCTTGCGGCTTGCGGGTTCGATATCGAAGGCCTGAACCGATCCTGCATAAACGACATCCCGGCGAAGGTACGCGCGCGTGAAGTCGGCCAGTTCGTTGAAGGCGTCCTGCAGGCTGAGCCCCGCATCCTCCGGGAGCGCCATTTCCCCGGCGCAGTCACCGACGATATAGGTGCAGAACGGCTCGAACCCGGTTAGGGACACGAGATTGGCACGCGTGTCATAGCTCGGGTCCAGCACGTTCTTGGACTTGGCCGACAAGGCGATGCACACGTCGAGATCGCGGCTTGCGAACGGGGCATGGACAACGGCATCCGCCGCGTGCCCCGTCACCGTATGACGGCTGATCAACATGCCCGCCTTGCCGGCGGTCGCAACCGCCCGGTTGAACCCGTGAAGCCACCCTTGCGCCGGGAGCGCGTTGTTGCAAAGCACCGCGAGATCGGCCTCGTCCCTGCGCGCCTCCAGCGCATCGGCCAGCGCATCGGTTTCGTTTTCCGCCTCGCGCAGCCCAACCGAGGGCGACGCTTTGCTGGCAACCCCGGCCGACAGGTCCGGGTTCACGTAGACGATGAAGGACCGGTCCACGCCATCCGGCAGGGAGGCCTCGACATCCGAAATGCGCGTGACGATCTCATCTTCGTCGTTCATCTCGGTCGCAAGAAGCACAACGTCGACCGGGCGCAGGGGCGTGTCCAACCTGTACGCTGTCTCTGCCTTTGCCCGGGCCGCCGATTGCTTTAGCTGTTCCAGGCTTTGCGGGAAGTTTTCCAGCTTGGTGATCTGGTTGTCGGCCTTGTCGAAGAAGTAGTTGCTGAGCAGCGCCGGCACGAAATGCGGAACCGAACGCATGCTGTAGCGCAGAATCAGCTCCCAATCGACAAGGCGGCGCATTGCCTCATTGAAGCCGCCGAATTTCTCGAACATCTCGCGACGGTGGACATAGCAGTTGAGGTCGATGAAGTTCCGGTTTTCCATGAGCGCCATGTGGAACGGGCCGATGCGAATGGCGATCAGTTCATTGATCGGATGATCGTCCGTACCGCAGCAATGCATGATGCGCTGCCCGCAATAGGCCGCCGCGACTTCGGCAGGCTGGCCCAAAAGCTCTCCGGCCATGACCATCAGGAAATTCGGCGTCCAGACATTATCACTGTCCAGATATGCAATGATCTCGCCGCCGGCTTCCCGCAGGCCGGCATTGCGTGCCGCCGACACGCCGGAGTTCTCCGGCAGTCGGATCAGCCTGATCCGGTCGTCCCCGGTTTCCTCGATCAGTTGCGAAACGACGTCGACGCTGTCATCCGAGCTGCCGTCATCAACAACCAGAAGTTCCCAGTTGGCGTAGGTCTGAGCCCTGACCGAATCGATGGCTTCACGCACCGAATCGGCCCGGTTGAAGACAGGCATGACCACGCTCACCTTGACGGCCTGCTCGGCGGTCTCGTGTTTCCGGATCAGCGCCTGCTCGGCCAGATGGATGTGGCGGCCGATGGGAAGGCTGTCGAGATCGTGCCGGGCAAGCCAGTAATGACGCTCATAGAAAAGGTTTTCCAGAGCGGTTTCCGGGGCTTCTGGCCCAACTCCGCCGTTGATCTTGCTATCCTCGAAACTCCCCGAAAAGAGGATCTTGTCCTCTCCCTCGATGCGCAGCGAAAGCTCGTGCTTCTGGCCATTGGAAAAGTACCGAGGTATCCGCAGGCTGAACGCTGCGTACCCGCCACGCAAGTTGTGCCGGGCGAGATCGGGCCGGAAATCGTTCACAAGGCCCTGCGCGATCACCTCGTCCTTGTGCAGGATCTCGACCTTGACCGGATGCCGCGGATCGGACTTGTTGCAGGCCCAGCCTAGGCAGCAGAACTGGTTCACGCCGTCGATGCGGCCGGCAAATTCCGGCTCCGGAACCGGCAACAGCACACGCGTATATGCCTGGGGGAGTTGCCGCCCGTTGACATAGAAGTGATAGGTGCGTTTCCGGCCGTCCTTGTGCTCGGCCGGCAGCGTGGCGCTGAAGACGTGAACGCCCTCTGCGAGCGGTTCCGTGGTCACATTGGCAACCACCTCGTCGCCGTCGATGATCGAAACTGTGCTTTTCTTCGGCCCCGCGCCGAGATACTCGATCCTGCCGAAAAGGGTGCGGTCCTCATCGATTTCGGCTTCGAAATGTTTGACGCGCGCGGGCCGCCGCATACCGGGTTGCGTGCGGGACAACTCCAACTCCAACTCGATCAGGTCGATGCGCCCGGTAACGCCCGCAATTCCGTCTGCGAGGGCACGCTCGACAAATGCCTTGTAGAAATCCAGCTTGTTTGGCGCGCGGTTGCCGATCTTCTTCAGCCAAGCATTGATGAAGCCGGCGCGCAGCCGGTTGATCGTCGCGTTCGGACTCTGCTTCGAGATACGCTGCGCAAAGATGATGGAATTGCGCAGGAAGTAATAGAAATAGTACTTCGCCGGCAGGCCGCCTTCCTCAGACCGTTTGTGGTGCGACAGTCTGACATTCGGCAGGACCAGGCACTTGAACCCCTTGCGCCCGGCGTTCAGCAGCCAGTTGGTTTCCTCGAAATAAAGGAAATAATCCTCGGGGATATAGCCGATCTCATCAAGGACCGACTTGCGCAGGAAAACCGAGGCGCCGGTGACGAAATCCACCTGGTAGGGCTCGTTCGGAAGCACAGTTAGAGGCTCGCCGGCATACATGTGCTGGGTCGATACGCCGTTCTCGAACGAAATCATGCAGCCGCCGGAGGCGACCCGGGTCTTGTTGCCGCCCGGCAGGATCACCGGTCCGAAGATCGACGTGTCCGGATTGGCTTTCGCAGCTTCCAGATGCTGCTCGAGTGCCACCGGCGAAACCACCATGTCTGGGTTCAGGATCCAGATGAACTCGTAGTCCAGATCCTTGATCAGACGCATCGCCGCATTGTTGCCGGCCGCATAGCCGAGGTTTTCGGTCAGGCGCAGGACATGGACATTTCGCAGCTGCGTGTAAAGGTCGAATTCCGACAGGCTGGGAGAGCAGTTGTCTACCACGTATATGTCGAAGTCCTGGTTCGTCGAGTCCTTGAACGTCCCGACAAGCCGCAACACGTCGTCGATATGTTCGAAATTCAGGATGACGACCGCAGTGCGGGCGATCTTTTTCGGCGGAAACTCCTGCCCCATGAGCAGGCAGTCATGGGAGCCGTCCTCGAAAGGCAGACTGATGTCCCGGAATTCATAGCTTTGGCGGATCGCTCTCAGCAGCGAGTCCGGCATCCTCTTCCATGTCAGCGGTGCGACGGTGTCCAGCGCCGCCTGTCCAAGAGCCTTCAGGCGCTTCGGCTCGACAGACAGGGCCTGTCTCATTGCAGTCAGCAATCCGGCCTCGTCCTCCGGATCGTAGGAAAACCCGTTGGTCCCGTCCTCAAGGACGTCCGGGATCATGCCCATGCGCGGGGCGATGCACGGGCGGGCAAACGACATCGCCAGAAGCAATGACCCCGACGTCAGAATGTTCTTGTAGGGCAGAACGACCCAGTCGCAAGCGCTGTAATACCACTGAAGCGAGGCATCCGCAATCTGGCCCTCGATGACCCTCACGTTGCGGTGGCCTTGGTGTTTCTGCGTCAGCAATCCCTTAGAATACGGAAAAACGGGGTTTCCGACGATCAGCAGGTGAATGTTCGGCTCGGATTTCTGAAGCTCCAGAAAACACTTCACCAGCTTTTCGATCCCCTTGTAGGGGCGCAGCTGGCCGAAGAACAGAAACACCTTGGCGTCCGAGTCCAGCGACAGCCGCGCGCGGGCGTCTTCCCGTCCGACGTAGCTCGGATAGTGGCCGATATAGTTCGGATGCGGTTCAATCAGGATCTTCTCGCGCGCCAGATCGTAATCCTCGGCGAGAATCGGAAGCAGCCGTTCGGAATGGACATGAATGCTCGCCGCCAGGTCCGCCACATCCTGTCCCAGCGCGCGTTCCACGCCCCTGAACTTCGCATCGTGGGAGACGACGTTATGCACGGTCCACAGGACGACCCCGCCAAGGCTGACGAAATAGGACAGCTTGTCCCGAAACGCGATGCGTTTGGCCTCTGCCTGGGCCACGGTCTTTGCACCGGCCAGTAGGGGGTTGAGCCAATGGAGGTGCAGAACGACCTTGCCCGGACCGGAAACATTGCGCATCCGCTCCAGTGCGGCATCGATGTCGCCCGGCATCCATTTCGCGCCTTCGAAATGGCTGTACATCAAGGTCTGGTAGGGATTGGTGGCCGTGTAGTCGGGATAGAAGAAAAGTTCGATCGACTTGGAATCGAAGCCGGTTTCATCATCACGGTTGGTCAGCTGGGAAAGCAACCGGGGCACGCTGACCGACGCGAAGGGGCAGTCCACCGCATCCTTGAGCGCGAATTCCACGTCGGCGGCCCCTTGCTGGCCGGCACTCGTCAGCGAATAGCTGAAGCCTGACTCGACTGTGACCCCTTCGGCAATCTCGGCCCCGCGATCGAGTTGCAGGTCGACCGGCTCTCCGTCGACCAGGGCAACCGCGGACGATTGCTGGGCAACCGGCAGCACCCAGCCGCGCGCCGTGAAGCCGGACTTGTCGGCAGCGGCGACAAAATGGCCCGATTTCGCCGCCATTTCGAAATCGGATTCATCGAGCTCCTCACCGGTGACTTCAAAAATTTTTTCGAAACCGTGTTGTTTCAAAGCGTCCCGGCGCGCCCCGGACAGCGTCGCGTCGATCCACCGGCAGTCCAGCCGCGCCAGCGTGATCTCGCATTCCTTCGGCAGGTTGAACATCACGTCGATGCGTTTGCCATCCTTCGGCCGCGCGCAGGCGAATACGCACTTGAGCTCCTGCCAGGTGTCGAGCCCGCAATCCAGGTTCGAGAAAGTGTCGCTGATACCTTGCCTGCGACCGGTTTTTTCATCGGTCTCGCACAGCATCATGCGAATGGCGGTATTCTGTGTGGTCTTCGAGGACAGCCTCATGAGCATCCTCACGCCCAGAAGGCTTTCCCTGACCGGTTGCTCGAGTTCGCAGCACAGCCGAACCCATCCGAGCGGCTGGCCGGTATCGACCTTGATACAGTTGATCCCGCCGTCCTGATCTATGCCTTTTGCGGTCGGCGTTTCCAGGATATCCTCTGCGCTCTTCCATTCAAGTTTGAGGTCGGGCGCGATTTCAAGGGATTTCGGCGATGAATTCAGCGTCAGATGGCGACGCGCGTAAAGCGTGGCTGGCCGACTGTCGGTCGTGGGATTTCCGGTTTCGAGCGGAGTGGTCAAATCGGTTTGGGGCATAGGCATGAATTGTCCGGACTAGAGGAACAACATTGAACGTGAATTCACGAAACACTGGAACGACGAAGTCGCAGCGGGCGATTCCGGAGGATATACTTGTCGGCGGCCGTGTTCCAGATCGCGGCTGGTTCCGTTTTTCCCGTAGCTCACGATTCGGCCTCCAGTTTCACGATGAGTCGGCAGATGCAATTGGCGATTACCGCCAATTGTTCGCGGGAAAATGACAGGAGTTCGGAATCGTGCGGCGATCTGAAACCGGCGATCGCCTCTTCTGCTTCTGGAACGTTGTACCGCTCTGCATCCGGCAGCCGTGCATTTACCAGGGCCATCTGTTCACGCATCCGGTCAAGGAACGGTTTCAAATCCTCGATTTCGATCGCCGGATACTCTGATTTCACATCCGGAAGCTGGTCGCAGAGCGGGTCGCTGATCAGCTTGGACGCTTGGTTCCCGAGGTGGCGATTGAACTCCAGCTGAAGCGCGATTTCCGCGTTGGTCATGGACCGGTTGACGGTGCTCCGTTCCGGAACGACAAGCGTACCGTCTTCCAGTTCGAGCCAGTCCTCGAGCAAGCCTAGGATTGTCTTGCGATGGTTCGAATAGTTGTGGAAGCGCACGGGTATGCCAAGGTCTTCGCACATATCCATCATGCGCAGCACCTCGGTGGGAACCCGGTAGTTTTTCAGGTAACCCTTGAATTCGTGCGTGTTTCCGGAGCGCTTGACCGTCTGCTGGTACAAGGAAACGGCGTGTTCCAGCGGATCGCGGAGGAAACACAGCACATCTGGCCGGAACTGCTCGGCAATGATGGCGCGCAACAGCTTGGGCGCTTCATTCCGATTGAAGTAGCCAAAAAGCCCCTCATTGGAAAACAGCAGACTGGCACCTTCCGGCGCGGTTTCATGTCCTTCTCGGGCATACTGGATGAGCGGGCGCTTGTTGACATGGGCATTGCCCGACGTGATGCGCCCGGCACGGGCTGCCGGGAAACTGTTCGTAAGATCCGGATAATGGATCCCGTTCGTCGACAGCACATCCTCTGAAAGAGCCAATGCCGACTGAAGAAAGCTTGTACCGGTCTTGCCGTGCCCGATATGGAGGCGAAGTCGTCTCATCTGCTCCTACTTGTCACATTCCGCGTGATGGTGGTGTCAAACTGATACGAACCAGTCTCAGGAAGGGCAAGGAGCCTGGCCATTATCCTGCGCAAAGACCACGCCACTCGGCGAGAGCGGCGGTGGGTGGTGTCATTTGTGGACGGCTCCGGTTTTGCAAGGGTTTTGTCGAGTGACGTGGATCGAAGCAGGTTGCGGTCATTTGTCCGGCCTGCGCGCGCGGTGCATGTGACCGCTGGCCCTGATGAAGTCCGCTTGCCGGGTCCCAATCAGACCACCGAGCTGTGACGCCCTGACAGTACCTCGGGGTGTCCCGGCAGCGGTCTTGCTTGATCATCATCACTCACTTTTGCCCTTGCATCTCATCGCGGCGCCCTTGGAGCGCCGCCTGTCTCTTTGTTGTTCAAATTGCCGGTGCGGCCTTGTAATTCTCTTCCTTTGCCAGCAACGCCCAAGCCGTACGTGCGGTCTTGTTGGCGATCGCTACGGTCACGAGCCGTGTGGGTTTGCGTTCGAGCAGGGATCTGACCCAGGCTCCGGTTCGGGTGTCGGTCGTTCCGGCTCGCCTTGTCACCGAGGTGGCGCCGACGACCAGCAATCGGCGCAGGTAACCGTTGCCCATCTTCGAGACCCGTCCGAGCCGATC
>NZ_CYPR01000146.1 GCF_001408515.1 Jannaschia seosinensis | reverse complement strand
GACGTGAAATACCTGCCGCAAATGGCCGATGAGACCCGCCGCCGTTACCTCTTCGTGGCCATCGACCGGGCGACCCGATGGGTCTTCATCCGTGTCTTCCCGGCAAAGACCGCGGCCAACGCACGGCGCTTCCTGCGCGATCTGGAGCGCGCCTGCCCGATCCGCATCCGCACCATTCTCACCGACAATGGCAAGGAGTTCACCGACCGCCTTTTCGGCCTGCGCAAGCGGACTGCCACGGGAGAGCACGCGTTCGACGCGCTTTGCGCCGCCCTCGACATCGATCACCGCCTGACCCCGCCGAAGTCGCCGCAGACCAACGGAATGGTCGCGCGCTTCAACGGCCGGATCGAAGAGGTCCTGCAGAGCCACCATTTCCGATCAGGCGAGGATTTGGAGACCACGCTCCACCGATACGTCTGGCTCTACAACCAGCAGCTCCCGCAAGCAGCGTTGGCCAGCAAGGCGCCCTTGCAGGCCATGAAGGACTGGCACAAAATCAAGCCAGAGCTGTTCAAGAAACAGCCATACTACCTTCCGGGATGTGACAGTTAGGCGCAGGGCGTGAAGATGAGCCCGAGGAACGCGAGCGACGCCACGACAGCGCTGACGAAGGGCCAAGGGGTGGGGCCGGGAAGAACCTGAACAGCGTGTGGCCGCGCATCGAGCACCGTCGTGACGACCGTCTCGCGCCTGTCGTCGCGCAAGCCTCCGACGTAGGTGGCGAGGTCTTCTCGGTGCCGATCCCACAGGGGGCTTTCGCTGCGCACCACAACCTGCCGCGCGAAATTGCAGTTGAGCGGTGGCGAGGTCGTGCCCCACTCCAGCGTCGGACCGTCCCAAGGGTCGTCGCCCGCCAATTTGCCGCGGCGCGCGCTGACGAGAACGTTGATGGCGGTGATTGCGAAGCCGAGCGCAAGCACCACCGAGCCGATCGATGCAAGCTGATTGAGGAAGGTCCATCCTGTGGCGGGGAGATAGCTGTAGACGCGTCGGGGCATTCCCTCGAGGCCGAGCTGGTGCATCGGAAAGAAGGCGAGGTTGAATCCTATGAAGATCAGGATGCAGCTCCAGAGACCCGCACGCTCGTTCATCATGCGCCCGGTCGCCTTGGGGTACCATTAATAGAGCCCGGCAAGCAGCGGGAAGACCGAACCGCCAACCAGCACGTAGTGGAAAGGGGCCACCACGAAGTAGCTGTCATGCACTTGCCGGTCGAACGGCACCGAGGCGACCATGACACCGGTCAGCCCGCCCGTGATGAAGACCGCGAAGAAGCCCAGCACGAACAGCATTGGCGAGGCGAAACGTACCTTCGCGCCCCACATCGTCGCGATCCAGCAATAGACCTGCACGCCGGAGGGTATCGCGATCATCGCCGAGGCGGCCATGAAGAACGACCGGCCCATCAAGGGCAGCCCCGTCATGTACATGTGATGGACCCAGAGCCTGAAGCTCACCATCCCGATCCCGATCCCGATCCCGACCACGGCGAGCACGAGGGCCGTGTAGCCGAAGACGGAGCGCTGCGTGAACGTGACGACGACGCTGGTGACAATGCCGAGCGCCGGCACGAGGATGATGTAGTCCTCCGGGTGCCCGAAGAACCAGAACAGGTGCTGCCAGAGCAGGGGAGATCCCCCGAGCGCCGCGTCGAAGAAAGCCGTGTCCACGAGGCGGTCCATCATCAGCAGCGCGCTTGCGACGATGACCGAAGGCATGGCGAAAAGGATCATGAAGCTCATGACCAGCACGGCCTACACGAAGATCGGCATGCGGTTGAGCGACATACCCGGGGCCCTCAGCTTCAGGATCGTGACGATCAACTCGACCGCCGCCGTGAGCGCCGAGACCTCGATGAAGGTGATCATCGTGGTCCAGACGTCGATTCCGTACCCTTCGGCGTATTCCTTGCTGGATAGCGGCACGTAGTTGAACCAGCCCGCATCCGGCGCGAGGCCGAGGGGCAGGGACAGGAAGAACAGGGACCCGCCGATCAGGTAGACGTAATAGCCGAAAGCATTGAGCCGCGGAAAAGCCATGTCCCGTGCGCCGACCATCAGGGGCGCCAGATAGATCGCCGCGCCTTCCATTGCCGGGATCGCGAACAGGAACATCATCGCCGTGCCGTGCACGGTCATCACTTGATTATAGGCTTCGGGTCCGAGGACATCGTTCAGCGGCTGAGCAAGTTGGAGCCGCATCAGCAGCGCAAGCAGCCCCGAGAGCAGAAAGAACACCAGCGAGGTAATGATGAAGCGCTTGCCGATGCTGGTGTGATTGACAAGCGTGAACCAGCCGAAGAATCCGGGCGGCGACAGCCATGTCCGTTCGATCCGGGCCAGTTCTTCGGGGCCTAGGCCATCGCGCCCCTGTTGCGGCCCAGCGGTGGGGCTCTCCGCCGCGCCTCCCTGGGGCGGAGCTGATCCTTGCACGGCATCCGTCATTCGAGCGTCTCCAGAAAGTCGAGCAGCGCATGCAGGTTATCGGGGGGCGGATTGGAGGGCGGCATCATCGCACCCAGTTTGACGCTATGGGTCGAGGTGATCCACCCGCCGAGATTGCCGCGCGAGTTCGGGAGCGTCGCCGCCGCGAGCGTGCGCCGCAATGCGACATGCGTGAGTTCGGGTCCTTTGTGTCCATCGGCGGACGTTCCGCGGATGGTGTGGCATGGTATTGTACCCTCAGGTCTGGAAATTCGCTTGAGACGCGGGGCGTGAGCCCGTGCTGGGGCGCCCCAGCACGGGCTGCCCATTCTGGTATTCCATGGAGTTGCAACACGGCCATGGAGAAGAACGAATGGACAGGAAGGATACGGCGCTTGAGGCGGTCTTGGAACAGTTGATCGAGCACGGGCCCGGCGAGATCGCATCGGTGTTCGCGCGGGCTTTCGAGCTGGCGATGCAGATCGAACGGGAGCGGTTTCTCGGCGCGAGCCATTATGAGCGCACGCCCGAGCGTCACGGCTATGCCAACGGCTACAAAGCCAAGCGGATCGACACGCCTGCGGGCACGGTGAGCGTGCAGGTGCCCA
>NZ_CYPR01000145.1 GCF_001408515.1 Jannaschia seosinensis | reverse complement strand
GCCTTGGCTGGCTCCTCGCGGCCCGCCGCTCGACTGAGCCCCCGGATGAGCGCATCGAGATGGCCGTCCTTCATGCCATCAACACGCCCGAGATTGGCGATGACGCGCAGCCGGGGCTTGCCGGCCTCGTTCCGATAGGACTCGACGATCTGCAGGTAGCGGCGTCCGCCGCTCTCGGTGGTGCGCACAAACATGGAATGCAGGATGCCGTGCCAGACGCCACTCCACAACACCAGATTTTCGACGACGTGTAACTACACGTGTTGCGCCGCTTCATACACCTAACCCACTGAAAAGACTCGCGCGCGCCAGGCTAAACCCCTTGTTTTCCAGAAGATTCTGTCGAACTTCGGATTTTGACATTAGCGTCTGAAAAACAGGCCTTTCGTTTCTTTCTCAAGCTATGCAGGATAATCACGCAACACGACCTAAAGAGCGTTGTCGGCGCATCGATCGAAAAAGGCCCGCAAAAACGTCCTCCGAGTTCCACTTGGCCCGGGACACCTGAGTTCGGACTCACGGTCATCTGGGGGGATAAGAAAGTCAATACTTGCACAGATCCACGCCGGATCAGCATCAAACGTGGCGCTGGGCTTCCGACGCGAGTCCTCAATAGCTGATCTTTGCGCATATCGCAGCGGACAACCGCTTCCCGCCCTTGTTGCACCGTTTTTGCCAGTGCCAGGCACAGACTGATTTCTATTTTAAGCCATGGACATCAGTGTGTCTGGAGATGTGTACCGGCGTTCGAAAAAAGTGAATAGTTCATCTGTGCGTTGTTCCAATTCGGCGTCATCATATTTTGAGGCAGGCAAGCCATTTTTCTCATCATAGAGTAGGTCATAGATGTCCTGACGCAGGCGTGCGCGTGTTGCCTGCTTTTGAAAAGCGTTATGGATCTGTTCCATTCGCTGTTTTATGGTTTCCAGCACTGCGTTGGAAGCAGATTTGATCTGCTCAATTTCAGCTTTCGAAAGGTCTTCCCGGAAAAGAAGGTCAAAAACCGGCTTCTGGCCTGCGGACAACCCCATCGCCACATGGGCCTGTGCCTCTGCCTCCATCTCAGCGGCAAGGCGCATGAGGGCTTCGAAGGTCGCTTCGATGGTATTCTTGTCTTTCTCTTTGTTGTATTCCTTGATGATCTTGTCGAAGCGTTCTTCAAAGTCGGTCAGGGTTGGATTGGCAGCCAGCATCTTTGCCAGACGATTGCTGATCACCTCGCGTAGGTCCTGTGTGTCGCTGGCCTTCGTGTCGCTCTTTGCAAACTCCCTTCGCAGCAGGTCAAAATTAACTTTAGAAATATCGAAGATCCGATCACCCTCAGTATCGGGAGTAATTTGAATGGCGTCGGCCACGATGGCGTTGAGTTGTTGGATGATGGCGGTTGTATCTGCTTCCGCCTTGTCGTTCTGCAGAGAGCTGTAGATGTAGTTGATAGCCTGGTAGGAGCTTTTGAAGTCTTCGACCCAGGAGAACGTCAAGCACGCCTTGTATTTCCGGAAGACGGCTCGGGCGGCTATTTCGAAGCCTTTGCGGGCCTCGTCACTCTGGTTGATCGTTTCCTTGGCTTCCTTCAGGGCCTTGAGCTTGTTGAAGCCCTCGGCTTCGCGCAAGCGGTCCAGTTCGAAGCCACCATTTCTCAATCCCTCTCCGACCAAGGCAATAGCTTCGGCAAGTTCGCCTCGCAGCCTTTCCTCCGGACTGACCGGATCAACCTCCGGCTCCGGCCCGCCTAGGTCGCCAAGTGTCCCCCCACCGGTGTGCCCGGCAAAAGTAGCAAGTGCTTTTCGCAGGTTCTTCAGGATCCCGCAGTAATCGACGATAAGTCCGTTGTTCTTGCCTTCCTTCACACGGTTGGCGCGCGCGATCGCCTGCATCAAAGTGTGTGCTTGCAAAGGTTTATCGAGGTACAGGGTCGATAGCGCCGGGACGTCAAAGCCTGTCAGCCACATAGCGCAGACGATGACGACGCGGAATGGATGCTCCTCTCGTTTGAACGCCGTATCGACATCGAGGCGCTTCTCGATTTCTCGACGGCCGATCTTCTCCGTGACGGTGAACCCATCCTTCATCAGCTTCCTGTGAGGGATGATATCAAGGCCCCAGTCCTTGAACTTCTTGACTTCATTTTGCTCATCGCTGACCACGACGGCCATTTCAGTCTCACGCATCCAGGCGATTTGAGCTTGGCGCTGGATACGTTCCTGATCATCCTTGATCGAGTCAAGCTCGGCCTCAAGAGCCGTGATCCGGGCGTCCCACTCTGTCTGGATGTAGTCATACATCCGCACGGCAGTCACCTTGTCGATGGCGATGAACATTGCCTTGCCACTCTCCCAGTTGGTCGAGAAGTGCCAGGCAAAGTCCTTCGCCACATGCTTCAGGCGCGGCTCGGCGGTGACGACGTGATACTCGCGCTTCAGGTCATCCGACAGCTTGGCGGCCACATCCGGATCATCCACCTCGGCCTCGGCCAAAGCTTCGGCCAGCTGCTCATTCAGGTCCGTCCCCGCGATCTTCAGCTTGTCGCCACGCGCATCGTAAAAGAGCGGAAGTGTCGCCCCATCTTCGATGGCATCCTGGAAGTCATAGGTGGACAGATAGCCGCCAAAGACCTGCCTGGTGATTTGATCGTTCGAGAACAGCGGCGTGCCGGTAAAGCCGATGAAGCTCGCATTCGGCAGCCCCTTGCGCATGTTCAGTGCGAGCATGCCGTATTGCGTCCGGTGCGCCTCGTCCGTCACGACAATCAGCTTGTCACTGGTCGAGTAGACCCCATTCCCAGCCTCATTATCCGTGAACTTCTGGATCATCGTGAAGATGACTTTCTTCTGCTGGCCCAGCAGCTCGCGCAGGTTCTTCGCAGAGGACGCGCGACAGGCATCCTTGTCATTGTTGGCCAGCCCGACCGAGGCGAAGGTCTTGTAGATCTGGTTATCCAGATCGGTGCGGTCGGTCAGGATCAGGAAGGTGAAATCGCCCCCCAGCTTGCGGTGGACCTTCTGGGTGAACAGCGCCATTGAGAAGGACTTGCCCGACCCTTGGGTGTGCCAGAACACACCCAGCTTGCGCTCGAGGTCTTCCCGGCTTTCTACCGCCTCCACCGCCCGGTTCACGCCCAAGTATTGGTGGTTCTTCGCGATGATCTTTGCGAGCCCATTGGCCGTATCCGCGAACAGGATGAAGTTCTCGAAAAGATCCATGAACCGGCGCTTGTCGCAGATGATCTTGAGCAGCGCTTCCATAGGCAGGCGGCCATCGCGCCGGTCGCGCTCATCCAATTTCAGCCATTCGGCGAAATGCTCGTAATCGGCGCTGATCGAGCCCATGCGCCCCTCTTCGCCATTCCCGAGGATGACGAAGGCGTTGAAGTGGAACAGGTGCGGGACCGTGTCCTTGTAGTCGCTCAGGTTCTCGGCATAGGCGCGGCGCAGGTCCTTGTCGGGGCGCTTGAGTTCGCAGAACATCAGGGGTAGCCCGTTGACGAAGCCGATGATGTCCGCCCGTCGCCGGTGGGCGTAGCCGCGGATCCACATCTCGCGCACGCAGAGAAAGTCGTTGTTTTCGGGCGTGTCGAAATCAAAGACGCGCAGGTGGGCGACCTTCTGTTCGCCGTTCTGGCGGAACTTCACCTGCACCCCGTCGCGGATCAGGTCGTATTTCTCCTGATTGATCCGGAGGAGCGATTGAGAGCCGAAGACATCGGTGATCTGGCGCAGCGCCTGGGTGTAGGCCTCATCCGGCAGGCCGGGGTTCAGAGTGACCAGCGCCTCGGACAGGTAGCGGGTCAGGATCACGTCCTTGTCGGACTTGCGTCCCAGTGTGCCCTCGGGGCCGAAGGTCTCGCTGTTCCATGCCATGACCGATCGCCAGCCATGCTCTTCGGCCAGGTAATCGGCCATCGTCTTTTGAACCAACAGGTCTTCGGTATAATCGTTCATTGTCAGATACTACGCGGGATTGGAAAGCCGTCCATCCATTAAACGCGGAAGGAGAATGTCTCGGGCTTTGGCAAGCTTATGATTGGACGCCACCAACGAGGCGATCTGCCTGAAGAGCGGCTCGGCCTTTTGGTCGAACTCAACGACGATTTCATCTGGCGGAACGCTGACCATGAATTTGTCGAAGCAGCTATTCTGCACGCGTTGTCGTCCGGATGAACCAACCATGCTGGTCACGGCGTTCTGCCTGAAGCCATCTTCGCGAGCGAGAAGGTAAATCATATAGCGACTGAGCTTCCGCTCCCGAAATACGATGAACTCTGTCGAGCCACAGGCTACTTCGCCTTCATCCAAGAAATCGACATAGGCTGTTTTTCCGTTTTCGAGGCACGGTGTAATACGCGCGAAAAGAGTGTCGCCTTTCATAAATTTGACTCCAGTCGGCTTCTCACGCCGCTCAAACTGTGAGGCGTCACATATCATTCCGCTTTCCGACAGGGCGCCCATTGGAACCATGCGAATGTCGCGGTTCTTGCTCTTGTCCCAATTTGTCGTTTGGTTGATGAATGCCGCTTCAGAGAAGGCGGTGCGTTCCCACCCCTCCGGCAAGCCATCGACGAACTTGGCGGTCTCGTAGCCGGGAAAGCGGAAATGGACGAACCATTCGCGATACAAGAGCCGCGCCGCCTGCTCCAACAACGCAATCCGCCGCCGGTTATTCTCGATCAGGTCGTCATAGGCCGAAAGCACGGCCGCGATACTTTCTTGGGCGGGGAGATCGGGGCAGCGGACCTTGAGCTTGTGAAGCACATTCCTGTCCACACCGGGAACGGCAGCCTTCTCACTCTTGTAGTTCTTTAGATGGCTCCGCAGAAAATAGGCGATGAAACGCGGATCATTCTCATGAAAGTCAATTGCGTAGAGAGCCGTATTGAGTGGCCAATACGGGCGGTCCAGAAAAAAGACTTCTCCTATCGTGCCATAGCGGCCTGTAACGACACCGGGTGCTTCTGCCTTGGCCTCATTATGCCAACCGGTGATGCCTGATGAAGATACTACCGGTATGTCGCCTTCCTTGCGCTTTCCATTGGGAAGGTCGTGACCGCGTTTAAGCGTGACAACGTCCCCGAGTTCACAATCAGCCCAACTCATACGATCAACTCCGCGAAGTTCTTCGCGATGGTCTCAGCCAGCTCTGCCGCCTCGGCATTCAGGGTCTCCAGCTCATCGTGGATCTCCTTGATCGCCTCTTCGAAATCGAAATCCTCGTCGTCCTCTTCCGGCGCGACGCCCACATAGCGGCCCGGTGTCAGGCTGTAATCGTTCTCGGCCAGCTCGGCCTGATCCACCAACTTCACCAATCCCTCGACATCGCGCAGCCTCCCCTCAGGGAACCGTGACAGCAGCCAGTCTGCCTGACCCTCGAAATAGCGGAAGCGCTTCAGCGCCCCGCTGGGCGTCAGGTGGATTTCCGGGTCGCCTGTCAGCGCCACACGCGCCTCGGCAATCTCCGCCAGATGCTTCTTGCCGTCCGAGATGACTTTCCGCGCCGACGCCAATGCCTTCTTCTGCGCGTCTTCACTCTCGATGGCGCCGACGTCTGCAAGCAGTGTCTTTGTCGCCGCCTCCTGTGCCTTCTGCGCCAGCTTGGCCAGATGTTCGATCTCCTTGATCAGCGTCTTGGCCTGATCCGCCAGCGGCTGCATCGCCGTCCATGCCGCCGTCAGCGCACCGATAGAGGCGTCCGGCTGGGCCAGCGCGGCGGCAGCCTCGCCATAGGCCTTGGCATCAGCTGTCAGCTTCTCGATCCCGGTCTTCAGCTCGGCCACATCACCGTGCCCGGCGAAATGCGTGCAGGCTTTGCCCAGCACTTCGAGGAGGTCGGCAAAATTGGTCGCCTGCGTCTCATCCCGCGCGGTGGACAGGTAGTCCTGCACCAGCCCTACAAAGCGGTCTTCCTGCCCACGGTAGAGCCAGACGATGGAGGTCAGGTTCTTTTCCTGCTCGGGGGAGAAGTCGCATATCTTGCGCGTCACCTTGCGGAAGACCTGCCGCGCATCCAGCATCAGCACCTTGTCGCGCAGGTGTTCCCGCTTGCCCTTGTCCATGAACCAGATCTCGCAGGGCACGGTGCGCGTGTAGAAGAAGTTGCCCCGGATCGCGAGCATGATGTCCATGTCGCCGGTCCTGACCATCGCCTCGCGGACCTTGGCCTCTTGTCCGCCCGCCGAAGATGCCTGCGACGACATGACGATGCCCGCGCGGCCCGTGTCGGACAGGTAGGAATGGAAGAAGGACATCCAGACGTAGTTGCCGTTCGAGACCTTGCCGCCCTTGTTCACCCCGGGAAGGCCGAAGGAGAGGCGCTTGTCGTCTTTGATCTTCTCGGCATCAATCTCGTCCACGTTGAACGGCGGGTTGGCCATGACGTAGTCGAAGGGCGCATGGGCCTTGTGAGGGTCCTCGTAGTAGCTGATGGCCTTCTGGATGTCCCCCTCGAGCCCGTGGACCGCAAGGTTCATCTTGGCCAGGCGGAGCGTTGTCGGGTTCTTCTCCATCCCGTAGAAGGTCAGGCGCTCGTTAGGATTGGCCTTCATCGCTTCGACAAAGTGGGCGGATTGCACGAACACGCCGCCCGACCCGCAGGCGGGGTCGATGACCTTGCCGCGGGTGGGTTCGATGAAGTTGACGATGCTTTCGACGATGCTCACGGGGGTGAAAAATTCACCGTTGTCGTGTGCCTTTTGGTCGGCGAACTGGGTCAGGAAGTATTCGTAGATCCGGCCGAAAACGTCACCGTCGGCCTTTTGCAGAGCCGGATCGTTGAAGATGCGCAGAACCTGGCGCAGGGCGTCATCATCGAGTTCGGCGTATTCCTGTTTGGGCAGCAGGCCTTTGAGGGTGGTGTAGTCCTCCTCGATCGACTGCATCGCGGCGATGACGGCCGTGGCTGCGCTTTCGCCTTCGGGGAGCCCGACGAGGTGATCGAACTGAGCTTCGTCGCGCAGGAAGATGGACGAGCGGGCCGAGAAGTCTTCCTTGGTCAAGGGGCGCGTTTTTCCCCCGCGTGAGGGTAGGGTCGGGATGATCTCGTCGCGGACCCTGAGGAAGCGCGAATGGGCGTGCCGCAGGAAGATAAGCCCCATGACGGGCATGAAGTATTCGTTGCTGGCGAAGTTCGAATTGGCTCGGAGGGAGTCTGCAGCGCCCTAAAGTCGCTGTTCCAGTTTGCCGATATGCTCCACAGTCTGCCTCTTCGCATTGATGGGTTTTCGCCGGAAAATAGCGATTGGCGCCAGCTTGCGCCAGCTATGTCTCGGTAGTGCATAGGTATTTTATATTGAAGGGGCCCTCCCACCGGCTCGTCCAAATTGACCGCTCTGGCATCACAGCATGTGCCGAAGTGAGCGGACCGGACGCCTCACTTCCAGATTTCATGTGAAATCTTCTTCCTCTCCATGCCACTCGGCCAACCTCTTGAGCGCGACGAAAGAGGAAATCTGTCATGAAGAGCCGGACACGATCGCGCAGAGACAGCCGAAGCGCGACATTCACCGTCACCTAAGGGCCCGCCCGTCCCGACATCAGCGAAAATGCTGACCTCAGAGCATGACGTTGCGTCACTTTGGCTCTCGCAGGAATCTCGATGACCGCATGTCCCGGGAACAGGCCGGCGGGTGGATCGAACCAACGCGCGCCGGCTGGCGAAAACCTTTTTTTCTCGGAGCCCATCAGCATGGCAAAACTCGTAAGCGATCCTTACACGACTATCGCAGACCTTCGCGACACCTACATCACGACACCACGCGACGGGATTCTTCAGCAACATCTCGACCGTCTGCTGCAGCACGACGCCGAAGGGCTACCGCTGGCGAAACCCGTGACGTTCACGTCGACGGGAGACACGCACGGCATCGTCCTGGTCGAGGGTCCGGGTGGCGGAAAGACGTCGCTGGTGCATCATCTCCTGAAGAACCACCCCGCGCTGCAGAGCAACGACCCCGCATGCAAGCCTTGGGTCGGAGTGCGGGTCCCGAGCCCCGCAACCTTGAAGAGCCTCGGCCTCGAAATCCTCAGGGAGACCGGATACCCGGAGGTTTCGGCATCCCGCAAAGAATGGGACATCTGGCGGCTCGTCCGTTTCCGCATGCAGGAGCTCGGCACGGTCGTGCTCTGGATCGACGAGGCGCACGACCTGTTCAGGGCCGGCAAGGGCATCGAGGATATCCTGAAGATGCTGAAATCGGTCATGCAGGGGGAGGGGGCGGTCATCCTCATCCTCACCGGCATCGACACCCTGTGGAACATCGCGTCCTACGACGATCAGGTCAAAAGGCGCTACTCCAAGGTCACGTTGCCTGCAATTTCCGCTTCCACCCACGAGAAGATGCTGCGTGGCCTGATGGAAGGGTTCTGCATGAAGGTGGCTATCGAGCCCCCCGCGCATACGGACCTGATCGCGCGGCTGGTCTACGCAAGCCGTGGCCGCTTCGGCCGCTGCATCGAGAACATCATCGCCGCGATCGAAGTGGCGCTCCTGAACGGCGACAGCCAGCTTTCGGCGCAGCATTTCGCGCAGTCATGGGCGATGCAGGAGGGTGTCATGCCCGGCAAGAACGTTTTCCAGTCTCCGCGGTGGGCCGAAATCGACCTCACCAAACTCCACGAAGCCGCGTGAGGTTCATGTCCATGGCAACGCTTTCACCTCACATCGCCCATGATCCCGCAGAGTCCCTGATGGGGTTCGCCACCCGCCTCGCAGCCCGCCACACCGGCGGCCGGACCGGTGCTTTCCTGCGGGACAACGGGATCAAACTGCCGGAACTCGCGCGCGGGGAAGCCGATGCCGTCTATCGGCTGGCGGCTTGGGCTGGCGTCTCGCCGGCCCAGCTTTTCGCCAACGCCCCTCGAGGCCTGGACCGGCGACACCACGACCTGCGCGGTGAGCACGTGTCGGCGGAATTCCTGTCGTCGCCAAATACCGTATTTTGTCCGGCCTGCCTGCTGGCGGATGATCAGGCCTTCGGTGGCCGGATCGGTGAGCGGCGTCACCAGTGGATCTGGCAACTGGCTGTCGTTCGGACCTGCGCACACCATGGGCTTCCCCTGATGCGTCGCAAGGCGAGTTTCTCGGGGGACCGATTCCACGAACTCGCAATCATGGTTCCTGAAACCGGCGACTGTCTCGCGAGTCTGGTCGGTGAGCTTCAGCCACGTTCCACCTCTCCGCTTCAAGATTACACCGTCGGGCGACTGGAAGGGCAGCAGGGTCCTGCCTGGCTCGACAGCGAAGGCCTCGAGCAAGCAGTTCGTGCAAGTGAAATGCTCGGCGCGCTTGTCCTGTTCGGCGCAAAGCCGAACCTCGACAAGCTCACCGAGGACGATTGGGATCGCGCGGGCGCCGCAGGTTTCGCCATCACCTCCCAAGGCGAAAAAGGTATCCATCGCGCTCTCGCAGACATCCACGCGCGCGCAAGTCGGAAGGGGGGCAAGCTTGGTCCCCAGGCCGTGTTCGGGCGTCTATATCAGTGGCTTTCGCGGTCCCGAGCCAAGAAAGAGCCCGGAGACATCAGGCGGATCCTCCGTGACTACATCGTCGAAAACATGGAAATGCCCGCAGGCGCACCTGTGCTCGGCGAGAAACTCGCTGAGCGTCGCCTTCATACTTGCTCCACTCTCGCCAGCGAGAGCGGTCTGCATCCGCGCACGCTCCGGCACATGCTCATCGCTAAGCGGCTCATCCCGGACAATGCGACCCTCGATAGCAACCACGTTTTCGACGCCACCCTCGGTCGCGAGGTTGCGCAAAGTGTCCGCCGGATCGTTCCGACTTCGCGGCTGCCGAAGCTGCTTGGCTGCACACGCCCCCTTGCACAACAACTCGTTGCCGAGCGGATCCTGACACCGATCGTCGACGAGGTCTCAGATGCCCCTGGTCGCAACAAGAAAGGCATCGATGCAAAGGAGGTCGAGGAACTGCTTCGCCGGCTTAGCGCGTGCGCGAACCCGGTCGACAAAGTCCCTGAAGGAATGGTCGATCTCGCGAAAGCGGCAATGAAGTCGAACGCCCCTGCGGTGGAGATCGCACATCTCATCATGGGTGGCCGCCTTCAGAATGTAGTGCGAGTGACCGGTATGGATGGGTTCCATGCGATCTACGTGGACCCGGTTGAAACCAAGGCGGCCGTTTCCGAGGTTCTGGCGGGCTTGTCATCGGTGGAAGCGTTTGCCCTGCTGCGTGTTCCCGTCCCATCTGGCTGGGAACTGGTTCGGAAGCGGCTCCTGCCGTCGCGTGAAATCCGATCCGATGACGGAGATCATGTCATCCATCGTTTTCAGCCCGAAGATGTCGATGGGTTCCTCTCAGAATTCACGACGGAGGTGCACATCGGAGAAGCCCTCGGCATCGGCGTGAAAGACCTGAAGCCGGTGATGAAGGCGGCAGGCGCGAAGCCGATGTTGCGGAAGTCTGATATCGGTGTGCGGATTTTCCGACGTAGCGATCTGCCGGAGCGCTTCCGTGTGTAGACATACCTGACAACATGTAACATGATTTATCGGCCGTCCCTTGGGGCGGCCGATATTTTTTTGTCTGTAAGGCTGCAGCGCAACAGATCCGATGGCCAAAGTTAGCTTGTCAAATGGCCGTTTCCGCCGCCGGAGATGAGGTCCATCTGAACAAAAACAATAGGTTAAAGTTTCGGGATGGCCAAAATTAGCTTGTCGTCACACTTATGCCGCCAAGCAAAGTTCGCACTTTTTCGTAGTTTTTGCGCACTTTTTTGCAGGCAAAGT
Organism: Jannaschia seosinensis; assembly: GCF_001408515.1. Lineage (GTDB taxonomy): Bacteria > Pseudomonadota > Alphaproteobacteria > Rhodobacterales > Rhodobacteraceae > Jannaschia > Jannaschia seosinensis. The sequence continues at coordinate 850 of NZ_CYPR01000145.1, read as the reverse complement.
TTCCCCACCGAAGACCTCGGGCTCGGAGGGGGCCCGTCTGTGCTTTCTCAGCCCGCCGCACGTTCTGTTCACGTAGACCATCTGAAGGGTCGACGAAGCAGCGGGCTTGAACTTCTGTCACATCTCGGAAGGTAGTATGGCTGTTTCTTGAACAGCTCTGGCTTGATTTTGTGCCAGTCCTTCATGGCCTGCAAGGGCGCCTTGCTGGCCAACGCTGATTGCGGGAGCTGCTGGTTGTAGAGCCAGACGTATCGGTGGAGCGTGGTCTCCAGGTCCTCGCCTGCTCGGAAATGGTGGCTCTGCAGGACCTCTTCGCTCCGGCCGTTGAAGCGCTCGACCATTCCGTTGGTCTGCGGCGACTTCGGCGGGATCAGGCGGTGGTCGATGTCGAGGGCGGCGCAAAGCGCGTGGAACGCGTGCTCTCCCGTGGCAGTCCGCTTGCGCAGGCCGAAAAGGCGGTCGGTGAACTCCTTGCCATTGTCGGTGAGAATGGTGCGGATGCGGATCGGGCAGGCGCGCTCCAGATCGCGCAGGAAGCGCCGTGCGTTGGCCGCGGTCTTTGCCGGGAAGACACGGATGAAGACCCATCGGGTCGCCCGGTCGATGGCCACGAAGGAGTAACGGCGGCGGGTCTCATCGGCCATTTGCGGCAGGTATTTCACGTCGATGTGGAGGTAGCCCGGCTCGTAGGCCTTGAAGGCGCTGTGCTTCGGCTTGGCCGCCTTGGCCTTCAGGTCGCGCAGGTTCCCCACTCCATGCCGGCGCAGGCAGCGATCCAGCCCCGAGCGCGAGGCGTTCGGGTTCAGGAACTCCCGCACAACCGCCAGCAGATCATCCAGCGACACCAGCA
>NZ_CYPR01000144.1 GCF_001408515.1 Jannaschia seosinensis | reverse complement strand
CCGCCTTGGTCTTCAGGTCGCGCAGGTTCCCCACGCCATGCCGGCGCAGGCAGCGATCCAGCCCCGAGCGCGAGGCGTTCGGGTTCAGGAACTCCCGCACAACCGCCAGCAGATCATCCAGCGACACCAGCAGCGCCTTTCGCAGGGCCACCGCGACGGCCTCCTGCGGTGGTGTGTCAGCGTCGTCTGGAGCCTGTGCGGCGTGTGGCTGCGATCCGCGACGCTGTCGCGCTTGCGCCACTTGTAAACGGTCTGCTCCGTTATGCCGAAGCGCTCGGCCAGGACCGGAGCAGGTTCCGTGCTCGCCTGGATCGCCGCCCGCACCTTCGGCGTGGTCGTGGCCTGCTTGTGAAGATGTATCAGCATGGTCGTGCCCCGTCTCGAAGGTCCCTCAGAACCGATCTTGCCATGAAGAGCGCGGATCGTCGCGGGGAAAGGTGATCATCCGGGACGGAACGTGTAGCCAGCAACTTAATTAATATTATCACCTATGGAATTTAGATATTTTCCAAAAATCTCCCCCACCAAATTCTTATTCACTTCGTAGGAAACGTTACCAGCCAAGCCGCGATGATGCCTTACGAACCAGTCTGTAGAACCGGAAGATATATATGACCCAGCTCCCGTCATGATATACATGAAGTTTACGTCGGCCTGTCCGATAGGCGTTTCCGGAAAAAGCCCTGAATCTACAAGAGGCTCCACTGCGACCTCGTGATATCTGCGGCGTTGCGAGCCTGCATCGCCAGAAAATACGGAAACTTCAAAGACAGCTCCCTGTTGGTGCGGTCGACAGGAAATGAATCTAGTGAGACGAACCTCTTCATTCTCCACGCCCGACTCATGGTCGCGATTGGAAAATTCTGCAACCGTGTACGGAATCCGGTAAAATCCGCCGCCCGGTCGACATCCGAAGATTTCGTATGCTCCACCAAAACTCAGGTGCTCATAGAAAGGGTCTGTAAGCTCTGCATTGATAAAATGGTTAATCAGTGCGGCAACAACCTCAGGCGGCGAAGAATCCGCCACGAGGTTAGATAATACATCGCCTTCTCCGAAGTTCACCTCACCAGCTCCACTTCCAGCCACGTCTATCGTGATAGCGTTGAAGTGTATTTCTTCAGCGTTGATCCCATACCCCATGTAACCTTCGGGTCCGTTGCAGAATATAAGCATGTGATAATCTGCTGAATCCCAAAACGGGGATTTAGCCCGCATAATTCATGAAGCTGCGGACTTGTGCTCCGTGGGATGGTTTCCCCGGTCTCGGTTTTCTTGCGCGCACCCGGTGTTTGCGTCCGGTTGGCAGGCCGGCCGGTGACTTGGGTCTTG
>NZ_CYPR01000143.1 GCF_001408515.1 Jannaschia seosinensis | reverse complement strand
GCACCATCGCCGCCGGCTGCGCACTTCAAACCCGATGGAGCGATCCGTCCAGCAGGAGCTCAAGCGGCGCACCGTAAAGGTCAGGGTCTTTCCCAGCGACGACGCTCTGCTGCGACTGGTCAGCGCCGTCCTCGTAGAGATCGACGAGAAATGGGCCTCCGAGACCAAGGCCTACATCAAATGGGAATGCCAGGATGCATGACCCGCTCTCAGCAGAATTTCCAGACCGCAGGTTGCTCTATCGTTATGTTTGCAACTTTATGCTGGGGTCAATGGTGCTGTCTCCTTCCGTTTCTTCTTCGCTGTCTCGGAGCTTGCCTTGAAGCGGTAGCTGTCGTTGCCGGTCTCCAAGATATGGCAGCGATGGGTGAGGCGATCGAGCAAGGCTGTGGTCATCTTGGCATCACCGAAGACGCTCGCCCACTCGCTGAAGCTCAGGTTGGTGGTGATGACGACGCTGGTGCGCTCGTAGAGCTTGCTCAATAGGTGGAACAGCAGCGCGCCGCCCGAGGCGCTGAACGGCAGGTATCCCAGCTCGTCGAGGATCACCAATTCGGTCTTCACCAGCGCCTCGGCAATCTTGCCGGCCTTTCCCTGGGCCTTCTCCTGTTCCAGCGCATTCACCAGCTCGACGGGGTCGAGAAGAAGCGCACGCGTTTGCGGTGATGCTCGATGGCCTGGACGCCGATGGCGGTCGCGACATGACTTTTCCCCGTGCCGCGTCCGCCGATCAGCACGACATTCTCGGCCGCATCCATGAACTCGCACCGATGGAGTTGACGCACGAGGGCTTCGTTGATCTCGCTGGCGGCGAAGTCGAAGCCGAACAGGTCCTTGTAGGCCGGGAAGCGCGCGGCCTTCATGTGATAGGAGATGGAGCGCACCTCGCGTTCAGCCATTTCAGCCTTGAGCAACTGCGACAGCATCGGCATCCAATCGTCGGGAAAACAGTCCCCCGGACTGTTTTCTGATCCTCCTCATACCTCGAACGCTGGGGCACCTTGTTCCATGAGATCATGCACGGCCTGCGCCATGCCCGGCATTTTGAGGCTGCGCAGCATGATGACGATGGCGGCTCCGGCGGGATCATGACGCATGACGTGTTCCTCCCCGCAGTCCGTCGTAGCGTGCGACATTGGCCTCAGGTTCCTTCGTCAGAACGAGACTTGAAGGGGGCGTCACATCGAGCCGGTCGGTCGGTGTGCCATCCACCAGCCTGTGGAGCAGGTTCAGCACATGGGTCTTGGTCGGCACGCCCGATAGAGCAACCTGCGGTCTGGAAATTCTGCTGAGAGCGGGTCATGCATCCTGGCATTCCCATTTGATGTAGGCCTTGGTCTCGGAGGCCCATTTCTCGTCGATCTCTACGAGGACGGCGCTGACCAGTCGCAGCAGAGCGTCGTCGCTGGGAAAGACCCTGACCTCCCAAGTTCAACAGCAAAACCGCTAAGTAATTGAGATCATTATGGCCGGAGAGCCAAAAATGTAACTACGGAGCGGTGATCAGGCGGGTTTCGGCAGGTTCAGGGTGTCGAAGAGCTCCAGTTGTTCAGGTGTCGTGGTCGAGAGGCCATCCACGGTGTGCTCCGCGATCTTCGCCCTGTGACGCTGGATGCGGGCGAGGATATCGAGAGCAATGCGCGGGCTGGCGCTGTGTCCCTTGGCTTTCAGGCGCATTCGCATGACGCGGTAGAGCACGAGGGCGAGGAAGCAGATCAGCGCATGAGCCCTGATCCGGTCCGGCAGCCGATGGTGGACCGGCGCGATCTCGATGTCGCTCTTGAGAACCCTGAAGCCGCGCTCGATGTCGGCCAGCGCCTTGTAGCGGGAAACGGCTTCTGCCGGCGCGAGATCGGGGGCGTTGGTGATCAGCGCGAGCTTGCCGTCGAACAGTTCCGCATCTGCGACCGCCTCCTCGTTCACGGGAGTTATGCCCGAAAGTTGGTGATGGCCTGAAGTAGGCGGCATATCATGGCGGTGTTCACGCGCCGTCAGTCTCAAAAGAGAAAGGATATGCCACCATGGCCAAATCTACCGTTGTCCCGTTCGAACTGCCATCGGAATTTTCTGCGGATCCGTTGACCGAGGTAATCCAAGCTGGGGCCAAGGAGCTTCGTAAGCGCCGTCTCGGCCCCATTGGGTTTTCGCTTGCGGTCGGGATCGCTCGGCGTATCCGGCTGCCGCTTTCGCCCTTGTGCGCGCTCAGAGTGAGCTCACTGAGGACTCCCGGATGAGCTCATTGTGAGGGGTGGGACGCCTCGGCGTAAGCCCATGGCATCAACGCGTCGATGTCCTTGTCGAGATGGCCGTTGGCGAGCTTGGTGAAGAGATCGCGTAGGTAGGCATAGGGCT
>NZ_CYPR01000142.1 GCF_001408515.1 Jannaschia seosinensis | reverse complement strand
AGAGCTTCTCGTAAAGGTGCTTACCGCGACCGCCCTCGAGGTTGGTGACGATGTAGCGGGTGTCCCGACCCATGGGACCAACCTCGACGCGGGCGATGACGCGGCGGGGTTTCGACCACGACCGAGCCGCGTAGGAGAAGGTTTTGAACCGGCGCAGCTTCTGGCCCGGCGTTCGGGCGTAGCGCGCCGCCGTCGACGCTTCCAGAGCCGAGATGTTCTGCGCCAGACGGCCGTTCTTTGACAAACAAAGATATAGCGCAGCCCGAGCCCGTCACACAGGTCCAGAACCTGCGGGGTGCAGTAGTGGCTGTCGGCTCGCAGCAGGATTTCTGTCTCGGGCCAATGCCTGGCGATCTGCCGGATCAACCGGCGGATGTGGGCCGCGCTCTCGGCCCCATTGGGGCGGCGGGCCGGGCGCAGCAGTGTCCCGACGAGCCGGCCCTCACCGTCAAACACGACGATCGGCTGGAAGCCGAACTCGTCGTAGAACGCATTGAACAGGCGCAGCTGCTGGTGGCCATGCACCGCGTCAAAGGTATCGTCGATGTCGAGCACGATCCGGCTTGGCGCGCGCGCAAAGGACTGACAGTAGAACCGGACCATCTCGTGGCCCATGCGGATAAGGGCGCGGGCGTCGGGCAGGTTTTCCATGCGAAAGATCGTTGGCTGCGAACACAAGGCTGGCTCCGTTTCCGGCCCGCGCTCCAGCGCGATCCTGAAGCTGGGAACGTACCGCAGGGCTGCCGCGTCGTTGCCGTCTTCATACCCCGCCGCGATCATCATGATCCGGAACCGAATGATGTCGCTCAGGCTATGCTGAACTTTCGCCGGGTCACGCGGATCGTGCAGGCAATCTGCGAGCCGCTGCGCCAGACCCGCCCTGCGCTCGATCTCGCGCAGCAGGGTCAGTCCGGCGTCGGAGCTCATGTCGGCGCCGTCAAACCCGAGCAGGATCGGCTTGCCATTGAGGGGTGACAGGCGGGGCGTGAAGCACGTAGATTGAGCCATGGCGGAGGTCGTCCTGCTGAAATCTGAATCTTTGGCGTCGATAACCAAAAAATACAGAGTTTCAGACGGTTACGCCACCTCCGCCGCCTTCTCGTGAATTATCCGGGTTAGGACGATTTCGGCTCGCTGTCGTCGACCTCGACGGAATATTCGCCCGCACGGATCGCCTCCTCCCGCGTGCGAAGAAGCTCCATCGCATCCTCGGGGACGCGGCCCTCGAACGTGCCCAGCGGCGCGAGGCTGGAGCCACCGCGATCCATGAAACTGTACCGGCCGTAATCGGCGGCGGTGAATTCTCCCGCGCGCACGGCTTCGACGGCCGCCTCGAGCGTCGGCTCGAAGTGCCAGATGGCGGAGGTCACGACGGTTTCGGGATAATCCGCCTGTGTGTCGATGACGTTGCCGATGGCCAGAACGTCTCGCTCCTGCGCGGCGTCCGAGACGCCGAAGCGTTCCGCATAGAGCATATCCGCCCCGTTCTCGATCATCGCGAAAGCCGTCTCCTTGGCCTTGGGCGGATCGAACCAGGGGCCGATGAAGGAGACCTGAAACCGCACATCATGCCGCATCTCGCGGACGCCGGCCATGAAGGCGTTCATCAGGCGGTTGACCTCGGGGATCGGCAAGCCGCCGACCATGCCGATATTGCCGGTCTCGGTCATCGCGCCGGCGACGATCCCCGACAGGTGGGTGGCGTCCTGGATGTAGCAGTCGAAAACCGGGAAGTTTTCGAGCGCGGGATCCTCCCTGAAGGACGACCCCATCAGGAATGCCGTTTGAGGATAATCGGCGGCGACCTCGCGCGCCTCCCGCTCGGCGCCGAAGACCTCACCCACGATCAGGTCGTAGCCCTGCTCGGCATATTCGCGCATCACACGGGGGTAGTCGGTGTTGGCCACATTCTCGGTGAAGGCGTACTCGATCTCGCCGCGCTCCTCCGCTGCCTGCGCGGCGAGATGGATCCGACCGACCCATTGTTACTCCACAGGAAAGGTGTAGATGCCGGCGACGTGGACCGGCTCCGCGTCCTGCTGCGCCTGCGCCGGCAGGCCGACCACGAGCGTCAGCGCGACGGCAAGCCGCAGAAGGCTGCGTCGGGTGAGGGGGGAATAGGCATGGCGCGGCCTCCGGTTGGTGTGCCGGTGGAGCGCCCGCCGGTGGCGCGGAACAATCAAGCATGCGTGGCCGGCGCCGGGTCGCGGGTCTGTGCGCCGCCCGACGTTCAGGCGCGTTTCAGGCGCGAAAGCTGCACGGCAAGAATGCCGAGGGTCACCACGATCACCCCCACGAGATCCAGCGGCCCCAGCCGTTCCCCCAGCAGCGCCCAAGCGATGAGGACGCCGAAGAACGGGTTCAGGAAATGAAACGTGGCCGCGGGCGTCGCACCGATCCGGCCGACCAGCAGGAACCAGATCCATGTCGCGGTAAGGCCGGGGATCACGGTCGTGTAAGCAAAGGCCGCGATCAGCGGCGGCGACCACGTCACCTGCCACGTCTCGAGCGCCAGCCCCACCGGCAGGAGCGCGGCCGATCCGACGAGCATCTGCAGCCCGACCACCATCAGGAGGTTTCCGCCACTCGCCGCGCTGCGCACCGACAGGGTCGCGACCGTGAGCGCGAGCACACCCCCGAGGCACAGCGCGACGCCCAGCGTGTCGGCGCCGCCCTGCACCCGCGATCCCATGATGAGAAGGACGCCCGCCGTGCCCGCCACGAGCCCGATCACCCCCAGCACCTTCGTGCGTTCCGAGAACAGGACCCAATTCGCCAGCGCGACCGTCAACGGCAGGCAGGACGCGATGATCGCCGCGAGCGAGGCCTCGATCCACTGCATCGCCACGAAGTTGAGCCCCAGATAGAGCGCGTTCTGGCACAGCCCGAACACCAGGACTGCCCGCCACTGGCCCCGCGTCAGCCGCATCCGCTGTCCGATCGCATAGGCAATGGCGATCCCGAGCAATCCCGAGATCGCGAAGCGCAAAGAGAGCGATAGGATCGGCGGCGCCTCCGACACGATGATCCGCGCCGAGGTGAAGGCCGAGGACCACATCAGCGCAAAGGTCAGGCCATAGAAGACGGCGCGGGCATCCATATGCGCTCTCCGGAAGGTCTCATGCGCCGGCCTCGGGGACCCGGGGCAGGCATCAGCGGGATGATTGGGGTCAGCGGGCCGCCGTTAGCGCGGCCAGCCCCCGCGGCCACGAAAAAGGGCCGCCCGCGGCGGCCCCGTCCCGTTGGATAAGTCGGGCGGTCTCAGGTGTTGACCGAATCCTTGAGCGCCTTGGCGATCGTCATCTTGACCACCTTGTCGGCGTCCTTCTTGAATTGCTCGCCGGTGGCGGGGTTGCGCACCATCCGCTCCGGCCGCTCGCGGCACATGATCTTGCCGACGCCGGGCAGGGTCACGGCGCCGCCGTTCGACACTTCCTCGGTGATGACATCCGTGAGCGCATCGAGTGCCGCGGAGGCGGTCTTCTTGTCCGCATCCATCTTGTCCGCGAGAGCAGCGACGAGCTGCGTCTTCGTCATCGGTTTGGTAGCCATCTAGGGGTCTCCCTGGTTGCCCGGTTTGTTTGCATTCGTTCCAGACCTTAGCCCGACGCCGCGAGACGTCACAAGATTTCGTGATCGCCAAAGATGGCGTTTTCCGGGGAAATCCACCTCAAAGGAACGCTGTTTCCTCGAAGGACCGCAATTTCCGGCTGTGCAGACGCTCCAGCGGCATTTCCCGGAGCGTCTCCATCGCCCGGATCCCGATGAGCAGATGCCGGCTGACCTGCGTGCGGTAGAAATCCGACGCCATGCCCGGCAGCTTCAGCTCGCCGTGCAGCGGCTTGTCGGAGACGCATAGAAGCGTGCCGTAAGGGACCCGGAAGCGGAACCCGTTGGCGGCGATCGTCGCGCTTTCCATGTCGAGCGCGATGGCGCGGGACTGGCTAAGCCGCTGGACGGGACCGGCCTGTTCGCGCAGCTCCCAGTTGCGGTTGTCGATCGTCGCCACGGTGCCGGTGCGCATGATGCGCTTGAGCTCGTAGCCATCGAGGGCGGTGACATCGGCCACCGCCTGTTGCAGGCTGACCTGCACCTCCGCCAGCGCGGGGATCGGCACCCAGATCGGCAGGTCGTCGTCGAGCACGTGATCTTCGCGCAGATAGGCGTGGGCGAGGACGAAATCGCCCAGAGACTGCGAATTGCGCAAGCCCGCGCAATGCCCGACCATCAGCCAGACATGCGGGCGCAGCACGGCGATATGATCGGTCGCGGTCTTCGCGTTCGACGGGCCAACCCCGATATTGACCAGCGTGATCCCGCCGCCGCCCGGCCGGGTCAGGTGATAGGTCGGCATCTGCGGCATCTTGGGCGGCTCGACGATCGGCGCGTCGGGATCTTCGGGCGTGACCCGCTGGTTCATCGGGCCCACCAGTTCGGCATAACCCGTCGTCCCGTCGCGCAGCGCCTCGCGGCCATAAGCGACGAACTCATCCACGTAGAACTGGTAGTTCGTGAACAGGACGTGGTTCTGAAAATCGTCCGGCGATGTCGCGGTATAATGCGCAAGCCGCGCCAGGGAGTAATCGACCCGCTGCGCGGTGAAGGGTGCGAGGGACCGGGACCCGTCCTCGAAGGTGAAGCCCACGCCGTTGACGATATCGTCGTTCGTCGTCTCCAGATCCGGCACGTCGAACACGTCGCGCATCAGAAACGGCAGCACCCCGTCATGCGGCACGGCCACATCGGCATCGTTGAGCATCGCGAAATGGATCGGGATCGGCGTGCGCGACCAGCCGACGCTGACGGGAACATCGTGCGATTTCAGGAGCAGGTCGATCTGCTGCGTCAGGTAATTGCCGAACAGGTCCGGCTGCGTGATCGTCGCGGCATAGCGCCCCGGTTCGGCCACGTGCCCGAAGCTGAGGCGGCTGTCGGTGCGGGCGAAGCTTGTCGTGACGATGCGGATCTCGGGGTAATAGGCGCGATGCCGGCAATCCGGCATCCCGTTCGCCACCGCATCGGTGAAGGCGCCCCGCAGATAATCGGTCGCCTTGTGGTAAAGCCGCGCCAGTTCGGCCACAGCCTCCGCCCCGTCGGTGAAGGGTCGGTGCGGCACGTCTTCGGGCGTGCAGATCGGCGTCGTATGATCGGTCATGTGGCCTCGATGAGGTCGGTGAGGGTAAAGTCGCGCACATCCACCAGCCCGAGATCGCTGATCCGCAGTTCGGGGATCACGACGAGGGCAAGCAGGGAGTGCTGCATGTAGGCGTTGTTGAGCGTGCAGCCCGCGTCCCGCATCGCCGCCATCAGATCCTGCGCCCGCGCGGCGATTTCGGCGGCCGGGCGGTCGGACATCAGGCCCGCGATCGGCAATTCCACGAGGGCGCGCTCGGCTCCGTCGGCCCAGAACGTCACGCCGCCGCCGACCTCCGCCAGCCTGTTCGCGGCAAGTGCCATGTCGGCGCGCGAGGTTCCCACGACGATCATGTGGTGGCTGTCATGCGCCACGGTCGAGGCCATCGCCATCCGGCCGCGATAGCCGAAGCCCGAGACGAAGGCATTGGTGACGCCGCCCGTGCCGCGATGCCGTTCGACCAGCGCGATGTGACAAGTGTCGCCCTCGGGCTCCACAAGGCCATCCCGCACCGGCAGGTCACGGCTCAGGGCCTTGGTCGGGGCCTGGTTCTCGACCACGCCGATGACGCGGGCCCGGACGTTCTGCGCACCTTCGGGGGCGGCGACCTCGAACCGGTCGGCCGTCAGGTCACCGGCCAGCTTGACCGTCAGGCGCGCCGGCGCGGGCCAGTCCAGATGCGGACACTCCACGACCATCGCGCCATCCTTGGCGACCGTCCGCCCGAGCGCCAAAACGCGTTCCACCGGAAGCGTCCGCAGGTCGGAGGTCAGGATCAGGTCCGCCCGCCGGCCCGGGGCGATGGAGCCGAGTTCCCGCTCCAGCCCGAAATGCGCCGCCGTGGTGATCGTGCACATCTGCAGCGCCACGAGCGGATCGCAGCCGCATTCGACCGCATGACGATAAACCCGGTTCATGTGCCCGTCATCGACCAGCGTCGCCGCCATGCAATCGTCCGTGCACAGGATGAAGCCGCGCGGGTCGAGGCCCCGTTCGGTGATCGCGGTGATCTGCGCCTTCACGTCGTACCATGCGGAGCCGAGCCGCATCATCGCGCGCATTCCCTGACGAACCCGCGCCACCGCATCCGCCTCGCAGGTACCCTCATGGTCGTCGGCAGGCCCGCCCGCGGCATAGCCGTGAAAGGCGGGGCCGAGGTCGGGGGAGGCGTAATGCCCGCCGATCGTCGCGCCCGCCCGGACCGTGGCCGCCATTTCGGCCAGCATCTTCGGGTCGCCCGCAATGACGCCGGGAAAGTTCATCATCTCGCCCAGCCCCACGATGCCGGGCCAGGTCATCGCCTCGGCGACCTCGTCGGGCCCGATCTCGTGACCCGTCGTCTCGAGACCGGGCGCCGATGGCGCACAGGATGGCATCTGCATGAACATCGAACAGGGCAGGCCCCGCGCCTCATCATGCATCAGGCGCACGCCGGGCAGGCCCAGGACGTTCGCGATCTCGTGCGGGTCGGCGAACATCGTGGTGGTTCCGTGCGGGATGACGGCCGCGGCGAATTCCGCCGGCGTCAGCATCCCCGATTCCACGTGCATGTGCGCGTCGCAGAGACCGGGGATCACGTAGCGACCATCCGCCTCGATCACCTCGGTATCCGGTCCGATGCAATGCGACGCATCCGGCCCGACATAGGCGAAGCGGCCTTGGATGATGGCGATTTGCCAGTCGAGCACCTCGCGCGTCTGCACCAGAACGACACGACCGCCGCGAATGACGGTTTCGGCGGGCTGGCGACCGGTTGCGACGGCAATCAGGTCGGGGGCCACATCGGGCCAGGAGGGGAGGGTCTCGGGCGTCATGACGAAAGGTGTCATGTGCGGACGGCGAGGGCAACAGGCCCCGCGCGCCTCGCGCCCTTCGGCGGAACCGGCACGACGGCGGGCATTTCAGAAACCGGACGGGACCGTATCGCGTTCGGTGCGATGAAGCGTCCGCATCTCATCTACTATCCTGACGACCGGCCGGGGATCACGCGCCACAAGGCGGGGCGCGGCTGGTCCTATCGCGCCGCCGATGGCACGACGATCGGCGACGCGGAGGAGCGGGCGCGGATCGACGCGCTCGCCGTCCCGCCCGCCTATGAGCGCGTCTGGATCAGCCCGGAGCCGCGCGGCCACCTGCAGGCGACGGGGTACGACGCCCGGGCGCGCAAGCAATATCGCTACCACCCCGATTGGTCCGAATGGCGTGCGATGCAGAAATTCGCGGAGCTGCCCGAGTTCGGGGCGCATCTGCCGCGTCTTCGGCGGCGGATCGCCGAGGCCCTGCGCGGGGAGGCCGGAGACCGGGATTTCGCGATGGCCGCCGTCCTGCGCCTGATCGACCGCGTGTCGATCCGTGTGGGCACCGAGGAATATCGCGCCGAAAACGGCACCGAGGGGGCCACGACGCTGCGCACGGGCAACCTGAAGCTGGAGGACGACCGGATCCGGCTCGACTGGCGGGCCAAGGGCGGCAAGCGGATCCGGCGGCAATTGTCGGACCGGACGCTGATGCGCGCGCTCCACGATCTCGCCGACCTGCCCGGCGCGCCGATCTTCGAATGGGTCGAGGACGGAGAACGTCATACCGCCCATGCCGATCAGGTCAACGACTGGCTGCGCGAGGCCACGGGACTCGATCATGCGACGGCCAAGACCTTCCGGACCTGGAACGGGTCGGTCACGGCGCTGGAGGCGGCGCTTCGCGCGGGGCCCGGCGTCACGATCAAGGCAATGTCCGAGGCGGCGGCGGCCGCGCTGCACAACACGCCGACCATTGCACGCAACTCCTACATACACCCCGACGTGATCGCGCTTGCCGAGGAGTGGCGCGCGCCCCCGATTTCCGACCGCCCGCAGGGATTGCGGCAGGGGGAGCGCGCGCTTCTGGGTCTGTTAGGCTAGATAGGGAATATCGCCGGCCCAGCCGATGCGGTTCAGCACCCAGTAGCTTGCGATCGCCGCGATCACGAGAGAGCCGGGAATGGCCACCGCGCGCCGGTACCAGGGTTTCGATCCGAAGGGCAGGCCGAGCAGAAGGAAGGCCGCGGCGATTACCGTAAGCTGCCCGATCTCGACGCCCACGTTGAACGAGATCAGCGAGGCGATGAAATACTGCCCCAGCCCGAATTCCGACAGGACCGACGCGAAGCCCAGCCCGTGCAGCAGACCGAACCCGAACACGACCGCAATCCGGCCCCAGCCGATGTCGCGCCGCCCCCCGGACCAGATGTTCTCGACCCCCACCCAGACGATGGACGCGGCGATCAGCGCCTCGACGATCCACATCGTCGGCTGCACGATGCCCAGCGTCGCAAGGGCCAGCGTCGCGGTATGGGCCACCGTGAAGGCCGAGACCTGCCACAGGAGCGGCCGCCATGCGAGCGAGTAGAAGAACAGGCCCAGCACGAAGAGAATGTGGTCGAGGCCCTTGGGGATGATGTGATCGAAACCCGAGACAACATAGGTGACGATCACGTCGCCGAGATTTTGCTCGGCCACGCCCGTGCGCGGCATCGGATCGGTCACCGCGCCGGAGGTCAGAAAGGCGTTGTAGCCCTGCGCGTCGTCCCCCTGCCGCACGATCAGGCCGCCCAGTTCCGCATCCCAACCGAAGGTGACGGGCGAGCCGTCATCAGGCAGGGGCGCCGTCAGCAGAAGGGTCGAGTCGCGGCGGATTTCGGTATCCCCCACCTCCGGGATCGTCACATCGACCAGAACCGGCGTTACCCGCGTGTCACCCGCGCGCAGGGTGATGCGCTCCGCGATTTCGGGCCAACGCTCCGCCAGTTCGGCCGCGAGCGTCTCGGGGGGCAGCGCGCGAAGCGCGTCCACACGGTCAGACAGGGGCGAATCGTTGGTGTCCTCGATCCCCTCCAGATCGACGCCCGCGAGGATCGGTTCGATCGCCGTCGTCAGCGTGATGGTGACGGTATCCTCCGACAATTCCACGTCGGAAATCGCCGGCTGCACCTCGTGCGCGGCAACGGAAAGCGGGGCCATTGACAGGAGCGCGACGAGCGCCACCCTGACGAGGATTCGAAGGAGAGACATCATGAAGGCCTTGTTCTCGGTTGTGCTGACCGCAATGTGCATCACCGGCGGTGCCGTTCAAGCGCACGAATTCTGGATCGAGGCGGAGGACTACACGGTCGATCCCGGAGCGACGGTCACCGCATCCTTTCGCAACGGCGAGGAATTGTCGGGTGCCGCGCTGAGCTACATTCCCGGCCGCTCGTCGCGGTTTGACATGGTGGTCGACGGTGTGATGAGGCCCGTGCCCGCCCGGATCGGCGACAACCCGGCCTTCGCGGTACCCGATCTTCCGGAAGGGTTGCTCATCGTGATCCACGAGACGACGGACCGGTTTGTGACCTATCAGGAATGGGAAAAATGGGTCAGCTTCACCGAGCACAAGGACATCGCCGCCGGCCAGACCGAGCATGTTGCGCGCGGCCTGCCTCAGGAAGGCTTCCGGGAAAGCTATCGCCGCTTCGCCAAGGCGCTGATCGCGGTGGGCGAGGGGGCCGGTGAGGATCGCGCCTTCGGCCTTCGCACCGAATTCGTGGCCGAGGCGAATCCCTATACCGATGATCTTTCCGACGGTCTGCCGGTGCGTATCCTGCTCGACGGCGCGCCCAAGGCCGGCGCGCAGATCGAGTTGTTCGATAAGGATGCCGATGGCGGCGTGACGGTCACGCTGCACCGGGCCGATGCCGAAGGGCGCGCCGTGCTGCCGGTGCGGGCGGGGCATGAATACCTTCTCGATTCGGTGACCCTCCTGCCGCTGGAGCCCGAGGCGTCCGACGATCCGGTATGGAGGACGCTATGGGCCGCGTTGACCTTCGCCGTGCCCGAGGCGTAAGCCATCCGGACCAGAGCGGAGGACATCATGGACAAGTTCGAAACAATCACCGGCGTCGCAGCGCCGCTGCCGCTGATCAACATCGACACCGACATGATCATCCCCAAGCAGTTCCTGAAGACGATCAAGCGGTCGGGCCTTGGCGTGAACCTGTTCGACGAGATGCGCTACGACGACGACGGCAAGGAGCGGCCCGACTTCGTCCTGAACCAGCCGGCCTACCGGCAGGCGGAGATATTGGTAACGGGCGACAATTTCGGCTGCGGCTCTTCGCGGGAGCATGCGCCTTGGGCGCTTCTGGATTTCGGCATCCGGGTCGTCATCGCGCCGAGCTTCGCCGACATCTTCTACAACAACTGCTTCAAGAACGGCATCCTGCCGATCGCGCTGCCGCAGGATCAGGTCGATGCGCTGATGGACGATGCGCGCAACGGCGAGAACGCGCGGATCACGGTGGACCTCGAAAACCAGACGGTCAGCGCGACCGATGGCACGACCTACACCTTCGACGTGGACGCCTTCCGGAAGCACTGCCTGCTCAACGGTTTGGACGATATCGGCCTGACGATGGAGAAGGCGCCGGCAATCGACGCCTTCGAGACGCGGCTGACGCAGGAACGCCCTTGGGTGTAATGCCGCGACGTTAAGGTCTCACTACAAGTTACTGATATAAATAGCCCTTTCGAGGGCTATTTTGGTTCCTGCGGCTTTGATGGCACACAAATCCGCATATGCCTTTTCGTTCACGGTCAGTCGCTTGCAGGCCGAAGTTAAACAAGGCAAGGTGATGGCAAGAATGAGGCAGTCGCTCCAACGAGGGCGGAAAAAAGACAAACGTCCCGCCCGCCACAAGATGCGGCAAGGGACCGTCCGGCAAGGAATGGCAGGCAGTGATTTCGCAGCTCCCAGGTGCGTCCGTGCGCGCGGCGCTTGTGGTGGCGATGGTTCTGACACCGTCGCTGCTGCTCCCGGAGGCAGATCCGCAGATTACCGACGCCATTGTCCTGATGGCCCTGTTCGCCGCCCTGTTCGTCTTCATCGAGTACGGCTCGGCCTATCCCAGTCTCGTGGAATTCCGCGGCGCCCCTCCGATCAATCGCGTGCGCTTCGGCGTGATGTTCGCGACGCTGATGCTGATCGCCATCGCGCTGGATGCCGGGCGCAGCGATGCGCTGCTGTCGCGGCTTCTTCTCGCTGTCGGGGTGCTGCTGGGGCATGCGACCGATTTTCCACTGAGCCCCGTGCGCCTGATGATGTGGCTGCTTCCTGAAGGCACGACATTCGCCCAAGCGCAGCAGTTCCGCGCAGCGGCCGGTCTGGCGTATCTCGTCAGTCTCGTCGGCCTGACCCTCTTCGCGATCTTGATCCGCCTTCGCGGCTGGCCCTCCGCGAGCGGTAGCTTCAACGTCTGGATCAATCTGCCGACCTTCGATCCGACGGCCGGCTCGGACGTGGTCCGACAGCTCAATCGGGACGGCGCGGTTAACATCTCGTTAGGATTGCTGCTGCCATATCTGACCCCGCCACTGGCCCTGTTTGTGGGACGGAACTACGAGGTTTCCGTACTGGACAGCCCGCTGATGCTGACATGGACGATGACGCTATGGGCCTTCCTTCCCGCTTCCCTGTTCCTGCGCGGCATCGCGATGCGGCGGCTCGCGCTGATGATCTCGCAGAAGCGGCGCCGACTGACCTTGGTGGACGGTGCCGCCGACCCGGCCTTCCTGCCTGCCTGATCCTCCTCGCGGCGTGGTTCTGCGCCTTACCCGCCACGGCGGATGCCGTTCGGGTCGCCACCTACGATTCCGGGCTGGGCCGCAAGGGGCCGGGCGTCATGATCCACCATTTGCGGTCCGGGCGCGATGATCAGGCGGAGGCCGCCCTGGCGGTCATTGCGGCGGCCGAGGCGGACGTGATCCTGCTTCTGGATGTCGATTGGGATCTCGACGGTGTCGGCCTTGCCGCGCTGGCCGCACGTCTGGAGGAGATGGGGCAAAGCTATCCGTACCGCATCGCCCTGCGGCCCAATTCGGGCACGCCGTCAGGGTTCGACCTCGACGGAAACGGGACGGATCATGAGGCGCGAGATGCCTTGGGATACGGCTGGTTTACCGGAGATAGCGGTCTGGCCCTGCTGTCTCGCCTGCCGATCGGTGATGTCCGCGATCTGAGTGCGACGCTTTGGGCGGACAGACCCGATGCGGCGAACCTTATGCCCGAAGGCGCGCATGCGGTCGTGCCTCTCGCCACGACGGCGCAGTGGGTCGTGCCGATCCGCATGGGCGAGACGGAGATTACGCTGGTCACGATGGCCGCGGGCACTCCGGTCTTTGACGGGCCGGAGGATCGCAACGGCCTTCGCAACCGTGAGGAACTCGCATTCGTTGCCGAACTCGTGGCGGACGCGGCGGCACCGCTGGTGCTTGGCCGGGCAAATCTGGATCCGGAGCGGGGCGAGGGGCACCTTGAGGCGATCCGCGCGCTTCTCGAACATCCCAAGCTGCGCGATCCCCGGCCGGAACGGCCCGGCGGGGGGCTGGAAACGGTCGCGTGGAACGGGCCAGGTCATATGCGGGTGGATTATGTCCTGCCGCCGCGGATTGCGCAGGTCGCGGGGTCAGGCGTGATTTGGCCTGAAGATGGCAGTGCGCTGGCGCAAGCCGTGGCCGAGGCCGGATCGGGGCGCCTCGTCTGGGTGGATCTGAGCGTTCCTTGACGCGTCGAATCCGGCGGCTTAACCCAACGGCGACCCCTGACGAGAAACCGCGAAAGGCCGCACCATGGCGAACCCCTCCCTTCTTATCCTGCCGGGCGACGGCATCGGCCCCGAGGTCATGGCGCAGGTGGAGCGGGTCATCGACTGGTTCGCGGCGAACCGCGATCTCGCCTTCGACGTATCGACCGATCTGGCGGGCGGCTGTGCCTACGACGCGCATGGCACACCTCTGACCGATGCGACCATGGCTAAGGCGCAGGAAGTGGATGCGGTCCTTCTTGGTGCCGTGGGCGGCCCGCAATACGACGATCTCGATTTCTCGCTCAAGCCCGAGCGCGCACTCCTGCGTCTGCGCAAGGAGATGGACCTCTTCGCCAACCTGCGCCCGGCGCAGTGCTTCGACGCATTGGCCGATTTCTCGTCGCTCAAGCGCGAACTGGTCGCCGGCCTCGACATGATGATCGTGCGCGAGCTGACCTCCGGTGTCTATTTCGGCGAGCCGCGCGGTGTCACGCACGAAGGCAACGAGCGTGTCGGCGTCAACACCCACCGTTATACCGAAAGCGAAATCGCCCGCGTCGCGCGCGCCGCCTTCGAACTGGCGCGGAAGCGGTCGAACCGCGTCTGCTCCATGGAAAAGCGCAACGTGATGGAGGCGGGGATCCTCTGGCGCGATGTGGTTCAGGAAATCCATGACGCCGAATATCCGGATGTGGAGCTGTCCCACATGCTCGCCGATGCCGGCGGCATGCAGATCGTCCGCGCGCCCAAGCAGTTCGACGTGATCCTGACCGACAACCTCTTCGGCGACATGCTGTCGGACGTGGCGGCGATGCTGACGGGATCGCTCGGCATGCTGCCTTCCGCGTCGCTCGGGCTGCCGATGGCGAATGGACGGCCCAAGGCGCTCTATGAGCCGGTGCACGGCTCCGCCCCCGACATTGCCGGCCAGGACAAGGCCAACCCGATCGCCTGCATTCTGAGTTTCGCGATGGCGCTGCGCTACTCGTTCGACGAGGGCGCGAATGCGGACCTTCTGGAAAATGCGGTGCAGAAGGTCTTGGCCGACGGTGTGCGCACCGGTGATCTGATGGGGCCCGAAGGCGGCACGCCCGTCGGCACCGTGGGCATGGGCGACGCGATCTTGGCGGCCCTCGACGCGGCCTGACACGCCATCCGGAACGGGGCGGGGGCGGAGTCCAAGGGATTTCAGCCGCCGCACCGTCGCCCACGGACTTTCGCAAGACGTCATCTCTCGCTAGGTCAGGGACGAACCCGCCATGATGCGGCCGTCCGTCCGGCGATCCGGATAGGCCGTTCGACCCGAGGCCCCCATGCCCGACCGCGACACACCTCTGCCCGGCATCCTGACCGCGCTCGGCGCTTTCGCGCTTTTTGCGGCGCATGACGTGGTGATCAAGACGCTGGGCGTCGATTACGCGGTCTTCCAGATCGTGTTTTTCAGCGTCCTGTCCACGTTCCCGTTCGTGACCTTCATGCTGCTGCGCGACGCGGAGGTCGGCACGCTGATCCCGCGCCATCCGTGGTGGAGCGCGTTGCGAACCCTATCGGCCGTCATCACCGGCTTTACGGCCTTCTACGCCTTCTCGTCGCTGCCTCTGGCGCAGGTCTATGCGATCCTCTTTGCAGCGCCGCTCGTGATCACGATCCTGTCGATCCCCATTCTGGGCGAGAAGGTCGGGATTCATCGCGGGGCCGCCGTCATCGTGGGTCTCGTGGGCGTGATGATCGTCCTGCGGCCCGGCACCACGCATCTCGCCCTCGGCCATGCGGCCGCGCTGGCGGCGGCGGTGTTCGGGGCGCTGACATCGGTGATCGTGCGCAAGATCGGCCGGGAGGAGCGGGCCGCCGTCCTGATGCTCTACCCGATGATGGCCAATTTCCTCGTGATGGGGATCCTCATGCCGTTCGTGTACCGGCCGATGCCGTTGCCCGATCTGGGGCTTTGGCTGCTGATGGCTGCGCTGGCCTTTCTGGGCGGCCTCGGCATGATCCAGGCCTATCGCCGCGCGGATGCCGTCCTTGTGGCGCCGATGCAGTACAGCCAGATCATCTGGGCTGCGATCTACGGCTGGTTGTTCTTCGGAGAGAGTGTCGATGGCGCGACGGCGCTCGGAGCGGCGGTCATCATCGCCTCCGGGCTCTACATCGTGCTGCGCGAGGGGCGCGGGGGCCGATCGACGAACACGCCCGTCCTGCGAACGCGGTCGCGGCCGGAAACAGGGACTGCATTCCGGATCGGACGGATGCTGTCTGAGGAAGAGCGGTCGGTCCAGGTCCGGCCGAACAGGTAACAGACAATTCTTCGCTCGGGCGCTCGACGATCCGCCGCCGCCGCGCATTCGCCCTTGCCTCATTCGAAGCCTGTCGATATGTGCCGCTCATCCGGTCGGGCAGTGGCGCAGCCTGGTAGCGCACCTGCTTCGGGAGCAGGGGGTCGGAGGTTCGAATCCTCTCTGCCCGACCAGTTTTTGAAATCCTGTTTCACAGCTTTCTTGGCGCCGTTAGCGCCGGACAACCACCGGCACGACCATGTCGCCCCAAGCGCCGTCGGCGTGGTGACGGGACGTGCGCAGGATTTCCACGCTGACGCCACTTTCGACAAGCTGGATCACCGCTTGGTTGAGGCGGTGCAATTCGTTCGCAACCTGACGCACGCACTTGGCCTGCTCTTCTGTCATTTCGGCGGACTGAGCCTCGGCGCGTTCGCGCACGGGGGGCTTGAAGGAAACGGTCTCGGTCATGGTGACCTCCTGGTCTGACGTTTGCGTGGCACCGCCCCGGGCCTCCGGGGCGGCATTGTCGCGGTCTTATTCGGCCGCGACGGCCTTGTCGGCGCGCTTGAACTGGTCGGATTCGGTCGAGTCGCCCATTGCCGTAGTCGAGGACGTGCCCGCCGAAATGGCCTGCGCGACGGCGTCGAAATAGCTTGTCCCGACTTCGCGCTGGTGACGCGTGGCGGTGTAGCCGTCGGCCTCGGACGCAAATTCGGCCTGCTGAAGTTCGGAATAGGCAGCCATCTGGCGCTCCTTGTAGCCCTTGGCGAGCGTGAACATTCCGTGGTTGAGTTGATGGAACCCTGCCAGCGTGATGAACTGGAACTTGTAGCCCATTGCGCCCAATTCCCGCTGGAACTTCGCGATCGTCTCGTGATCGAGATTGGCTTCCCAGTTGAAGGACGGCGAGCAATTGTAAGCCAGCAGCTGATTGGGATGCTCACGCCGCACCGCTTCTGCAAAGCGCCGCGCCTGCTCCAGATCCGGCTTGGATGTCTCGCACCAGATTAGGTCCGAATAGGGCGCCATCGCAATTGCGCGGGCGATGCAGGGCTCCAGACCGTTGCGAACGCGGAAGAAACCTTCCGGCGTCCGTCCGGCGTCATAATCGACGAAGGGTCGGTCGCGTTCGTCAATATCGGATGTGATGAGCTTGGCCGCCTCGGCATCCGTGCGGCAGATGACCAGCGAGGGCGTTCCCATGACGTCTGCCGCAAGCCGCGCCGCCGTGAGGGTGCGGATATGCTGCGACATCGGGACAAGAACCTTGCCGCCCAGATGGCCGCACTTCTTCTCCGAGGCGAGTTGATCCTCGAAATGCACGCCCGCCGCGCCGGCCTCGATATAGGCCTTCATCAGTTCGAACGCGTTGAGCGCCCCGCCGAAGCCGGCCTCCGCGTCCGCCACAATCGGGGCGAACCAGTCCTCGACCGACATATTGCCTTCGCTGCGCTCGATCTGGTCGGCGCGCTGAAGGGTCCGGTTGATCCGGCGGCAGAGCTCCGGTCCCGAATTGGCCGGGTAGAGCGACTGGTCCGGATACATCGCGCCCGCCTGGTTCGCGTCGGCCGCAACTTGCCAGCCGGACAAATAGACGGCAGGCAACCCTGCGCGAACCTGCTGCATGGCTTGGTTACCGGTCATCGCGCCCAATGAATTGACGAAATCCATCTCGTGGATCTGGCGCCAAAGGCGGTTCGCGCCGCGCGTGGCCAGCGTGTGTTCAATGCGGACGGATCCGCGCAAGCGCAGCACTTCCTCGGGACCGTAGGGACGGTCGATGTTGTCGAAGCGGCCTTCCGGTGCGTCCGGCACAAGGGTTGTGAAGTCTGTCATGTCGATCTCCCGTTTTCGCGCGGGCGTCCGCGCAGCGTATGGTCCTTACCTACGCCTTGTTTGGCGGGCGGTATTCGTCTTTCCGCTCTGCAGCATCGAGATTCGGGTTACACCGTATGGATATTTACAGATCGGTTCTGTAAATTTGTGAATCTGTAAAGGAGACGCCATGTCGGAGAAACTCTTTGCCGGACCGCGCGTACGCCGGGCGCGGGTGGAACTTGGACTGACGCAGGCGGACATGGCGCGCTCGCTCGGGATCTCGGCAAGCTATCTCAACTTGATCGAACGCAACCAGCGACCTCTGACGGCTCCGGTCCTGCTGGCGCTGGCCACGGAACATGCGATCGATCTCGGGACGCTCGGTCGCGGTGGCGGAGAACTTCAGGGGCTTCGTGAGGCGTTCGACGACCCGCTGCTGTCGGCGGAGCTGACGGGGCCGCGGGAATTGGCGGATATGGCGGATACCGCGCCCGCCGCGTCGGCCGGAGTGGTCAAGCTTTACCGCGCCTACCGCGAGGCCTTGGACCGGCTGGCCGATCTATCGGGTAAACTGGCCGAGCAGGGAGCGGGTGCGGCGACAATCGACCTGCCACCGGCGCAGCGGTTTCGCGACCTGTTCGAACCGCGACCCTGCCATGACCCCGATCTCGACGACGCCGCCGAGGCGCTGGATGCGCGGCTGCCGCGACGGGCGCTGCGCGAGGCGGCGCTTGCGGACTGGCTGGAGACGGAGCACCGCATGACGTTGCGCCTCGTGCCCGCCGCCTCGATGCCTTTGTGGCGGGTGAGATCCGACCGACATCGTGGGCAGCTCTACGTGTCGGATGCGCTTGACCCCAGTGACAGGATGGTCTGGATCGCGGCGGAGGCCATGCGGTTCGGCGCTCCGGACGTGATGGCGCAGACGCTGGAGGAGCTTGCCGGGACGGAAACTGATGAGGTTCGCCGCCTTGTGGACCGTCATCTGCGCGAGGTCGCCGGTCGGGCTCTGGCGATGCCCTATACGCGGTTCCGGGAAGCGGCCGGACGAGTTCGCTACGACCTTTCGGCGCTCGCCACGACATCCGGGGCAGGGCACGTTCATGCGGCGCACAGGCTCGTGTCGCTCCGACGTATCAACGCGTCCGGGCCGCCCTTCTTCGTGACGGTGCGCGATGCTTTGGGTCGTGATACGGAGCGGCGGGGTGCGCGGGGGTTTCCGGCGACGTCCTTCGGGGGCGGCTGCGCCCGTCTGCCGGTATTCACGCTTTCAGGACGTCCGGGGGAGTCCGAGACGCGCCTCGTCGAGATGCCCGACGGCGCGCGCTTCGTGGTCACGTGTCATGGGTTGGATCGGAGCGGACCCCGCCGTGCCGTGATGCTAGGGCTGCCGGCCGATGCGGCGACAGGAACAGCCTATGAGGCGGCGGCAGAACCCGATCCGCTCGCAATCGGACCGTCCTGCCGCCTCTGCGTACGTCAGGGTTGCGAGGTGAGGGGCGAGCCGGCGATGACGCGCCCTGCCGGTACCGACGCCTGGACGGTCGGGGCATCGCTCTGGGAGTTTCATTGATCTTCTGTCGGGGGCAGTCCTGGTGAGGGTGATTGCCTCCACGAACCGACGCGTCTTCGTCGCGAATGGCGGTCGCAGACTTATCGGGTGGTATCGGATTACAGCGGCACCGTCTGAACGGGGAGGCACTTCCGAGGCCTCAGACCGAAAAACCGACCAGCTTGCCAATGGCAGGAAGCTTTCAGCGGTCAGTCTTTTGAGCTGGAGCTTAGATTCCCGGAGCTACATCCGCACTTTCGATCATCGCCCTCGCGCATCCGGCGGAAAATGCGCCAGCAACTGCAACTGCAACCGGAGCCGATGAGTCAGTGCGTGCTCTGAGGTCTCTGATTCTCGTCCGCTGGCGGCGATGCAGAACTTGCGCCAGTATTAAGATTTCTCGCGGGAAATAGATGGGTCAGAGACTCAAGGCGCAGAACTTTGACTGATCAACCTCTGGAACGAAGCGACATGCTCCGTTCCAGAGGATCGTACCGCCGAGGATCAGGACGGCGTGCTGGAGACGCCGACCTGCGCCGGGCGCAGAAGGCGGTCGTGCAACATAAAGCCCACGGTTGCGACCTGAATGATGTCGCCGGCCTTGGTGTCGGGCACGGGGGCCTCGAACATCGCCTGGTGGACCTGCGGATCGAACCGGTCGCCGATCTCGGGTGACACGAGCGTGATGCCGTGCTTGCCGAGGACGCCGATGAGTTCCTTGAGCGTAAGCTGGATACCCTCGATGACGGCGTCATTGGCCCCTCCGGCGGCATCGAGGGCGCGGCGAAGGTTGTCATAGACCGGGAGGATGTCACGGGCCAGCTTGGAACTGCCGTATTGCTCCGCTTCGACGCGCTCGCGGGCGGCGCGCTTGCGGACGTTCTCGGTCTCGGCCAGCGCACGCATCAGGCGGTCGCGCATCTCGTCGCGTTCGGCGACGATGGCATCGACGGCCTCACGGCCGGTCTGCTGCGTCTCCGGCTCTTCCTCCATCGCGGCGTCGAGGTCGAAATCCTCGTCCATCATCTCGGGGTCGTCGAGAAACGTCTCTTCCTTGGGCTTTGCCATACTCGGTCCTCAGTCTTTCATTCGCGGGGGCCGGACAGCATCCGCCCGACCAGTTGTGCCGTATAGTCGACGATCGGAACGATCCGACCGTAATTGAGGCGCGTCGGACCGATGACGCCGACAGCGCCCACGATCCTGCGATCCGCGTTCATATAGGGAGAAACCACCAGAGATGAACCGGAAAGCGAGAACAACTTGTTCTCCGAGCCTATGAAGATCCGTACGCCCTCGCCTTCCTCGGTGAGCTGCAGGAACTCGGTGATGTCGCGCTTACGCTCCAGATCGTCGAAGAGCAGGCGGATGCGCTCGAGATTCTCAGCATCCGTTCCGCCTTCAAGCAGGTTCGCGCGACCGCGTACGATCAGACGCTCACCGTCCTGGCCGGCATTTTCCCAGACGGCGAGGCCCTTTTCGATGAGGTCATGCGCCAGGGTGTCGATCTCACGCCGGCGTGCCGCGACCTCGCCGGTCATCAGCGCCTTGAGGTCAGAGATCGTGCGGCCTTCAATCATCGAGTTCAGCAGGTTCGCCGCTTCGCGCATGGCCGAGGGCGTCTGGCCCGGAGGCGGCTGGAAGACGCGGTTTTCGACATGGCCGTCGGCGAAGACCAGCACCACCAGCGCACGATCCGGCGCAAGGCTGACAAACTCGATATGGCGAATCGGCGCCTCGCGCTTCGGCGACAGCACCAGCGATGCACCCTGAGTGATCCCTGACAATGCGCTGCCGACCCGGTCCATCAAGGCGCTCACGTCGTCCTCGGAGGCGCCGACGGTCGCCTCGATCCGCTCCCGGTCCTCGTCGCCCAATTGCGCCTCGAGCAAGCCGTCGACGAACATCCGAAGGCCCGCCTGCGTCGGAATGCGGCCGGCGGAAATGTGCGGCGCCTGGATGAGGCCGAGATATTCAAGATCCTGCATCACGTTCCGGATCGTCGCGGCCGAGACCTTCTCCGACATGGTGCGGGTGAGGGTACGACTTCCGACGGGATCGCCCGTGCCGAGATAGCCCTCGACCACCCGGCGAAAGACTTCGCGGGACCGGTGGTTCATCTCGGACAGGATCTGGGCGTTCTCAATCATTCCTAAGCAATCCATTCGGAGCGTGAGGGATCTATGCATCCCGGGCGCGGCGGTCAATCGTGGCCTTGCGCGCCGGCGGGCCCTGTTGCAGGGACCGGACCGACAAATGGAGAGACAAGATGAGACCTTCCGGCCGTAGCCTCGACGAGATGCGCACGATTTCGATAGAAACCGACATCACCCGTCATGCCGAAGGATCCTGCATGATCCGCTGCGGGGATACGCACGTTCTGTGCACGGCATCGCTTGAGGAGCGGGTGCCGCCGTTTCTGAGAAATACGGGGCAGGGATGGGTGACCGCCGAATATGGAATGCTGCCGCGCGCGACGACGACCCGCATGCGCCGCGAAGCGTCGAGCGGCAAGCAAACCGGCCGCACACAGGAGATTCAGCGCCTGATCGGACGGTCTCTGCGCGCGGGGATCGATCGGCAGGCAATGGGCGAACGCCAGATCACCGTGGACTGCGACGTGATCCAAGCGGATGGCGGCACACGTTGCGCCGCGATCACCGGCGGCTGGATCGCGCTGCGCCTTGCTGTGAACAAGCTGATGGCTGCGGGCGACATCACGATGGACCCAATCCTCGATCACGTGGCTGCAGTGTCCTGCGGCATCTATGCAGGGCAGCCGGTCCTTGATCTCGATTATCCCGAGGATAGCGAGGCGGGAACGGACGGCAACTTCGTGATGACCGGAGCAGGGCGAATGATCGAGATCCAAGCCTCGGCCGAAGGCGCGACCTTCGGGCAGGATCAGTTCGCGGAGATGATGGCCTTGGCGGAGAAGGGCGTGAGTGATCTGGTTGCTGCACAGAAGGCGGCTGTTGGCGGATGAGGAAGATTGGCGATACGCTCCTGATCGCCACGCATAACCGCGGCAAGCTGGACGAATTCCGCGCCATCCTCGGGCCACGTGGCATCACCTGTCGCTCCAACGTCGATTTTGAGCTTCCGGAGCCGGAGGAGACCGAGGAGACTTTTCTGGGAAATGCGCGGATCAAGGCCCGTGCGGCTATGG
Organism: Jannaschia seosinensis; assembly: GCF_001408515.1. GTDB lineage: Bacteria > Pseudomonadota > Alphaproteobacteria > Rhodobacterales > Rhodobacteraceae > Jannaschia > Jannaschia seosinensis. The sequence goes on along the minus strand of NZ_CYPR01000142.1, from coordinate 29,951 downwards.
TCGCAACGGGTCTGCCTGCCTTGGCCGATGATTCGGGGATCGTCATCGACGGGCTGGATGGCGCGCCGGGCGTGCACACCGCCGACTGGGCCGAAACGCCGGATGGTCGGGATTTTCGACTGGCTATGAAGCGGGCTTGGGACGAACTGGAGGCGCGCGATGCGCCAGAGCCGCGGACGGCGCGGTTCCATGCGACGCTGCTGCTGATGTGGCCGGACGGTGCTGAGGCCATATTTGAAGGGGAAGTTCCTGGTCGGATCGTGTGGCCTATGCGTGGCGAAACGGGTCACGGCTACGATCCCATTTTCATGCCCGATGGGCATGACCGCACGTTCGGTGAAATGGACGCAGCGGAAAAGAATGCGATCAGCCATCGGGCTGTCGCGGTCGCGAAGATGGTTGCAGCTTTGGAGGCAACGTAGCTGAGGTCTCGTGTCTTTCAGACGTCTCGTCGTGCGGAACATCCGTAGGGACCGTGGTAGGGCGCAACGGAAGGATCTTTGACAGCAACGCTGAACATGTCGGTGTCGATGGCGGCTTTGTTTCCTGATCCGTTGATGCACACTTTGAATGCTGATCGATGTGTCTCAGATGACTCGCATTGTAGCCCGGGCGGAGATCTGGATCAGGCTGCAAAAACACTGATTTAAGACATTGCGGATGGTTCCCCTGTCGGGACGCGACGTCACCAATTAATGGAGTGGAATGTGGAAAATTGGCAGCGTGGCGGCTTCGGGCTGTACGTACACTGGCCGTTTTGTGCTGCCAAATGCCCTTATTGTGACTTCAATTCGCATGTGGTCTCCGCTGTTGATCAGGATCGTTGGCGCGCGGCAATGCTCCGAGATCTCGAATATTGGGCGGAACGCACCTCCGGACGAGTTTTATCAAGCATATTCTTTGGCGGCGGCACGCCGTCCCTTATGCCTCCTGAGACGGTCGCGGCAATTGTTGCAGCGGCGCGAACCCTGTGGACTCCTGCGAATGATCTGGAGGTGACGCTGGAGGCGAACCCGACATCAGTGGAAGCGGAACGCTTTAATGCCTTTGGGGCCGCCGGAGTAAATCGCTTCTCGGTCGGGCTTCAAGCTTTGGACGACGCAGACTTGCGGCGGCTTGGTCGCCTGCATTCCGTTGCAGAAGGTCGCCATGCCTATGAGGTGGCACGGTCGGTAACGGATCGTGTGTCGTTCGATTTAATCTATGCGCGACAGGATCAACCCGCCGCGGCTTGGGAACGGGAACTTAAAGAGGCGCTGACCTTCGCTGGAGAGCATCTGTCACTGTATCAGCTGACAATCGAGGAGGGGACGGCGTTTGGTGCCCGCCATGCCGTGGGGCGGCTAAATGGACTGCCGGATGAGGATCGGGCCGTCGACCTGTGGCACGTGACCCAAGAGCTTTGTGCGGAAGCAGGGTTTCGTCGCTACGAAACGTCGAACCACGCTGTCCCCGGACGCGAAAGCCGGCACAACTTTATTTATTGGCGCGGGGGTGATTGGATCGGTGTCGGTCCCGGAGCCCACGGGCGTGTCACAATCGGAGCAGACCGGTCGGCCTCGGAGGCCCACAAGATGCCCCAGAAGTGGCTGGCCGCAAATGAAGATTCTGGAACTGGGACCGCGCATGTTGAGTACTTGCAGAAAACCGGCGTCGCAGATGAATACGTCATGATGGGTCTGAGGTTGGACGAAGGTATCGATCTTGACTATGTCGCTTCCCTCTCCAAGCAGTTAGATACTCGCAGGGTCGATGAGCTTGTCGAAGAAGGTTACCTAGTGCGCGCGCCGAGCCGCCTAATCGCGACTGCTTCCGGCGCTCTTGTTCTGAATGCAGTTCTAGCGGCTATCCTCACCGAGACCTGACGAAAGAAGATTACAGAGCCGATCAAGCTCCTCGAGAGAGTCGTAGCGGATCGTGACGCTTCCACCTTCGGCGCCCGCATCATGATCTATGGTCACTCCGAGAGAAAGAGCTGCGGAAAGATCGCCTTCGAGGGCTTTGGTATCGGCGTCTTTATTTGAGCTCCGGACTTTTTTCTTCGTTGGGGAGGTGCTTTCCGGGCGGCCTTTAACCAGCTTCTCGGTGTCTCGCACCGAAAGACCCCGCGAGATCACTTGGCGTGCCAAGTCCTCAGGCTGCTCCGAACTGATCAGCGCCCGGGCATGCCCGGCGGACAAGGTCCCTTGCCGCACATACTCTTGGACAGGATCGGGAAGCTTCAGAAGCCTCATGAGGTTTGCGATATGGCTGCGCGACTTGCCAAGGACGGTAGAAAGCTGATCTTGGGTATGGCCGAAACGATCCATTAGCTGCCGGAAGCCGAGAGCCTCCTCAATCGCGTTGAGGTCGGCGCGCTGAATGTTCTCAATGATACCGATCTCCAGCACTTCCGTGTCGCTGAAATCTCGAACGAGGACAGGGACCTCATGTAGGCCCGCACGTTGAGCCGCTCGCCACCGACGCTCGCCAGCAACGATTTGATACTGATCCGAGCCGGTGAGTGGTCGGACAATCAGAGGTTGAAGAATTCCTTTCTGTGCGATCGAAGCCGAAAGATCGGAGAGAGCGTCCTCATCGAAAAACCGACGAGGCTGGTCGGGATTTGGAGACAATGTCTCTATCGGAACATGGCGTTCAGCTGTTGCAGACCGTTTGCCGATATCGGTCGCATCAACGCCGGCATCGGCCATCAGCGCAGACAAGCCGCGGCGCATCGGCCGTTTTTGAGAAGCGTCAGCCATCGGTCAACAAAGCCTCTTCGTTTCTCTGAAGCAGTTCTCCCGCGAGACTTCTGTATGCAATAGCACCACGGGATGTCGGGTCGTAGTTAATCACCGGCATGGCGTAGCTTGGTGCCTCACTCAGCCGAACATTCCGCGGTATCTTAGTTTGAAGCACGAGATCTCCGAGGTTTTCTCGAACATCTTCCTCCACCTGGAGGCAGAGGTTGTTGCGTCGATCAAACATGGTCAGGAGAATTCCCTCAATCCTAAGGTCCGCGTTCGCACTTTTTCGAACGTCCCGAACCGTTACAAGAAGTTGCGATAGACCTTCTAGCGCGAAAAACTCTGCCTGGAGCGGGACTAAGATCGTGTCCGAGGCAACGAAAGAATTAATGGTGAGCAAATTCAGGTTCGGAGGACAATCGATCAGGACGTAGTCATACTCCATAGGGTGCAGTCGGAGCGCATCTCGGAGGTGCATGACGCGGCGTGAACTTTTCATCATCTCGTTGTCGGCGGAAGCAAGGTCCATCGTTGCGGGAATGATAGAGAGATTATCGACATCCGTCAGGACAGCGGCATCCGATGGAGCAATATCCCCAAGGAGAACGTCGTAGGCGCTTTTTCCTCGACCGGAGCGAGAGATACCCAATCCCGTCGATGCGTTCCCCTGAGGATCCAGATCGATCAGCAGGGTACGCATACCTCGTACTGCAAGAGATGCACCAAGATTGATGGCGGTTGTCGTCTTTCCGACTCCGCCCTTCTGGTTGGCTATGCTGACAATGCGAGTCTTCACGCTAAAGCCTCGCCAGATTTTGGACTTCAAGGATCATGGAGTCTTTTTCCATCAAGCTTGGATGAAGTTTTAGATCATAAGCCCATTCTTTCTCAGCAGCTAGGGCATCTGCTTCCCATGTTCGGCCTTTAGGATAAAGGCCGACGGTTTGACCGTGTCCGTGCCGACACTGATATTCGAGAAGCTTTTCGAGGGGAGCCAGCGCACGCGCAGAAATTATATCAGCGCCGAGTGGGTCGAGTGCCTCGATTCTCGCCACAATTATTTGAACGTCTAACTCAAGTTCTCGACGAACGGTCTTCAGGAAAGCAGCTTTTCGGTGGTCGCTTTCTACAAGAACCACGTTGCTTTGGGGCCTTCTAGCGATTGCGATAACCAGTCCCGGAAGGCCGCCACCGCTACCTAGATCAAGCCATGTGCCTTGGGATGGTGCAATTGAATTCAATTGCAGACAGTCGTTAACATGACGATGGCTAAATTCATCAAGAGTTTGACTGGATACGAGGTTGATCCGCTCGTTCCACCTCTTCAGGAGGTTCTCATATCGCCTCAGGAGCGAGTTTGTTTCACGTGAAACACCGTTTATCATCAAGCCGACCGCTTCGCTCGCCCACGCGTGTGAGCCAAAATAGCTGTCAGGGCAGCCGGTGTAACGCCCTCGATGCGACCTGCCTGTGCAATCGTCTCGGGCCTTGCGAGCTCAAGCTTTCCACACACTTCCTTGGACAGACTGCCGATCTTCCGATAGTCTAGGTCCTTTGGGAGCAAAATTGCCTCATCTCGTTCTAAAGCAGAAATCTCGCGATCTTGGCGAGCTTCATACATCGAGTAAACAGCTTCATTTTGAAGCTGATCCACGGTCTCGTAACCATGGGACTTCAAGTGGGGATATGAAGCAAACAACTCGGCTATTTCAGCTCCCGCGAGCGACAGAACGTCGTAGGCCGATCTGCTAGGCCCGTTTATCCGTAGACCTGGAACGACTGCGGACACGGCCTGGGGACCAAGCTTCGTTGATTTTAAGGCTGAACGGGCAGTTGAAAGTCTATCTTTTTTGGCAGCAAACTTCTTCCAACGTGGATCCTTCACAAGGCCAATCTGGCGGCCGAAATCAGTGAGCCTGCTATCAGCGTTGTCGGCTCGTAGCGTGAGGCGATACTCAGCTCTTGAGGTGAACATGCGGTAGGGCTCAGAGACCCCGCGCGTCACGAGATCGTCGATCAAAACACCAATGTAACCATCGCTCCGGCTGAAGGTGATTCCGGCAACGCCGGACGAAGCACGCGCAGCATTTAGACCCGCGACAAGCCCCTGAGCCCCTGCTTCCTCATATCCTGTCGTCCCGTTGATCTGGCCTGCCAAGTAGAGATTGGGAATTGAGCGAAAAAGCAGCGTGCGGTCGAGAGATCGCGGATCGACGTAATCGTATTCGATGGCATAGCCGGGCTGGGCAATTTTGGCCCGTTCAAAACCAGCAATTGATCTAACGTAATCTATCTGAATGTCGGCGGGAAGGGATGTCGAGATCCCATTTGGATAGACTAGATCCGACTTGAGACCTTCAGGTTCAACGAAAACTTGATGAGAGTCTTTCTCGGTGAACCGGACCACCTTATCCTCGATTGAGGGGCAGTACCGAGGCCCAATCCCATCTATCATACCACCGTACATTGCTGACTGATGAAGATTCTCTCGTATTATTTCGTGGGTTTTTCCATTTGTATGGGTAATGCCGCAAGATATTTGTGCAGCATTTGGCTGCCCGCGAGTGAGAAAGGAGAAAAAAGTCGGTTGTTCATCCCCGGGTTGGGATCCAATACCCGCCCAATTGATCGTGTTTCGGTGCAGGCGTGGAGGCGTCCCCGTCTTCAGCCGACCAACGGCAAAGGCGCCAGATCGAATTCGTTCAGCAAGCTTTTTTGCTGATCTAGCGCCCATCCGGCCGCCGGCATGCCGTTCATTTCCAATGTGAATTACACCACCGAGAAATGTTCCAACCGTGAGAACCACCGTTTTCGCATCGACTTCCGATCCATCAGACAGCAGAACGCCTCTCGCCGCTTCATTTGAGGAAACAAGCAGGTCGACCACCTCTCCTTCGATTACCCTCAGATTTAGCGCATTTTCAATTTCGCGCGTCATCCCGACCCGATAAAGGTCTCTATCTATTTGCGCCCTTGGGCCCCGAACAGCCGGACCTTTTCGCCGATTAAGAAGCCGAAACTGGATCCCCGAAGCGTCGGCAACGCGTGCCATTGCGCCATCCAACGCATCGATTTCACGAACAAGATGACCTTTGCCTAGGCCCCCGATCGCAGGATTACATGACATCGTGCCAATGTCGTTGCGCGAAAACGTCACGAGAGCGACGGACGCTCCCAATCTGCTTGCAGCCAGTGCAGCTTCGCAGCCAGCGTGACCAGCACCAACAACAACAACGTCAAATCCAAATTGTTTCACGTGAAACACCTACTTCCCGATACAGAAGGATCGAAAGATATCGTCGAGGACAAACTCTACATCAAAAGCACCGATGATGTCAGCCAAATGCATCACGGCGTTTCTGATCGATGCAACTTGCACCTCAACGGGAAGGTCCATTAACCGCGTCTCTTCCAAAGAAAGAACTGCATTCTCCAACGAAGCCCGGTCCCTCTCGCGTGAGAACAAACTCGCTGCATCGACCCGCCGTTCAGCGACAGCCCCGATTTTCTCCACTAATTCTTCGATTCCTTCGCCGGTCACGTTTGAAATTCCTGATCCGCCGCGAACATCAACCTTCGTGCGAACGATCAGGTCCTCTTCAGTCAGAAGGTCGAATGGCGGTTCCGGAACTTCTTCTTCATGTAAAAATATACGAAGATCAGCATCTTTGGCGCGCGCTCGCGCGCGCGTTACCCCTATCGACTCCACTTCATCTTCAGTGTGGCGCAGTCCTGCCGTGTCGAGAATCAGTATCAACATTCCGTCGATGTTCATCCTGACCTCGATGATATCGCGCGTTGTACCAGCAACTTTCGAAACGATTGCTGCGTCGCTGCCGGTAAGCCTATTCAGAAGCGAGGATTTTCCAGCATTGGGCGCACCGATCAATGCGACTTCAAATCCATCCCGCAGCGTCCGAGCAGCGCCAAATCCTTTACTGGCTCTCCGCAAATCTCCGATGACGTTCTCTAGCAGGGCGCGCACTTCTGGCTCCACATCCTCCGGCGTATCCTCTTCCGCAAAATCGATGGTCGCTTCGAGCAGAGCTGCGGCACGGATGAGCTTCACCCGCCACTCCGCAACTTGCTCGCTCATCTCGCCACCGAAGACGCGAAGAGCATGCCGGCGCTGAACCTCTGTCTCCGCATCGATCATGTCCGACAGACCCTGAACCTGGGTGAGGTCAAGTCGCTCGTTCATCAACGCCCGACGCGTGAATTCCCCAGGACCAGCCATTCGCGCGAGGCCTGTATCCAATATTGCGGCAATGACCGCTTGGACGATTGCGATGCTTCCGTGAAGATGAAGCTCGACAACATCCTCGTCAGTGAAGCTTGCACCTTCGGCAAAGTATAACACCAACGCATGATCTAGAACGCCCCTTGTTCCGTCCCTCAGAACACATAGGCGTGAACTGCGTGGGGCAGGGACCTTGCCGCCGAGAGCGGACAACACTGGAACCGCGTTCGGTCCCGAGATGCGAATGACGGCAAGCCCGGCCTTACCCCTAGCCGTGGCCAAGGCAAAGATCGTCTCTTCCATGGCGTCGCTATCAGGAATTCATGGATTCGAAGAAATCAGAATTCGTCTTCGTCTGCTTGAGCTTGGAAAGAAGGAATTCGATCGCATCTGTGGTGCCCATCGGGTTCAGGATGCGACGAAGCACAAATGTTTTCTGCAGGTTTTTGGAATCGACAAGCAGCTCCTCTTTCCGCGTGCCCGACTTCAGAATGTCCATCGCCGGGAATACGCGCTTGTCCGCCACCTTGCGATCCAAAACGATCTCGCTGTTACCGGTGCCCTTGAACTCTTCAAAGATCACCTCGTCCATGCGGCTTCCGGTATCGATCAGCGCCGTAGCGATAATCGTCAACGACCCGCCTTCCTCGATATTTCGCGCCGCACCGAAGAAACGCTTCGGCCGCTGCAGGGCGTTGGCATCGACACCGCCAGTAAGGACCTTCCCAGATGACGGGACTACGGTGTTAAAAGCTCTACCAAGTCTTGTGATAGAGTCGAGAAGAATAACAACATCTCGTTTATGCTCGACAAGACGCTTCGCCTTTTCAATCACCATCTCGGACACGGCGACATGCCGTGTCGCCGGCTCGTCGAAGGTCGATGAGATAACCTCGCCCTTCACCGAGCGCTGCATGTCCGTCACCTCCTCCGGCCGCTCGTCGATGAGCAGCACCATGAGGTAGCATTCGGGATGGTTCGTCTCGATTGACCGGGCGATGTTCTGCAACAAGACTGTCTTACCGGTACGCGGCGGTGCGACGATCAGACTGCGCTGGCCCTTCCCGATCGGTGCGACGAGGTCGATGATCCGGGCAGACCGGTCCTTGATGGTCGGATCCTCGATCTCCATCTTGAACGGCTCGTCCGGATAGAGCGGCGTGAGATTGTCGAAGGAGACTTTGTGCTTCGCCTTCTCCGGGTCCGAAAAGTTGATCTGTGTGACCTTGGTGATCGCAAAATAGCGCTCGTTATCGTCGGGCGCCTGGATCACACCCTCGACGGTGTCGCCAGTACGCAGCGAATGCTGCCGGATGACTTCAGGCGAGACATAGATGTCGTCCGGACCCGGCAGGTAGTTTGCTTCAGGCGCCCTCAAGAACCCGAACCCGTCCTGAAGAACCTCCAGCACGCCTTCGCCGTAGATATCCCAACCTTCATCCGCGCGTTCGCGCAGGATCGAGAACATCATCTCACCCTTGCGCATCGTCGAGGCGTTCTCGATCTCGAGTTCCTCGGCCATGGAGAGCAGGTCTTTCGGCGAATGCGCCTTCAGGTCTCGCAGGTTGAGGGTCTCGACCGGGCCGTCTTCTTCCGGGGTCTCGAAGGTCAATTCGTCAGTCTGGTCGTCGGGCATGGACCTACTCCGTTGCCGGGCGATTGACCGAACCACAGGACCGGCATCGCATCGTTTGTTGGTATGGAATTCGGCACATGGACCAGGACGATCCGCCGTTAGCGACGCAGTTATGTCCGACGGTCAAGCATGTCAATCTCCCGATCAGGCGGGGCGGACGATGACCGATATGACGATCACGATGAGCAGGAGCGTCGGGAACTCGTTCGCGATGCGGAATCCGCGGCCAGTCATTGTGCTTCGCCCCGTGCTCAGCCGCTTTCGCTCGGCGGCACACCACATGTGAAACGCCGTCATTGCCAAGACCGCCGCCGCCTTTGTCCACGGCCAGACGGCGCTCCAATCGACGACACCCAACCCGATCAATCCCATGCCGAAAAACCATGTCGCGATCATCGCAGGGGTCATGATCGCACGCAGAAGGCGCCGTTCCATCACCTCCAGCATGGGCATCGCCTCCGGCACGCTGCCACGCTGTTCCACGTGATACACGAACAAGCGTGGCAGATAGAACAACGCAGCCATCCAGGCGACGAAGGAGATCACGTGTCCAGCCTTGAGCCAAAGATACCAGTCGACCATGGCGCCCTCTATGTTTCGCCCATCTATATAGAAAGAAGAAAGAAGGATGATGAAGTGGTTGGGCCTGTGAATAACGGGGATCAAACGATCTCCGTGATTCCTCCCCAACCTGGAGGCACGGGCTGACGATCCTGTCCACTCGGCTTGTGGAAATCCGCTCCGTCGGGCTTTTTTCAAAGGTGTGCAGGCTGTGAATCGATCCGTGAGTGAGGCATGTACGGGATCAGCGAAAGCCGGATCTCCTCACAGCCGTGGAAAATGCGAACTTTGTTATAGGAGATCCGGGACCAGCCGGAAAAAACCGGAGACTTGTCCTCCGCGCCGACAGCGTGCAGACCGCTCACAAGCTATCGAACAGGCTTATCCGCCCGGTTCTCCACAGGACCCTGACCATGCTGATTCTCGCCTCCGCGTCTGCCACGCGCCAACAGCTGCTTCGCAATGCGGCCATCGCATACGAGGCGCGGCCTGCGCGCATCGATGAGAATGCGGTCAAGGATGCGCTCCTTGCCGAGGGCCACAAGCCGCGCGACGTCGCCGATGCACTCGCGGAGCTGAAGGCTCTGCGGGTGCGCGGCCCGGGCCTCGTGCTCGGCTGCGATCAGGTTCTCGACCATTCCGGAACGCTCATATCCAAGCCCGAAACGCCCGACGATGCGCGTGCGCAGTTGGCCGCCCTGCGCGGCGGACGGCATCAACTGTATTCCGCGGCCGTGATTGCCGAAGACAACGCACCGGTCTGGCGACATGTCGCAACCGTGACCATGATCATGCGGGACATATCCGACGCCTACATCGCTGACTACGTGGCAAGAAACTGGGAAGCGATCCGCCATTCCAGTGGCGCCTATACGCTCGAGGGCGAGGGCGCCCGCCTGTTCCACCGCGTCGAGGGCGACTACTTCGCTGTCCTCGGCTTGCCCCTGCTGCAGGTGATCGACTTTCTCGTGTCGCGCGGAGAGGTCGTGACATGACGATCCTGGCCGGCGTCATCGGCGACCCAATTGCCCATAGCCGTTCGCCCCGCCTGCATGGTCACTGGCTTCGCCGGTACGGAATCGACGGCCAATATGTTCCTCTCCATGTACGCGAGGCGGATCTTCGCGCCACGCTGCATCTTTTGCCGCGATTGGGCTTCACCGGGATCAACGTTACCCTCCCGCACAAGGAGGCAGCGTTCGCATTGGCCGACGACGCAACCGAGCGTGCGGCGGCGATCGGCGCGGCGAACACCCTGATCTTCCGAAACAATCGGATTTTTGCCGACAACACCGACGGATTCGGCTTCATTGCCAATCTGCGCGCCGGGGCGCCGGACTGGCGCGCCGACGAACCGGCGCTGGTAATCGGGGCGGGGGGCGCGGCGCGAGGGATCGTTGCGGCGCTACTCGCGGCCGGGGTTCCGGTGGTGACGCTGGTGAACCGGACGCGGGAGCGTGCCAAAGCGCTCGCCGGATTGTTCGACGCCCGGGTCAGCGTTCGGGACTGGAGCGATGCTGGTCACGCCATGGCGGGTTGCGGGGTGGTCGTGAACACGACCTCACTGGGCATGACCGGCCAGCCACCCCTTGCCTTGGACCTAGATGCGCTGCCCCAACATGCCGTCGTGATCGACATCGTTTACACGCCGCTCAGGACAGCTCTTCTGGAGGCCGCCGCGGCGCGAGGAAACCCGACCGTCGACGGGCTCGGGATGCTGCTGCACCAAGCTGCACCAGGCTTCCAGGCGTGGTTCGGGATCGAGCCTGAGGTGGACGATGCATTGCGGGAGGCCGTTCTGGCATGACCATTCTCGGGCTCACCGGGTCCATCGGCATGGGGAAAAGCACGACCGCCAGTATGTTCCGGGACCACGGGATCCCCGTCTGGGATGCCGATGCGGCGGTTCATGCGCTCTATGCCAAAGGCGGCGCGGCAGTTGCGCCGCTTGCGGCCGCTTTCCCGGAGGCCGTGCGCAACGAGGCAGTGGATCACGAGGTCCTGCGTCACATCGCGACGGATCCGGTCGCATTGGAGCGGATCGAGGCGATCGTGCATCCCCTTGTTGCGGCGGATCGGACCGGATTTCTGCCGGAGGATGTTTCTCTGGTCGTCCTCGATGTGCCGCTCCTGTTTGAAACCGGCGCCGATGCTGTCTGCGACAAGATCGCCGTTGTCAGCGTACCGCAGGCCGTTCAGCGCGCGCGCGTGCTCGCCCGCGGAACCATGACCGAGGCGCAGCTAAACGCGATCCTCCGGCGGCAAATGCCGGACGCTGACAAACGCGCGCGCGCCGACTATATCATCGAAACGACGGACATGGATACCGCGCGCGCCGCCGTCGCGCGGATCGTGGAGGAACTGACATGAGGGAAATCGTCCTCGACACAGAGACGACAGGATTTGAGCCTGACTCCGGGGATAGGATCGTCGAGATTGGTTGCGTGGAACTCGTCAATCATATCGCCACCGGCAACGTGTATCACCAATACATCAACCCCGAACGGTCCATGCCACAGGGCGCGTTCGAGGTGCACGGCCTCGGCGACGATTTCCTCAAGGATTTCCCGGTCTTCAAAAAGGTCGGGCAGGCGTTCGTCGATTTCATCGGCGACGCGAAACTGGTGATCCACAACGCCGCCTTCGACATGAAATTCCTGAACGCCGAACTCGATTGGGTGGGGCTGCCGCGCATGCCGTTGGATCGGGCGGTGGACACGCTGGCGATCGCCCGGTCCAAGTTCCCCGGCTCCCCCGCCTCGCTCGACGCGCTGTGCCGGCGCTTCGGCATCGACAACGCCGCGCGCACGAAGCACGGGGCGTTACTCGACAGCGAAATTCTCGCCGAAGTCTATTTGGAACTGATCGGGGGCCGGCAGCCGACCATGTCGCTGGTCGCCTCCCGGACCGGCGGCGGTCATCAGGGCGAGACGTGGAAGGCCGGGCCGCGACCCGCCCCTCTGCCGTCTCGCCTCACCGAGGAAGAAGCCGCAGCTCATGCCGACTTCGTCGAAACCCTCGGAGAGAACCCCCTTTGGCGGCAGTAACGCTCAGGACGGCGTGACTTGTGCGGCTTCCGCCTGCGCGCGGCGCGTGATCTCGTTGCGGTAAAGTGATACGAAATCGATCGTTTCGAGGTTGAGCGGCGGATAGCCGCCATCGCGCGAAACGTCGGACACGATCCGCCTCAGGAACGGGAACAGCATCCGGGGGCACTCGATCATCAGGAACGGATGCATCTGCTTTTCCGGTACGCCCGTGATCTGGAAGATGCCGGCATAGTCGAGTTCCATCGCGAAGATGACATCCTCGGATTCCTTGGCCTTCGCCGTCACCTTTAGCTTCACCACGACTTCGAACTGGTCCTCGGTAGGACGCTTCTTGCCCTCCAGACCGACCTGAACGGCGATATCGGGCTGACCTTCGGAAGTTCGGCCCTTCTGGACCGAAACATTCTCGAACGACAGATCGCGGATGAACTGGCCTAGAACCTTCATCTGCGGCGCGGCCTGCTGTTCCTGTCCGGGCGCGGCGGCACCGTTCGTTTCTGTCGGTGTGGTCTGGTCTTCATCGGCCATGATCGTTCCTCGGGTGACTTCAAAAAAGGGTTGCGATCCGATACCAGAGGGGTGCGGGGCTCACAACCGGAGCCGCGGCGTAGGTCGGCGCAAGCTTGATTGTCAGTGCCGCGTCCAGCCCGAAGGTCCATCGCGCGGCGGAACCTCCACATATTCGCCCTCGAGAACGTCGCTCCTCGGGTCGACGGGGCGCGGCGCTTCGTGCGGGGGGCGTCCCATCCGGAAGGACTGAACCTTGATCCGCTTGCGAATGTAGGACAGCACCGCATCCCGCACGCCCGGCACCAGCAGCGCAAAGCCCAAGGCATCGGTGAAGAACCCCGGCGTCAAAAGCAGAAGGCCCGAAGCGAGGATCATCGCCCCATGCGCTAAAGGCCGCGTCGGATCACGCAACTCGCCGAGCGATTTCTGGATACGCGCGATCTCCGCCAGCCCCTGTCTGCGAACCAGCCAGGTGCCGAGCGCGGCGGTCGCGATGACGATGGCGAGTGTCGGCCAAAGCCCGAGCCAGCCTCCGACCTGAATGAACAGCGCGATCTCGAGGATCGGTACCGCGACAAAGATCGCAAAGAGCCACATGATCGACACGCTCCCCCGTTCGGGTTTCTCTCGGCGGGGTTGTGCTTCCCTTGACCCCGACAGCGCCTTACATATGTGCGATACTCGGGATACCAACCCCGAACCGATCCGGAGAGAGGGATGGATGACGCCGTGATACAGCTATTGGTTCTCGCCGCGATTGCGCTTTTCCTCGTGATCCGGCTGAAGAACGTGCTTGGAACACGCACCGGCTTCGAAAAGCCGCCGGTCACCGATTCCGGGCCGCGGCGCGACGACGTCCGGCGCGATTTCGAGGTGATCGAAGGTGGCCCCGACCGTGACATCACCGATCACGTCGAGGACGGCTCCGAAAGCGCGAAGGCGCTCGCCGCGATGAAGCTGGCCGAGCCGGGGTTCAACGTAACGGAATTTGTCTCCGGAGCGCGCCAGGCTTACGAGATGATCCTCATGGCATTCGAAAACGGCGACCTGACGCCGGTTGAGGGTTTTCTGTCCGACGACGTCTACGACGCTTTCCTGTCCGTCATTTCCGATCGGGAAGACAAAGGTCTGAAGGTCGATGCCAACTTCATCGGCGTACGTGAGACTTCTCTGACCGAGGCGGAATTCGACCGCGCGACCGATGAGGGTCAGATCACCATCCGCTTCGTCTGCGAAATCACGAGTGTGGTGAAGGATTCAGAAGGTACGATTGTCGAGGGCAATCCGAACGAGATCAAGAAACAGCGCGACGTGTGGACCTTCGCCCGGATCATGGGTTCCGAGGATCCCAACTGGAAGCTCGTCGCCACGGGGGGTTGAATGGCCCGCGATGGCATTTCTCAGGCCGCCCCGACCGGGCGGCCTTCGCATGTCTGGCCCGAGGCTTGGGCGGCCGATAATCTTGATGCGGCCCTGACGGCGTTTCTCAACAATTTCGGAAAAAGAAGACCCGACGCCGCGCAGGGTGCCGCCGATGCGCGTGCTTTCTTCGAGACGCATTTCCGGATGGGCGAGACTATTAAGGGCCATTTCACCGGCTATTTCGAGCCGGAAATTCCGGCCAGCCTCACGCGCTCCGACACGTTTTGCGTCCCGATCCACGCCATGCCGCAAGGCGGCTGCAGCCTCCCGCGTGCTCAGATCGAGCCTCATCTCGCCGGGCAGGAGATCGCTTGGTTGCGGGACCCGGTGGATCGTTTCTTCCTGCAGGTTCAGGGATCGGGACGACTACGCCTTGCCGAAGGTGGAATCCTGCGCGTCGGTCATGCCGGCGGGAACGGGCAATCCTACCGATCTATTGGCAAGCTTCTGATCGATCGGGGCATTTTCGGTCCCGATATCGATGCGGCGCGGCTGGCGGATTGGCTGCGCGCAGATCCGGAACGCGGTCGTGTGGTCATGAACGAAAACCCGAGCTACCCATTCTTCGCGCCGTCCAAACTGCCGGAGGATACCGGACCTATAGGCACCTTGTGCGTCGTGACCGCCGGGCGGTCTCTGGCGGTGGATCCGATGCACGTGCCGCTCGGCACGCCGATTTGGATCGAGGTCGGCCAGATTGCCCGGCTGGTGATTGCACAGGATACCGGATCGGCCATCGTCGGCCCGGGCCGGGGCGATCTGTTCTTCGGAACGGGTGACGCTGCCGGTCTTGCTGCGGGACAACTCAACCATCGCGGCCGCTTCACGCCGCTCGTGCCGCGATGAGCCGGCGTCGCAGGGGGCTGAGCGACGAGGATCGCGAGCTCTGGTCGCGCTATTCCCGCACAGCAGATCCGCTGCATCCTACCCGCCGCCGCGCAGCGACGCCGGAAAGCCCCGTCCAGAAGGCTCCTGCACCGTCGCCGCCGTCCGTTCCTCGCTTCGAGATCGGACAGGCTTCGCAGGACCGGCGGCCGACGCATTCGCTAGCGCCGAGCGTCTCCGACGAGATCGCGCGATCGCCGCTGCGTATGGATGCCAAGACGCATCGGCGCATGAAATCCGGAAAATTACGTCCGGAGGCCAAGCTCGACCTGCACGGCATGACGCTCGGGACGGCCCAACCCGAGCTCGTGCGGTTCATCCTCGATGCGCAGGCGCGGGGAAAGCGTCTGGTGATCGTCGTCACCGGCAAGGGCAAACACAAGGCCGGTGACGGGCCAATCCCAAACAGGTTGGGCGTTCTGAAGCATCAGGTTCCGCAATGGCTGCGGATGGCGCCGCTGGCCACAATCGTGCTGCAGGTGACGGAAGCGCACCGCAGCCATGGCGGCTCAGGCGCTTATTACGTCTACCTTCGCCGGTAGGGCGGACCGGGCGCGCCAGACCGCCAACGCGGCTATGGCGCCGGCTGCGGCGAAATAGAGGCTGATCGCGACCATCTGCTGCGGAAGTTCGATGCCGCGGTCAATCACCACCCCTGTGAGTCCCGGTCCGATCGCGGTACCCAGTACCATGATCGCCGTCGACATGGCCTTGATCGACCCGATATGCCGGGTCCCGTAGAACTCGGCCCAGAACGCCGTGGGAACGGTCGCTTGCGCGCCCGCACCGACGCCGAGGATCACCAGAGCGAGCCCCGCCCCCCACAGAGTCTCGGCCGTCGACAGGACAAGGAACGCGACCGCGAAGGGCAGCATGTAGAGCTGAACCAACAAGGCCGACCCGATGCGGTCGAGAACCACACCCGAAAGCAGCGTCACCGTCACCGCCACCCCCGAATAGAGCGGCAGGAGCGCGACGAATTCCGGCAGCGTCCAATCCTTCACACCCGCCAGATGCACCTGGTGAAAGAACAGAGCGGTTCCAAAGGCCGGCGGTCCGAGGAGGAGTGGCACGAGCGACCAGAACAGCGGAGTGCGCAACACCTGCAGGCGGGTCCAGTGCTGGCCGGACATTCCCGCTGAAGCGGTTTCGGCGGCCAGTGATTGCGGCGTGCGCTCCGCTCGGAGCAGGCGCAGCAGGACGGGAATGGACATGAGTGTCAGCGCCGCGCATCCAACCCATAACGTCCGCCAATCGGCGACCGCAAACATCGCGACGAACAGGATCGGCAGCACTGTCTGTCCGAAGGCAAAGCCCAGCGATGCGATGGACAGCGCCTTGCCCCGCGCCGCCACGAACCAGCGCGCCATCGCGACCGCCGCAAGGTGGCTCATCATGCCTTGGCCAAAGAAACGCAGCGCGAAGATCACCACGATGAGCACCGCTGGCCCGGTCGTGACCGCCATGGCAAGACAGGCCGTCGCAAGACCCAAGCAGACCATCACCGCCAGAACCCGAATCCGCAGCCGGTCCGCCAAGGTTCCCGCAAACACCATCGCCACGGCCGAAGTCCCGGTGGCAACCGTGTAGATCAGGCCCCAATCGCCGTCCGACAGCCCGAAGGCCGTCATGATCTTGCCCGCGAAGATCGCGATGAACACGGTCTGTCCGAAGGTCGAGGTCAGCGCGATCAACGCGCCTGCGGACAGGAATGGAACGTTGTCCCGAACGAAGCGGGGCAGCGATTGACCGCCCGCGCCCGCCGGGGAACTCACAGAACGTACCGGCTGATATCCTCGGACTTTGCCAGCTCCGCGAGGTGGCGCTCCACGAAGGCCGCATCGACGGTCACGCTCTCACCGCCGCGATCGGGCGCCTCGAAGGACAGATCCTCGAAGACCCGCTCCAGAACCGTATAAAGACGGCGCGCCCCGATATTCTCGATCGACGCGTTCACCTCGGCGGCAATCCGGGCCAACGCCGCGATGCCATCCTCGGTGAATGTGACGCTGACCTCCTCGGTCGCCATGAGCGCGGTGTACTGGCGGGTCAGGGCGTTGTCGGTCTCGGTCAGGATGCGAACGAAATCCTCCTCCGTCAGGGGGCGAAGCTCCACCCGGATCGGCAGGCGGCCCTGAAGCTCGGGCAGCAGGTCCGACGGCTTTGCAATGTGGAACGCCCCGGACGCGATGAACAGGATGTGATCGGTCTTGACCGCACCATGCTTGGTCGAGACCGTCGTCCCCTCGATCAGCGGCAGCAGGTCGCGCTGCACGCCCTCGCGGCTGATATCGCCGCCGCGCGCGTCCTGCCGGGCGGTGACCTTGTCGATCTCATCGAGAAAGACGATGCCGTTCTGCTCCACGGCGCGAACGGCTTCGCGCTTGACGGCCTCGTCGTCCAGAAGCTTGTCCGCTTCCTCGTCGATCAGCAGGTCGTACGATGCGGCGACGGTGGTGCGCTTCTTGACGCGGCGCTGCATCATCTTGCCGAACAGGTCGCCGAGATTGGCCATCTGGTCCATCCCCGGCTGACCCGGGACCGCCATGCCCATCGGGTTCGACGTGTCGGCCAGCTCGATCTCGATCACCTTGTCGTCCAACTCACCCGCCCGCAGCTTGCGGCGAAAGCTCTCGCGCGTGCCCTCGCGGGCGTCGGTGCCGGCCAGCGCTTCGATCACGCGGTCCTCGGCGGCGATATGGGCGCGCTCCTTCACGTCCTCACGCATCTGCTCGCGCACCATCAGCATGGCCGCATCCACCAGATCGCGCACGATCTGCTCCACGTCGCGGCCGACATAACCGACCTCGGTGAACTTGGTCGCCTCGACCTTCAGGAACGGTGCGCGGGCCAGCTTGGCCAGACGACGCGAGATCTCCGTCTTCCCGACGCCGGTCGGGCCGATCATCAGGATGTTCTTCGGATAGACCTCGTCGCGCAGGTCATCGCCCAGTTGCTTGCGCCGCCAGCGGTTGCGAAGCGCCACGGCCACGGCACGCTTTGCATCCTTTTGGCCGATGATGAAGCGGTCCAGTTCGGACACGATCTCGCGCGGGGTCAGGTCGGTCATCAGGGTCTCCTTTCGCGCCTACCTAAGCGGCAATCACGGAAACGCAACGCCGGTCGCGCGGGCACCGGCAGGGCCACGCGAAACGTCGGTGCGGTCCCTCCGGGGTGAAGTCGGGTTCCGCTTGCGCTACTATCCCGCCCATGCGCCTTCTGACCTGGAACATCCGCTTCGCTTTCGGCTTGGACATGCGACCGAGCGCGCGGCGCATTCTCGACGCCCTCGACGTTTTCGCACCCGACATCGTCTGCCTGCAGGAGGCGGAGGCGCGGTTCGGCGGACGCCCCTCGTCCCTGCCTCTGGACGAGGTTGCCGCACGGGGTTGGACGCCTGTGCGTCCGGCAGGTGCGGCACGAAATCTCGGCTACCGGGGCAATGCGATCCTGCTGCGCAGCGGCTGGAAGTTCTCGGATATCCGGCACCTGCCGCTTCGTGGGTTCGAGACACGCGGCGTGCTGATGGCGCGTCTTCAGGGGCCGAATGGCGGCTTCTCTCTGGCCTGCATCCACCTCGGGCTCCTGGGCTTCCACCGGCAGGCGCAGCTTCGCGCGGTCACCGAGGCTCTGGGTGAGATGGAGGGGCCGCATCTGATCGTGGGGGACACGAATGAATGGCGGCGCGGTGTGGATCTGCATGTGCCGGCGGGTTGGACGTCTCATGACGCGGGGCCGACCTATCCCTCCCGCTGGCCGGTCTTTCGGCTCGACCGCATTCTGGCCGGACCGGGTCTTGCGGTCGAGGATTTAGGCGTGCCTCCAAGTGGGTACGATCGCCGGGCCTCCGATCACCTGCCGGTCGCGGCGACCGTCGCTCCGGGCTGAAGGGCGCGACGTCCGTCCCCTGTGTTATGTCCGGCCGGCAATCGCGGCCAGCGTCACCTGTGAGAAGATCAGCCGCCGATCGTCTCGACCGTCAGGCTGTCATTGGTATAGACGCAGATGTCGGCGGCGATCGCCATGGCCCGGCGAGCGACCTCCTCGGCGGACAGGTCACCATCCATCAGCGCCCGACCCGCCGCGAGCGCGTAGTTTCCGCCCGATCCGATGGCCGCGACATCATGCTCCGGCTCAAGCACGTCGCCCGCGCCGGTGACGACGAACATGTCCCGCCCGTCCGAGACGATCAGCATCGCCTCGAGCTTCTGAAGGTACTTGTCCGTCCGCCAATCCTTGGCCAACTCGATCGCGGCGCGGGCAAGCTGCCCCGGCGAGGCCTCGAGCTTCGCCTCCAGCCGTTCCAGCAGGGCAAAGGCATCGGCGGTCGAGCCGGCAAAGCCCGCGACGATCTCCTGCCCACCGGGCGACAGGCGACGAACCTTGCGGGCGGTTCCCTTCATCACGGTCTGGCCTGCGCTGACTTGTCCATCACCCGCGATGACAACCTTGCCGCCCTTGCGGACGCCGATGATCGTGGTGCCGTGCCAGCCGGGGAAATCGCTCATGGGAACTCCGGAAAAGTGATTTGTGGTCGTTGCCGAGGGATATGGCGGTTCGGATGGCCGGATGCCACCCGCACGGGCAAATGCATCATGCCGATCGCCATCCTTTGGATCAGTCGTTCGCGGCCAGTATCGCCTCGTCGCGGTACCACGCGCGAATTGCGGCGCGTTCCCGCGGTGTGATGCCGGTACGGTTGGCGGGTGGCATGGCATGGCTGACACCGGATTGGTAGTAAACCTGCCGCGCATGTTCGGCGATGTCCTGATCGGTCTCCAGATGCACGCCGTTGGGAGCCCAATGCATTCCCGGCCAGACGGGCTCCCGGGCATGGCACATGGAGCATCGGCCGCGCACTGTGTCGGCCACGGTGGCAAAGCCGGGCGCGGCGGCCAGTCGGGTGGCTTCGGGCGACATGGCCCGCGCCTCGAGCGCATCGTAGTCGCCGTCGAACCCGCCAGCCGTCGACAGCCAAGCCATCAGCACGAACAGGAAGACCGTCGCGCCCCAGGTCCAGACCGGTCCGGATCCGGTGGCGTGCAGCGTGTTGAAATAGTGCCGGATCGTGACACCGGTCAGGAAGACCAGCGCCGCGATGATCCAGGCATATTGCGTCGCGAAGGCCAGCGGGTAGTGGTTCGACAGCATCAGGAACAGGACCGGCAGGGTCAGGTAATTGTTGTGCGTTGAGCGTAGCTTGGCGATCCGGCCATACTTCGCGTCCGGGGTGCGGCCGGCCTTGAGGTCGCCGACCACGATCCTCTGGTTCGGCATGATGATGAAGAACACGTTCGCCGTCATGATCGTCGCCGTCATCGCGCCGAGATGCAGCAATGCCGCGCGTCCGGTGAACACCTGATTAAGTGTCCAGGACACGACGACGATCCCGGCGAACAGGATCAGCATGACCAAAGTCGGCCGCGCGGCCAGCCGCGACCGGCACAGCAGGTCGTAGCCGATCCATCCCCCGGCGATGAATGCCGCCGACAGCAGCACGGCCTGCCATACGGTGAAATCCGCCTTCTCCGGGTCGATCAGGAAAAGCTCCGCCCCCGCCCAGTAGACTATGGCCAGCAGCGCCGCCCCTGACAGCCAGGTCGAATAGCTTTGCCACTTGTGCCAGGTCAGGTGTTCGGGAAGGCGATCGGGTGCCACGAGATATTTCGTTGTGTGGTAGAAGCCACCGCCATGGACTTCCCATTCCTCGCCATAGGCGCCTTCGGGCATACCCGCCGCCTTTCGCAGCCCGAGATCGAGCGCGATGAAATAGAAGCTGGCGCCGATCCACGCGATCGCGGTGATGACATGCAGCCAGCGCACCGCGAATGCGCCCCAATCCCACATGATTGCCAAATCGAACATGATCCGTCCCTCGATCCGCCCCGACGGGACTTGTTGCCCATCGGGCGCCGCGAGGAAAGCCCGGCTTAGCTGCCGCGATAGGTTGAGTAACCGAACGGCGACAGAAGCAGCGGCACGTGGAAATGCGCAGGCTCCGACATGCCGAAGCGGATCGGCACCGTGTCGAGGAAGCGCGGCGCCTCGCGCGGCACGCCGATCCGGTCGAAATATGCGCCGCAATGGAACAGGAGTTCGTAGCTGCCCGTGGCGAACGACCCCTCGGGCAGGATCGGTGAGTCGGTCCTACCATCCGCATTGGTGGTCATCTCGGTCAGCGCGGTGCGGCCGTCGTCCAGACGGAACAGTTCGATCCGCAGCCCGTCGGCCGGGCAACCACGGGCCGTGTCCAGAACATGCGTCGTCAGGTATCCGGCCATTAATCGTTCCCTTCGTGTCCGTGGCGGGACCATATCGTGCCGATCGTGCGACGGAACCTGTAAAAACACCGGCCTGTCGTAAAACTGTCTTGTAATTCCGGCGCGCGGCGTCCCGCATGGGGCAAGGCTGAAACGAGATCCGCATGAACCGTTATCCCCGCGACCTCCATGGCTATGGCCAGACACCGCCCGAGGCCCATTGGCCCGGCGGAGCGCGTATCGCGATCAACCTCGTGCTGAATTACGAGGAGGGGGGCGAGAACAACGTTCTGCACGGCGACGCGGCCTCCGAGGCGTTCCTGTCGGAGATCACCGGCGCGCAGCCCTGGCCGGGCATGCGGCACGCGAATATGGAATCGATCTACGAATATGGCGCGAGGGCCGGTTTCTGGCGCCTGCACCGGATGCTGCGCGATCTGCCGGTGACGGTCTACGGTGTCGCCACCGCCATGGCTCGTGGTCCCGCGCAGGTCGCCGCGATGCAGCACGCCGGGTGGGAGATCGCGACGCATGGGCTCAAGTGGGTCGAGCACAAGGACATGCCCGAGGACGAGGAGCGGGCCGCGATCGCCGAGGCCATCCGCCTGCACGAAGAGGTGACCGGCGCACCGCCCACGGGGTTCTATTGCGGGCGCTCTTCGGAGAATACGATCCGGCTGGCTGCCGAGACCGGCGCCTTCGCCTATGTTGCCGACAGCTATGCCGACGACCTGCCATACTGGGTCGAGGTCGGAGAGCGGGACCAGCTCATCGTGCCCTACACGCTGGACGTGAACGACATGCGCTTCGCCATTCAGGCGGGCCATCCCGACGGTGCGTCATGGGAGCGATACCTGCGCGACACGTTCGACAATCTTCACCGCGAGGGCGGGCGGATGATGTCGGTCGGCCTGCATTGCCGGCTGGCGGGTCGGCCCGGCCGGGCCGAGGCGCTGCGGCGGTTTCTCGAATACGCGGGCGCACAGCACGGGGTCTGGTTCGCCACACGGGCGCAGATTGCGGAGCATTGGTCCCGCCATCACCCGCATGTCCGGCGCGAGCGGCCGTCGGCAATGGACCGCGAGACGTTCGTGACGCGGTTCGGCGGCGTATTCGAACATTCGCCCTGGATTGCGGAACGTGCCCATGAGCGGGAGCTGGGCCCGGCCCATGACGTTGCGGTGGGCCTGCATAACGCCCTCTGCCGTGTCTTTCGGACGGCGTCGGATGCGGAGCGGCTGGGGGTGTTGAAGGCACATCCGGACCTTGCGGGAAAGCTTGCGCAGGCGAAGCGGCTGACGGCGGAAAGCGCGGCCGAACAATCCTCGGCCGGGCTCGATGCGCTGACGGATGCGGAGCGGACGGCATTCGAGGCCCGCAACGATGCCTACATGCAGAAGCACGACTTTCCCTTCATCATCGCGGTGCGCGACCACGACAAGGCCGGCATCATGGCGGCGTTCGAGGCCCGAACCGCCAACGACACGGCCACCGAGATGTCGGAAGCCTGCCGCCAGGTCGAACGCATCGCGCTGCACCGGCTCAAGGACATGCTGAAATGAATGATTTGAGTATCACCCGGGTCATCCGAACCCAAAGGCTGCGGGCCCAGACCTTCGCGCCGTTCGGACAGGTCCTCGACAATAACGGCACGCCGGAAAAGATCATCAACCGGGGTCTTTGCCGCCGCTTTCACGACCGCGCGGCGCTCGCATTTGGCGACGGACGCGCGGGCCTCAGCATCTTCGATGCCGCGCCACGCATGCTGCCCTACGATCTCGACCTGCTGGAGCGGCACCCGGACGGGTCGCAGGCCTTCGTTCCGATGCACCAGCACGAGTGGCTCGTGACCGTGGCGCCGGACGAGAACGGCGTGCCCGGCGAGCCGCTCGCGTTCGTCGCGGAGCCGGGCCAGGCGATCAATTTCGACCGAGGCGTCTGGCACGGCGTGCTGACGCCTCTGAACGAACCCGGCCTGTTCGCGGTGATCGACCGCATCGGGCCTGGCGACAACCTTGAGGAACACCCGCTCGACATGCCCTACCGCATCGAGCGCGGGGAATAGACCCGACGGCAACGCAAATCCGGCAGACGAGGATCGCGATCATGGCAGACAACTCCATCGGAACGCCGGAACAGCTGCGCGATCCCGATTACACGCCGCCGCTCGCCAAGGCCGTTCCGCTTGGCATCCAGCACGTCCTGGCGATGTTCGTCTCCAACGTGACGCCGGCGATCATCGTCGCGGGGGCGGCCGGTTTCGGCTTCGGCTCGAACTCGCCCGACTTTCCGGAACTTCTCTACCTGATCCAGATGTCGATGCTGTTCGCGGGCATCGCCACGCTGCTCCAGACGGTGGGCGCCGGTCCGGTCGGGGCGAGACTGCCCATCGTGCAGGGTACGTCCTTTGCCTTCCTGCCGATCATGATTCCACTCGTGGCGGGGCGGGGGGTCGATGCGTTGGCCGCCTTGTTCGGGGGCGTCATCGTCGGCGGTCTGTTCCACGCGCTGATCGGAACGTTCATCGGTCGGATCCGCTTCGCGCTCCCGCCGCTCGTCACCGGCCTCGTCGTCACGATGATCGGACTGGCTCTCGTGCGGGTCGGCATCCAATACGCCGCCGGCGGGGTGCCGGCCATCGGCACGCCGGAATACGGCTCGCTTCTCAATTGGTCGGCGGCGCTCGTGGTGATCGGCGTGACGCTGGCGCTGAAATTCTTCACGCGCGGGATGCTGTCGGTCTCGGCCGTTCTGACCGGCCTGATCGCCGGATATCTCTACGCGCTGGCCGTCGGCATCCTGACCACCGACGCCATTGCCGGATCGTGGAACAACGCCGCCGCCTTTGCCCTTCCGCAGCCGTTTCGCTACGGAATCGAGTTCACGATCGCCGCGATCCTCGGTTTCTGCCTCATGGCCTTCGTCTCGGCCATAGAGACCGTCGGAGACGTCTCCGGCATCGCCAAGAGCGGTGCGGGACGCGAGGCGACCGACCGGGAGATTACCGGCGCGACCTATGCCGACGGGATCGGAACCGCCGTCGCCGGCCTCTTCGGCGGCTTTCCCAACACCTCGTTCAGCCAGAATGTCGGGCTGATCGCCATGACGGGGGTGATGTCGCGCCACGTCGTCACCATCGGTGCGCTGTTTCTGATCGTCTGCGGCCTCGTGCCGAAGGTGGGCGGGGTCATCCGCACCGTGCCGATCGAGGTGCTGGGCGGTGGCGTGATCGTCATGTTCGGCATGGTAGTCGCGGCCGGCATCTCGATGCTGTCGGATGTGAACTGGAACCGGCGCAACATGGTGATCTTTGCCGTGTCCCTGTCGATCGGGCTGGGCCTGCAACTGGAGCCGGATGCGGTGGCCCACCTGCCGGATTCGGCGCGGGTGTTGATGGTATCGGGCCTGTTGCCGGCGGCATTCCTCGCCATCGTGCTCAACCTCGTGCTGCCCAAGGACCTCCCGGCCGAGACGACCGACGAGGTCGCCGGTGGCATGTCGGGCCGCGAGACGTGGGGAAAGCAGCCTGGGGGCCTTCCCACAGGCACGCCGCGCCACTGATCGGGCGGCGGCTCATCAGGGCCGGCCTTGGTTGCGAAAAGGCCCGCCGGTCGGCGACGGGCGGGCCTTCGGTGATGCAGGGCGGAAGCAGTCGCCCTGATCCGGCGACTCAGCGATAGGCGGGTGCGCAGATGCCTGCATCGTCGCAGAACACGCCGGCGAGGCCGCCGATGATGGCGCCGCGATCGCCGTTGCCCTTCACGGCCTTGGCGGCACCATAGCCGACCGCCGCACCGACAAGTCCGCGCTCCGTGTCGCTGTCGATGGCGGCGTTGGGCCCGCAGGCGGCCAGAAGGGCGGTGATGGCCAGAAGCGGCAGCAGGGTAAATTTCATGTGATCTCTCCGTGGGTAAACGTGCGGCGGCGGACCATCCGACCCGCATGTCGTCTGATTCCCGATCTACGGCGAGGGATCCGCCAATGGGAAGGTGTATCCGATAGCGGCCGCAGGACGGCCGATAGCCGCGCGTCCGCGACTAGCCGAACGGCAAGGCCGCATGCCGGTTCACGTCCTTGTAGAGCAGGTAACGGAACGGCCCGGGCCCGCCCGCATAGCAAGCCTGCGGACAAAAGGCGCGAAGCCACATGAAGTCGCCCGCCTCGACCTCCACCCAATCGTCGTTCAGGCGATAGACCGCCTTCCCTTCGAGAACGTAAAGCCCGTGCTCCATCACATGCGTCTCGGGAAACGGGATCAGGCCGCCCGGCTGGAAGGTCACGATGGTCACCGCCATGTCATGCCGCAGGTCGTCGGGATCGACGAAGCGCGTCGTGGCCCAGACGCCGTCGGTGTTTGGCATCTCGGTCGGCGCGATGTCGGCATCGGTGGCAAAGACGGGATCGGGTGCGGGTAGGCCCGTGACGGAGACGTAGCGCTTGCGGATCCAGTGAAACTGCGCGGTGGTCTTGTCCCGGTTGCGCAAGGTCCAGTTCGCCGTCGGCGGCAGATACGCGAAGCCGCCGGGGCCCATCTCCCGCTCCGTACCGTCCAGAGTGACCGTTACGGTGCCGGCCACCACGAAAACCACGGATTCGGCCGCCGCTTCCGGCTCCGGCGCATCCGAGCCGCCACCGGGCGCGACCTCCATCAGGTATTGCGAGAATGTCTCCGCAAAGCCCGAAAGCGGGCGCGCCAGGATCCAGAGCCGCGTGGCGTCCCAGCCGGGCAGGCGGCTTGTGGTGATATCGCGCAGCGTCCCCTTCGGGATCACCGCATAAGCGTCGGTGAAGACCGCGCGGTCGGTCAGGAGCTGCGTCTGCGGGGGATGGCCGCCGGGGGCGGTATAGTAGCTGTTTTGCGTCATGGGACGCAGGATGGACCCATCCGCGAAGAAGGGGAAGCCGCAACGACGCGGTTCCACCGGCCCTCACGCTCCGCTTGCGCGGCCGTGGAATACGCCCGCCGATGAAGCGTCATCTGTGTCTGCCACGGGTCGGCCAACGTCGTTAAAAGCCCGGAAAACCCGTGCAGTGGCCGGATCGGCACACGATGCGCATTTTATTCGGAATTTGAGCGGCTCGGGCGGAACGAACGCCGCCGTTCACGATTGGTACATGCGCAAGCTATACCGAAGGAATGTGCATGGCGTGGAACTGTTGGCGCCGCGCCCCAGAGATTACAGCCAGGGAGCCGAGACATGTCCGTCTATTCCGACGTGGCGATCGCCGTCCGTCTCGACGCCCTACTTGTCAGTCTTGCAATGACGGTAACCGCAGGTTGACCGCCGCCGCGAAGAACCGGAACGGCCAGCTGTCATTTTGCAGTCTGGTCGGGCCTTTCGGGAAAGCAGAAATGTGGAACCGGGTTTTCGCGGCGGTTCATTCATGCGGTCGCATGCCGCCTAGTGGCGGGCCCTGAAGGATTCGAACCCTCGACCTGCCGATTAGAAGTCGGCTGCTCTATCCAACTGAGCTAAGGGCCCGCACCAAAAATGCGGTAACCCGGATCCCGGGTGTGAGTAAAGTCTCCGCCTCGACGAAGCCCGACATGCCTGTCCTGATCCGACCGACCGGCGCTCGTCAGTGCGTCCAGGACCCGCGGCGGTTCGTCGCGAAGTTCTCACCGTAGCCACCGGCCCGGAGGTTGGCCTTGCGTCCCTGCGGGCGGAGGATCGTGTACTCGATCTTGTGATCGCGCGCGTAATCCTCGGCTTCTTCCTGAGATTCGAAGTGCAGCCTGACCTGCGCCTGAGTGTCGCGCGAACCGGTCCAGCCTGTCAGCGGATCGATCTCACGCGGGACTTCCGGCACAAATTCCAGCACCCAGTCACGGGTCTTGGCCGTTCCCGACGACATTGCCGTCCTGGCAGGCTTGAAGATGCGGGCACGCATGGTCGAGGCTCCGGTCAGAGGTTCGATCAACGAATAGCGGGCCGGGCCGTCTCGGACAAGGCGAAGTCCGCCTCTTGAACCCTTGGGTCCCGCGCACAAGTCTGACGCAGCCGCCGGAGAAGCCCAGATGCACAACAACCGTCCCGACCAGATGCCCATGCTGGCCCCCGCCGCGCCCCCCGCCGCGCGCGACAAGCTGGAAGGCGGGCACCGCTTTGTGATGCAGACCGAGTTTACGGCCGCGGGCGATCAGCCGACCGCCATCGTCGAGCTGACAAAGGGTGTGAAGGACGGCGAGCGCGATCAGGTCCTTCTGGGCGCCACGGGAACGGGCAAGACGTTCACCATGGCCAGGATCATCGAGGAGACGCAGCGTCCCGCAATCATCCTGGCGCCCAACAAGACGCTCGCCGCGCAACTCTACGGCGAGTTCAAGGGTTTCTTCCCGGACAACGCCGTCGAATATTTCGTCAGCTACTACGATTATTACCAGCCCGAGGCCTATGTGCCGCGGTCCGACACCTTCATCGAGAAGGAGTCGCAGATCAACGAGCAGATCGACCGGATGCGCCACTCGGCCACCCGTGCGCTGCTGGAGCGTGACGACGTCATCATCGTGGCCTCCGTGTCCTGCATCTACGGCATCGGATCGGTCGAGACCTACGGCGCGATGACCCAAGATCTGATCGCCGGCAGCGATTACGATCAGCGCAAGGTCATGGCCGACCTGATCGCCCAGCAATATCGCCGCAACGACGCCGCCTTCGCGCGCGGCTCCTTCCGGGTGCGCGGCGACAGTCTGGAGATCTGGCCCGCCCACCTCGACGACCGCGCTTGGCGGCTGTCCTTCTTCGGGGAGGAACTTGAGGCCATCACCGAATTCGACCCTCTGACGGGCAAGAAGACCGACAATTTCGAAAAGATTCGCATCTACGCCAACAGCCACTACGTGACGCCGCGCCCGACGATGCAGCAGGCCATGAAGGGCATCAAGGCGGAGCTTCAGACCCGCCTCGATCAGCTCGTCGGAGAGGGCAAGCTTCTGGAGGCGCAGCGCCTGGAGCAGCGGACCAATTTCGACCTTGAGATGCTGGAAGCCACGGGCGTCTGCAACGGGATCGAGAACTACTCCCGCTACCTCACCGGCCGTGCGCCCGGAGAGCCGCCGCCCACGCTGTTCGAATACATCCCCGACAATGCCATCGTCTTCGCCGACGAATCGCACGTTTCCGTGCCCCAGATCGGCGGCATGTATCGCGGCGACTTCCGGCGCAAGATGACCTTGGCCGAACACGGTTTCCGCCTGCCGTCATGCATGGACAACCGGCCCCTCAAGTTCGAGGAATGGGATGCGATGCGCCCGCAATCGATCTTTGTCTCCGCCACGCCTGCCGCATGGGAGATGGAGCAGACCGGTGGCGTCTTTACCGAGCAGGTCATCCGGCCGACCGGACTTCTGGACCCGAAGATCGAGATCCGTCCCGTGGACATGCAGGTCGACGATCTGCTCGACGAGATCCGCAAGGTGACGGGGCAGGGGATGCGCACCCTCGTGACCACATTGACCAAGCGCATGGCCGAGGATCTGACGGAATATCTGCATGAGCAGGGGATCAAGGTCCGCTACATGCATTCCGACATCGATACGATCGAGCGGATCGAGATCCTGCGCGACCTCCGCCTCGGGGCATTCGACGTGCTGATTGGCATCAACCTCCTGCGCGAGGGGCTCGATATCCCCGAATGCGGATTGGTGGCCATTCTGGACGCCGACAAGGAGGGCTTCCTGCGCTCCGAAACGTCACTGGTCCAAACGATCGGCCGCGCAGCGCGCAACGCCGATGGCCGCGTCATCATGTATGCCGATCGCATCACCGGCTCCATGGAGCGTGCGATGGCCGAGACCGATCGTCGGCGCACGAAACAGATGGCCTATAACGAGACTCACGGCATCACGCCCGCAACGGTCCGCAAGAACGTTGAGGACGTTCTGGCCGGCCTCTACAAGGGCGATATCGACATGAACCGCGTGACGGCCAAGGTCGACAAGCCCACCACCGGCGGCAACCTTCAGGCCCATCTGGACGCAATGCGCGAGCAGATGCGCAAGGCGGCCGAAAACCTCGAATTCGAGGAAGCCGCCCGATTGCGCGACGAGGTCAAGCGTCTGGAGCAGGTGGATCTGGTGGTGTCCGACGATCCGTTGGCGCGCCAGTCGGCGGTCGAGCAGGCCGTGGAGGATGCCCGGAAGGCCGAAGGACGCAGTACCGCAGGGCGGCCGGGCCAGCGCGGGGGAAATGTGAAGCGGAAGAAGCGCTAGAGGCCGGCGGCGGCCTTATCGGGCTGCGGATCGAACCGAAGGCAAAGTTCGATGCGCAAAGGCTAGTGCAAGGCGAAGCACCACATCCCCTTTAGTTAGCCCGGATAATTCACGAGAAGGCGGCGGAGGTGGCGTAACCGTCTGAAACTCTGCATTTTTTGGTTATCGACGCCAAAGATTCAGATTTCAGCAGGACGACCTCCGCCATGACCCAGTCTACGTGCTCCACGCCCCGCCTGTCACGCCTTAACGGTAAGCCGGTCCTACTCGGGTTTGACGGCGCCGACATGAGCTCCGACGCCGGCCTGACCCTGCTGCGCGAGATCGAGCGCAGGGCGGGTCTGGCGCAGCGGCTCGCAGATTGCCTGCACGATCCGCGTGACCCGGCGAAAGTTCAGCATAGCCTGAGCGACATCATCCGGTTCCGGATCATGATGATCGCGGCG